>CAMBHS010000053.1 GCA_945867235.1 Akkermansia muciniphila
TAGGTCCAACTTGTGAAACTCGCCGTGTTCTGGCCGGCGGTGATGGCGTTGGCTGGAATGGCGGTGTCTAGCACCCCGGTGGCGGTGACGGAATAAACGGTGGACTGGGCTTGAGCCGCCGTGGTTAACCGGACAGTGGTTGCATTCACGATCGTCGCTGCGATGACCGCGATACTGGGTGAGATGCTGTAATTCGCCCCCACTGATGCCGAGGCAGCATTGAGCGGTTCCGAGAAGGTGAGAGTCACGCTGGTGTAGCCTCCGCCCGTGACTGCCCCCAATAGCGCGGGTGGCGTGGAGTCAATTTCGACCGTCAATGTCGCTTCACTGCTGGCGATCGCTTTGCCGGGAACCGAGGCCACGACACGATATTTTGCACCGTTGTCATTCGCGCGTTTGAGAACGGGCGTGGTGTAGGAGGAGGCGGTTGCCCCAGCGATATTCGCAAAGGTTGTGCTTCCGGCATCGGCTCGTTGCCATTGGAACGCAAGTGGAGAGGGTGCGCCCGTTGCTGCCGAGGTGAAAGTGACGGTTTTATTCTCCGTCGAACCGGAATTAACTGGGTGTGAAGCAAAGCTGATGGAAGCCGCTCCCGGATCCGCCATCGTGGAGAGGTAGAACCCTGGGATCGGGGTTAACGAACCTGCTGCGGTGGTGTCTGTATCTGTTCTCCAAGCCACTTGGCAATAATCACCGCCACCTCCTTCTTTGTAGAGAGCTACAATAAAATAACGTTGCCCTGCATTCAGTGTGATGGCTTCGGGTGTGGTTTGAGGGACACCATCGATAGGTTCTCGGAACCCATTGCAGCATCCGGGTTCTTCTGCTACGGGAGAAGTTCCGAGGTTTTCGGGTTTTTCATCCGTGCTGATGAAAAGTTGGGCGGCGTCGTCACTACGGAGGAACAGGTAGTAATTAGCGGTTACAGTCGGGGTGACCCATCCCGAGATTCGAGCCCCGTAATTCTCATGGCTATCATTAGGGAAAACAGTGCGGCTATCAAAGGATGATGCGAAGTGGACTTGGTCGGGAGTGCCGGCAATATAGCGAGGATCATCAAGGAGATTGGAAACAGGAACTCCGCCAATGTTTCCCCAGTATTCAAATTTTAAAAAACCTGGGGCGATCGCAAATGCATAAAACTGCTTCGTGCTATCCGTGGCGATGGTGTTGGGATTGGTGGCCATATCCTTCGCTCCGTTGACGGTCAAGGTATAGACGGAACCGGGGGTCTGGGAACCCGTGGTCAATCGCACCTGTTTGGCGTTTAACACTTCCACGGATTGGACTGCCAAGCCATTGTTGATGGCGTAATTACCCACTGCGGAAACGAAGGCGACATTCTCGGAAAAAGTCACTGTCACGGCGTTGAGTTGTTCGTTACCCACAGCACTTACCACGGAGGGAGCCACGACATCGGCATTTACGGTGATTATCGCCGCAGAAGAGGTGACTGAGCCTTGAGCATTGGTTACCTTGGCCTTGATCTCCGCGCCATTCAGCGCGTAAGGAATGTTTGCAAGGGCGTAGGTGGGGTTGGTTGCTCCATCAATATCTACACCGTTTTTGCTCCATTGAACGCTGAACCCAGGAGTCCCATCGAAAGCAACGGAGAATGTAGCCGAGCCATGCTCGTTCACAGTCTGGGAGGCATGGGCTTGCGTGATCGTTGGTGCCACAGGATTCCCGGCGGCGACGGTGGTGAAACTCACGTCGTCAATCCAGTTGTTCTCATTCAATCCGCCTGTCCGGGCTCCAATCGCGAATTGTCCCCCAGTCATCGGTGCCCAACCAGGAAGGTAGGCGTCCTTGTAAATATCCGTTCCCCTATAATTGACGCTGATGGTTCCGTTGGGTTTGAGCACCACGGTAACTGGGATGAAGGTGTCGCTTTGTAAAAAGAACACATCCATCATTTTGTGCAACACCTGAACTCCGTCCACCAAGACATCAATCGATGGAGCCTCACCTCTCCCATTTAATGGATCGCCGTCCACATTGTCATAAGTATCGATCGAAACTGTGACGCCTTTGTAGGAGGTATACACCAACAAATCAGGACCTTCCTCGCCGAAATTTGCGGAAGCATCAATGCCGCTGCCGTAAAACAGAGCCATTCCATCCGCAGGAGTGGAGGAACCGCCGCCGATGCGGACTTTAAACGTGGCTGTAAAACTACCGATCGAAATGCCGGGATCGATATCATCGAAAATCGCAGATCCCATCTCGCCATTTTCAGCGTAGGTGAGTTTTAGCACGCCATCTTCGAGTGCCGGATAAAACAAGGAGTCATTGGGAGCAGGTCGGACTCCTCCATTCAATACAAATCCCGTGGGAGTTGTACTGCTGAAGTCGTTGGTGTAGGTCGATGCTGAAACAATGCCAGGTGAAAGGCACGCACACAGTATCGCCAAATAATTTAATTTAGGCATATGGTTACGTTTTATTTTGTGGATCGACCTAATTCGTACCAGAATTGGGGTGCCAATCCAAGGAGATTACCTCTGCCTTTTTACCCAAAAATGGTGACTTGAAATTTTAGGCCAGTATCCCTGAAACGATTTTACCGTGGACATCGGTCAACCTAAAATCACGCCCTGCGTAGCGATAGGTGAGTCGCTCATGATCCAATCCCAACAGGTGCAATATGGTTGCTTGCAAATCATGGACGTGGACTGGGTTTTCCGCAGCGTGATAACCGAGATCATCGGTCTTTCCAAAGGTCAAACCGCTTTTGATGCCCCCACCCGCCATCCAGATGGAGTAGGCGGAAGGATGATGATCCCGTCCTTGGCTGCGACCTAGGAGAGGATTGGTTTCCACCATCGGAGTTCGTCCAAACTCGCCTCCCCAGATGACGAGGGTGTCGTCCAAAAGCCCACGTTGCTTCAGGTCCAACACCAACGCGGCAGAGGCTTGGTCGGTTGCTTTGCAATTTCCATCATGGTTGCCGGCGACATCGGTGTGAGCGTCCCAGCCTTCGTTGTAAATATTCACGAAACGCACCCCTCGCTCAATCATGCGACGAGCTAACAGGCAGGCGCGGGCGAAACTGGGCTTGTCCGGGTCGCAACCGTAAAGATCAAGGGTCGCTTTAGATTCGCTTTTGAGGTTCATCAAATCCGGAGCGGACGTTTGTAATTTGTAAGCCATCTCGTAACTCGCTATACGGGTCGCGATTTCTGGATCCTTGACTGTCTCCAGATGCCGCCGATTCATCGCCGCCATGAGATCAAGGCTGTCTCTTTGCAATCGGCTATCCACGCCCTCTGGACTCGTGATGTTTAGGATGGGATCGCCTTGGTTACGGAACCGCACACCCGTGTAAATTGTAGGAAGAAATCCGCTCGACCAATTCGCTGCGCCACCGCTGATGCCGGTGCCTGTTGACATGACGACGAATGCGGGAAGGTCGTTCGCCTCAGATCCGAGCCCGTAGCTGGTCCACGAGCCGATCGACGGTCGCCCCGGTTGGGCGAATCCAGTGTTGAAAAAAATCTGGGCTGGGGCATGGTTGAATTGATCGGTCTTCACCGTCTTGATCAGGCAAATCTCATCAACAATTTTGGACAAATAGGGCAATGCCTCTGAAATTTCCATTCCGCATTTCCCATGTTTTGAGAACTTGAATTGCGGTCCCAACACTGCGGCATCGGAACGGATAAAGGCAAATCGTTGTCCACCAATCACCGATGGTGGCAGGGGCTTGCCCTGGAGTTTAACGAGTTCAGGTTTGTAATCAAAAAGATCGAGCTGACTGGGGGCACCTGCCATGAACAGGTGGATCACGCGTTTTGCTTTAGGCGCAAAATGGGGCGGCCGTGGAGCCAAGGGATTGATCATCCTCGTGTCTCCAAACGATTGGGAGGTAAAGGAATCGGTGAGCAGCGAGGCGAGCGCAAGTTTGCCAACGCCGATGCCGCATTCTTGGAAAAAATGGCGTCGTGTGATGTTTTGTGCCCGTAATCGGATGGGATCCATGATTATTCCTTGGTGATGGCTTCGTCGAGGTTGAGCACGGTGCGGGCCGCTGCGACCCAAGCCGCAGTTTCCGCGTGTGGCGACTCCTTGTCTCCAGAAAGCTTGGAGGGATCGAGTTCCTTTTTATTAAGTCGCTCCATTTGTTTGGTGTAAAAATCAATGAGCATCCGTTCCTCAGCTAGGTCAGGAGGGCGGGTCATGCAACGCCGGAAAAGTGCCCGGGCTTTCGCCGAGTTGTCTCCGGGTTGTGCTGCGATCATTTTGCCCAAGGCCTGGGCCATTTCCACCATCATCACATCGTTCATCAAGGTAAGCGACTGCAACGGGGTGTTAGAAACTTCACGCCGGGCGACACATGCTTCGCCTGAGGGGCCATCAAATGTATTGAACATCGCAAAAGGTGCCGTGCGTTTGGCGTAGGTATAAAGGCTCCGCCTATAGCGATCCTCACCGGTGCTCGCTGTCCAGGTCAACGGACCGTAGGCGCCTTCCGTGGTCACACTCGCCGGTTGGGGTGGAAACACACTGGCTCCTCCTATTTTTGAGGAGAGCAACCCGCTGGCTTTTAATGTCGAATCCCGCACCATTTCCGCATCCACTCGGTAACGGGGTCCACGAGCCAGCAGAATATTTTGCGGATCACGATCCATCAGATCAGGTCTAAGTTCTGAAGACTGTTGGTAGGTCGCGCTGGTCACGATGAGTTTGTGAAGTTGTTTGAAGGACCAGTCTTTTTTTCTAAATTCCACCGCTAACCAGTCGAGCAATTCGGGATGGGATGGGGCGGCTCCTTGATATCCAAAATCCTCCAAGGTGCGAACCAGCCCGCGTCCAAAAAAGGCGTGCCATTGACGATTCACCGTGACGCGGGCGGTCAGTGGATTCTGTGGGGAGACCAGCCAACGTGCGAAGTTGAGCCTATTCGTGGGTTGCTTGGAATCGAGATTAGGGAGGAACGAAGGGACTCCTGGTTGAACTTCGTGCAATGGTTGCAGAAACTCCCCCCGTTTGTGGAGACGTGTGGTTCGAGTGGAACCCGCAGGACGCTCGGACATGACGAGTGTGGTGGGATCCTTCAGCATCGCGTCCCGTTGTTTCTGGACATCCTTTCTAGCCTCTGCCAGTTCCGGAGTGATTTGATAGAAATGTCGGCGCAACAATAATTGATCCGCCTCCGTCCTTTCTTGGAGGGGCTTCACCATGGCAAATTCTACTTCAGTGGACAGGCCGCGAGCTTCAGCAGGTTGCGCATCGGAGGTGACCGAGAGTCGGAATCGCCCCAAGCTGCACGCGAAATACTTTTCAAATAACATGTTGATGTGAAGGTCCTGCGTGAGAACGATTGGCTCCTCCAAAATGAACACGGCTGCATGAGGTTTCCCATCCCCGTTGCCTAAAGACCATCCTGTCAGCGGATTATCATCGATCGTTCCATCCCCCGCGTTGCTTCCGATTCCAGACGCTCCCTTGATGAAATCCACAGTGGCACTTTTGAATTTGATGGGTTTACCATTTGATGAGGCTTTGAATTCGCACAACAAAAAGTCCCCCTCCGGCCCCTCATAATACGCACGTCCCGGTCCTCCTTTAGGCAGGCTCGGATGGGGAAGTGCTTCCAATCGCATCGCTGTAATTCGTTGCGCCGTGCCTTTGTAGGTGACGTCGTAGGTGTCTTTTTTGGTTAGATCCCCGCTCGCAAGCACCGAGCGATCCTCTTGTATTGTCAGGATTGGCTCATTGCTTTTCGCCGAATCCGGTTTCAATGCTTCCCAATGGATCGCCTTCGATGATTCGAGTTTCACCCAGGCGCCAAACGATTTCTCCAAGGATTCGCGGCGCCGCACTTCGATTGGAATCGGGCTTTCGACCGATACTCCAAGGCTGATCTTGGCACCACCGAGGACATGTTTCGATCCATGGTGCTGTTCCAAACGAACCTCGCACCGGGTTCCGATGGGCAGTAGGATCGGTTTTTCGAGATCGAATTGTGCCGAATGTTTTTTTGATTCTTGGGGAGCGACCGCCCATCCCGTTTTGAGATCCCCGTCAATCGCCTTCTCGACACCGAATCCAACTTGAGAAAAATCAGAGGTCGCTTTCGTCAGCTTGATTGGTTTGAGTTCGCCCGACGAATCCTGACCGGAAATCCGAAGGTGCAGTTCGCTCAAAACAAAATTACCACTGGTGCTGAATCCGGAGCCTTGGTTGGGAAGGCTACTGTGGGGAATCGTTTCCAATCGAAGGGTTCTGGCCTCGATGGCCTTGGTTGTGGTGAACGCAAAGGTGTATTCCGCCACATCCTGTTCGCCGAACTTCCAGGAACCATCCTCCTGCTTTTCGTTGGACACGCCCGCCTTGGTTGTGGCTGTGGACAGTGGATATTCCCAAGTCACTTCCTCCACCGCGAATTTGGAGGGTAGGTCACCTTCCATTTGGACAATTTTCGCATCGATCGCTTTTCGTTTCTCGACTGAATCTGGAGTAGGTATTTCTAGTTTTGGTTCATCCGCATTGTTCAGCAATGCCATAACCCCGTAATACTCGTTGTGGGTGATCGGATCGAATTTATGTGTATGGCATTGCGCGCAACCGATGGTCAACCCCAACCAAGCCGTTCCCGTCGTGCTCACGCGATCCACCATGGCGTGATAACGAAATTCGAGTGGATCCGCCCCGCCTTCCTCATTCAACATGGTGTTGCGATGAAACCCCGTCGCCACTCGATCCGCCTGCGTGGCATTCGGCACCATATCACCAGCAATCTGCTTGATCGTGAATTGGTCGAATGGCATATCGTCGTTCAAAGCTTGGATGACCCAGTCCCGATACGGCCAGATGGAGCGAGGTCGATCTTTCTCGTATCCATTGGTGTCGGCATACCGCGCCAAGTCCAACCACCGGCGAGCCCACCGCTCCCCATACTGTGGGGTGTCCATAAGTCGATCTACCAAGCGTTCGAGTGCCTTTGGAGCCGTGTCGTTGACAAACAAGTCGGCCTCCTCGGGTGTAGGAGGGAGGCCGATTAAATCGAGATAAACACGGCGAACCAATCCGTAACGGTTCACTTGCGGCGAAGGTTTCAAACCTTCTTTTTCCAAGCGTGATAATGTAAAGTAGTCGATCCCATTTTGGGGCCATTGCTTGTCCTTAACCTTGGGGAGCGAGGGTCGTTGCGGGGCAATAAATGCCCAATGAGTGTTGTATTTCGCGCCTGAGGCAATCCAGTTTTCGAGCATCTGTTTCTGCTCAGCGGTCAGCGTTTTTTTTGTCGCAGGTGGAGGCATGACTTCATCGGGATCCGTCGAAAGGATTCGTTTTACCAGCTCACTGTCTTGAGGTTTTCCTGCCACCCATGCCCGATGGCCGGACTTCGCGGGTTGGTTTGCCGCCTCCGGATCATCCAATCGCAACTTGCTTTTGCGTTCCTGCTCATCGGCTCCGTGACACTTGAAACAGTTTTCGGAGAGGATGGGGCGGATATCTCGGCTGAAGTTGATGTCCTTTTTGGAAACCGCGTTCAACGAATAGGCTCCTCCAGCCCATACCACCAAAAAAACAGTTAAGAAAATCCTAGCGACGCTCATGTATGATTAGACGACAGGATAAACTTAAGTCATCACAATTCAATCCAGATTCTTGGCGAGAAACTCGACCGATCCATGGACTCCATTCAGAATCAGGAAACATTGGAGTGCAAAGGCCGGAGATTCCTCGTTCTGGCGAATTTTTATTGTCTGACCAACTTTTCTCGCCCACATTAGGTGATATGAAATTACCCGCTGTTTGTGTTGTGATTCTTAGCGTTATCATCAGCGTTTCGGCCAAGGATTATTCTCTTCATTCCTTCAAAAAGACGCAATTAACGACGGAATTTTGGTCGGAGGGAGCAACCATGGGTGATTTCAATCACGATGGTAAACCCGATATTGCCGCCGGGCCTTTCTACTACGCGGGTCCAGATTTCCAGCAACGTCAGGAGTTCATGCCCCCACCGGCAAAGGGTTACGATCGCAAAGGATCAGAAGGCAAAGTGGACAAGGTGGGGGGATATGACCCGCACGGTTATTCGAAGAATTTTTTCGCTTACACCTACGATTTCAATAAAGACGGTTGGGATGACATCATCATTCTCGGATTCCCCGGAGAAGACTCTTCATGGTTCGAGAATCCCAAAGGTCTCGCTGGCCACTGGCAACGTCATCTCGTCTTGGCAGTGACGGACAATGAGTCGCCCACGTTTTTGGATATCACTGGGGATGGTAAACCGGAGGTGGTCTGTAATTCCGGGGGTTATTTTGGTTACGCCGAAGCGGATTGGAATGAACCGAGTAAAGTGTGGAAATTTCATGCCATCACCCCGAAGGGACCTTGGCAACGATTCTCCCACGGGATGGGAGTCGGAGACGTCAATACGGATGGCAAGCTGGATATCTTGGAGAAGGACGGTTGGTGGGAACAACCGAAATCCCTCGCCGGCGATCCCATCTGGATCAAACACGCTTGGAGTTTTGGAACCGGTGGGGCGCAGATGTTTGCCTACGATGTGGATGGAGATGGCGACAGCGACGTGATCACCAGCCTCGCTGCGCATGGTTACGGGCTGGCGTGGTATGAAAATTCGAAAGAGAACAACGAGATCAAATTTAAGGAACATATCATCATAAACAAGGAGGCCAAAGATAGTAAGTATGGGGTGGCTTTCTCGCAGCTCCATGCGTTGGACTTGGTCGATATGGATGGGGATGGGGTGAAGGATTTGGTAACTGGAAAGCGTTATTGGGCGCATGGGCCATCGGGTGATGCTGAACCGAATGCCGCCGCAGTTCTATATTGGTTCAAGACACACCGTAATGCCGACAAGACTGTGGATTTCATCCCCTATCTGATCGATAACGATTCCGGAATCGGCACACAGGTCATGGCTGGAAAGCTCAACGGAGATAAATGGCCCGATGTGGTTGTGGGAAATAAGAAAGGAGCGTTTTCCTTCGTTCATGAAGTCAAAAACGTTACCCAAGCCGAATGGGAAAAGGCTCAGCCCAAGCCATTTATAGCCAAGTGACTCCGATCGGTTAGTTGCGAGATTCGTTCGGTGACTCTTTTTTATGAACCGTCTTTCTACATGGTTGATGTGCTGTGGCCTTGCAGGTGCGACCGCAGTGCTGGGTGTTGCCGCTGATCGTCCCGGAATTCCTGCCTTGGGGGATCAGGGGCAAATTCTGAATCTGGGTTTTGAAGACGAATCGCTCAAGGATTGGAAAGCAGAAGGCACCGCCTTCGAAAAGCAACCTATCCAAGGCAACACCGTGACCGCCCGTCGCCCGGACATGGAAAGTGCGCATGCGGGTAATTACTGGGTCGGAACTTTCGAACGGGGTGGAGACGATCCACAAGGGACGCTCACCTCGACGGCTTTTAAGGTGACGCATCCGTTCGCCAGCTTTCTCATGAGCGGCGGAACGCAACCCACAACCCGGGTGGAACTGGTCAGAGAGGACACTCAAAAAGTTTTTTTCAAGGTATCTGGAACCGAATCAGAAACCATGCGACCTGTCGTGGTCGACATGAAAGATCATCTTGGAAAAGTGATTTTTATCAGGGTTGTGGATCAGCAATCCGGGGCTTGGGGACACATTAATTATGACGATTTTAAATTCCACAAGGATCGTCCCACTCTCCCCAACGAAATCAATCTTGCCAAGCAACCCGCAGCGATGCCGAATGTCGATACGGTTTCCTTTGCCGGATTAAAACCCGAAGAGGCGGCTCGAGCCGCGACGGTGCCACCGGGATTCTCGATGCATCTTTTCGCAGGCGAACCGGACATCAAACAACCCATTGCCTTCGCGTTGGATCATCGAGGTCGGTTGTGGGTTGCTGAGGCTTATACTTATCCCCGCCGCGCGCCCGAAGGGCAGGGCAAGGATCGTATTCTCATCCTCGAGGACACAGATGGCGACAACGCATTTGATAAGCGGACAGTTTTTATCGAAGGTCTGAACTTGGTGAGTGGGATGGAAGTCGGTTTTGGCGGGGTCTGGGTGGGTGCCGCTCCGTATCTGATGTTTATCGCGGATAAAAACGGAGATGATAAACCGGATCAAGCACCGCAAATTTTACTCGATGGATTCGGCTATCAGGACACCCATGAGACATTGAACACGTTTACTTGGGGGCCTGACGGCTGGCTTTATGGATGCCATGGAGTGTTCACCCATTCCAACGTGGGACGCCCAGGGGCATCGGAAAAAGATCGCACCCGTATCAATGCAGGGGTGTTTCGTTATCATCCGACCCAGCATAAATTTGAAGTCTTTGCCGAAGGAACAAGCAATCCGTGGGGGGTCGATTTTGATGATTTGGGACAGTGCTTTATTGAAGCGTGTGTCATCCCGCATTTCTATCACATGATCCATGGTGGGCGGTATGAACGTCAGGGGGGGCAACATTTCAATCCGAACACTTACGATGACATCAAGACGATTGCGGATCATCGGCATTACGCCGGCGATCGGGGGCCGCATGCCGCCAACGGACGATCAGATTCTATGGGTGGAGGCCATGCCCACGCCGGACTGATGATGTATCTGGGCGGTAGCTGGCCGGCTCAATACCGCAACAAGGCGTTCATGAACAATATCCATGGACAACGATTGAACATGGATATTCCGCAACCCAAAGGCTCCGGATTTGTGGGAGCGCATGGGGCTGATTTCGTAAATTTCAACGATCGTTCGTCCCAAGTATTGAACATGCAATACGACCAGAATGGCTCGGTCTTCATTATCGACTGGTATGACCAGAACCAGTGCCACCACAATGATCCCAACGGTCATGATCGCTCCACTGGCCGCATCTTCAAACTCGTTTACAATAAAACAAAATCACTGCCTGTTGATTTGAGCCAAAAGTCCGATGCTGAGTTGGTTGCCCTGCAATTACATCCCAACGAATGGATGGTGCGCCACTCCCGCCGGGTTTTGCAGGAACGTGGAACGAATGATTCCGTGCACGCTGCATTACGTAAGATCATTGATTCGCACGCCGAGGTCGCTCGACAATTGCGTGCTCTTTGGACGCTCCATGCGGTTTCCGGATTGACGGAATCTTACGCGCTGAAGCTGCTCGACAATCCCCAGGCGATGGTGCGCGCTTGGACATTGCAGTTGCTGGCACAGGATCAACCTTTGTCTGACGTTGCGATGAGCCGATGCGTCACACTGGCGAGGCAGGATCCATCGCCCGTCGTGCGCCTTTACCTAGGCTCCGCATTGCAGAGAACGCCTCCAGAAAAACGTTGGGCTGTGCTGACCGCATTGCTGGGTCATGCGGAAGATTCCCAAGATCACAATCTGCCCTACCTTTATTGGTATGCTGCGGAACCTGCTGTGAAATTGAATCCCGCACGGGGTGTTCAGCTTTTAACCGAAACTAAAATTCCCCGCGTGCGTGAATTTATCACCCGCTTGATTGCCGGTGAATCTCGCACCGTTGCAAGCCAATAGGGGAGGAATGGTTAACCTCTCTTGTCCTAACTGATTTTTCTCAAGATTGAATCGCATGAAGTTTTTTACATTGCTCGGTCTAGCCTGCGGGCTCGCGCTTGTCAGTCCTTCGACTGACTCCGCAGAAACCCCAAAGGATCCACTGGTTCAAATCGTCGAATTACTCAGCAATAATGCGGATACTCAATTTCAACTCGATATTCTCCGCGGACTGACGGAGGCGTTGAAGGGGCGACGCACCGTGGCGATGCCGTTGGGGTGGTCTGCGGTGGAACTGAAACTGGGGAGCAGCACCCATTCAGAAGTGCGCACTCGGGTTCAGTCCTTGTCCCTGACCTTCGGCAGCAAGCAGGCGCTTGCCTCGCTTCGTAAACTGACACGTGATGCCGGGGCGACGGTGGAGGCGCGACGCAACGCGTTGGCTTCTCTCATTGCGGCCAAAGATGAGGAATTACCCGCAGTGTTGTTGGTGCTTCTAAATGTTCCATCACTCCGGGTTGATGCCATGCGCGGCTTGGCGAACTATGATGATGCGCGATCTCCCGAAGCGATTCTAGCGGTTTACGCCTCGTTACCAAGCGGGGAAAAGCGCGATGCCCTTGCCACTCTGGCCTCCCGTTTGAGTTATGCAAAACCGCTTATGACCGCAATAACTCAAGGCAAGGTGGTCACCACCGATCTGACGGCGGATGTGGTGCGCCAACTGCACAACCTGAAAAATGAGGAGTTGAGCACCCAACTAAACAAGGCATGGGGAACCATGCGCGATTCTCCTGCCGACAAAAAAATAGAAATAGAAAAACACACCAAAATTTACAGAGCCGGAGGTTCTCAACCCGGGGATGCGAGCCGCGGACGATTGCTATTCAGCAAAGTCTGTCAACAGTGCCACACACTTTTCGAAACTGGCGGGCAGGTGGGACCCAATTTGACGGGATCAAATCGTGGCGATCTCCCTTATATCCTGGAAAACATTGTCGATCCAAACGCTGTCATCCCCAACGACTATCGCTCCTCAACTTTGGAAACAAAAGACGATCGAGTCATCACCGGAATCGTGAGGCGACAGGATCAAAATTCGGTCACAATTCTCACAGCGACTGAAACGATCATTTTGCCGAGGAACGAAGTGAAATCGATCTCGTTGAGTGAGATTTCAATGATGCCTGAAGGGTTGCTTACGCAACTCAAAGATCAGGAAGTTCGCGATCTGCTTTACTACCTCGGTCGCCCATCGCAGGTGCCTTTGGCCAAGGAGTAAACTTTCTCGCGACACTCCTCCAATCGCATTGCAAATTCACCTGCCTCTGTTCGTTGCCCCATTGAACTGTTCTCGATAAATGGCATAACGATCCATCACAGCAATGGCGTATCGTCGTGTCATCGGAAACTCAATCTGGTTTAGAAACGCGATGGCATTTGTGGAGGCAGCACCTTTACTCCATCGAAGAACATAAGTCCGACCTGCGTTGTAATCAGCCAGCGCGTAGGGTAGGGGATTGTCCACCGTTCGGTAACGTTTGAGCAGTTTGCTGAGGTAAAAGGTTCCCGCTTGGATGTTTTTCCACGGATCCAGAATCTCGGCATGGATAAAATCATCCAGGTGCTCTGCCTCCGCCCATTCAAACGCCGCGTCCTCGCGCAACTGCATTAAACCAATTTCCTGTTTGGTTCCAAGAGCCCCGGACTGGAACCGGCTTTCCTGCCAGATCACAGCTTTAATCAGTGCGGGATGCACTTGGTAACGACGACCCGCCTCAAGTATGAGTGGATCAAATCGATGCTCGAATCTTCCTATCCACCAACGTGAGATCGGCTGTGCGAGCACCAAAATGAGAACAAATAATACCGCCGCAACGAATTTGGTGACGGTTATTTTCATTACAGGGACGTTCGATTTCCGAACGGGGAGATCGTTACTCTCGGGTTGTTGACCAAGGCGCTAGGGATTCGTATTGCCAAATTGATTCCAATGATTGTCTTTGGCGGACTAAGGCTGACTTTTTACCATTGACCAGAACTTCGGCTGCAAGGCTGCGGCTGTTGTAGGTGGATCCCATTACGGAACCATATGCCCCCGCACTCAGAATGGCGATGCAGTCACCTTCGACAAGCTTAGGCAGGGGACGATCTTTGCAAAAATAATCGCTGGATTCACAGATCCCTCCTACCACATCGGTCGATACTTTTACGCCAGTTTTCCGACGCAAGGGAACAATCTCATGAAATGAGTCGTAAAACGCGGGTCGAACAAGATCATTCATGGCGGCGTCCACGATTGCAAAATTCTTATTGCCGGTGCGTTTGATATATTCGACACGGGAGACAAGAATTCCTGCGTTTCCTGAGATAAAACGACCGGGTTCTATAAGGATACAAAGTCCCAATCCCTTGAGCAAAGGGATCAAAGCTTGTGCGTAGATTGCAGGAGTCAGGATTTCCTTCGCCTCAGGTCGTTTCCACCAAGCATTAGTTCCGCTCGCGAGAGCCTGTTGATAAACAATTCCCAAGCCGCCCCCGATGCTGAAGAATTCAATTCCAAAACTAGCCTTCAATTTTTCAACCAGCGGCAGCACCTTGCTCACCGCGGCGGCGAATGGCTTTACCTCGGTCAATTGGGAACCGATATGCATCTGGATTCCCCGCAGGTGCAGGTTTTTCAATTTGGACGCACGAGCGTAAACTCCCTCTATTGTTTCAAAAGCGATTCCAAATTTATTCTCATACGTGCCGGTGGTTATCTTGCTGTGCGTGTTGGCGTCGATATTCGGGTTAACCCGCACCGCGACAGGTGCTTTTTTCTTCAACTTACTCGCCACGCGATTGATGCGTTCCAATTCTGGTTCGCTCTCCACGTTGAACGCATAAATGTTCTGTTCCAAAGCGTAGCGGATTTCCTGTTCCGTCTTACCCACACCCGCGAAAACGCATTTCGTTGGATCCCCTCCCGCAGCGATGACGCGTCGTAATTCACCCTCGCTGACCACGTCGAACCCACTGCCCGAGCTCGCCAGTGTGTTCATGACTGCTAAATTGGAGTTGGACTTCATCGCGAAACAAATCCTGTGATCCAACCCCTTCAATGCGTCGTCAAGACGTTGGTAATTACTGACCAACGTTTTTTGGGAATAAATATAAAGCGGGGATCCGTGCTTTTTTACAAGCGACTCCACCGAGACTCCCTCGCAGTAAAACCTGCCGTCAATGTAACGAAAATCGTGCATGCCAGCCCTTTATGCCAAATGCAGAGAGTGCATTCAATCTCTCAGAAAAGAAAAACGCCCCGCTGTTGAAACAACGGGGCGGACTAAATCATGGACACTGTGAATTAAGGAACCGAGACGATCTTACTCCGTTGCTCGTGGTATTCCACAGGTGTTATTTTATTGGCTTTGTAATCATCAAGAAGCCTTGCAAGTTTTTCACTTTTGGTTGGTTCATGAAAGACCACCGGGGCTAGGACTGCTGGTGCGGGCTGCGGCTTCGTAGGTTTGATAGTGGGCACGATTGGTTTCTGTGCAGAGACGATCACACGAGGCGTTGTTTTGACGATTTCAGGCTTGGGCTTAACCGGAGGAGCCACTTTGACAACGGAATCCGGCTTGATTTCAGGTGCGGGTTTGGTGGCAACTGGTTTCTCCGGAACTGAGACTGCTTTCGGAGCCGCCTTGACGGTCACCGGATACTGCTTGGCGGCAGGAACTGCTTTAACAACAGCGGCTGGCTTAGCAACAGGGGCGGGTTTAATGGCAGGTGCAGGTTTGACTTCGGGCGCAGGTTTAGTGGCAACTGGTTTCGCTGGGGCTGCGACGGCTTTCGGGGTCGCCTTGACGGTCACTGGATACTGCTTGGCGACAGGAACGGCTTTAACAACAGCGTCTGGTTTAGCAACAGGGGCGGGTTTAACGGCAGGTGCAGGTTTGACTTCGGGCGCAGGTTTGGCAGCAACTGGTTTCGCTGGAGCTGCGACCGCTTTCGGGGTCGCCTTGACGGTCACTGGATACTGCTTGGCGGCAGGAACTGCTTTAACAACAGCGTCTGGTTTAACTTCAGGCGTAGGTTTTGTGGCAACTGGTTTTGCGGGAGCTACGATCACTTTTGCCTTCTCGAGCGGGACTTTCGCTTTCGGTTTAACCTTAACAGCCGCCGAGTTGGATTTTACGGAACCGGCTTTGACTGGCGGGACACTTTTGGAATCCTGCCCGATGGCAGTCGTCCATGCATTCGCTGATAAAATTCCGATGAGGACAAAGGTGGAAATTTTCATGGGACTGTATTAACCGAACCGAATGGAAAAGCAACAGTATTTCCCAGTTTCACTAACTGGTGCATCGTTTGGAGGTGACTATCCTGTATTTTTCACGTTTAATGAATTCAGGATTACTTGGGTGTCATGATCGATTGGAATATTCAGGCGCGTTCACACGTTTGCCAAGGTTGCCACAAGCACTTTGTCGATCAGGAGAGTTTTCACACCACCCTTCGCGATGAGAGGATTGGATTTGAACGTCGTGATTTGTGCGTGGCCTGCTGGAATTCTGAAAACGGGGAACTGAACCTTGGTGGAGAAAAACACCGCATCGTTTCCCAATGGCAGGTTGTCTACATCACGCCTCCCGCGTCTCCACCCGATGCGATCCAGAAGGACACTGCGGAAAGTTTGCTCAGGAAGTTGGTTTCCCAAAATGATCCAACCCACGAAGGAGCCCGTTACATTCTGG
>CAMBHS010000054.1 GCA_945867235.1 Akkermansia muciniphila
CAGACGGGTGTCGAACTGATCGACTGAAGCCAATGATCCTCCGCAATGATCTTCAATGGAGCGGCATTTTTGAGATTGATCTGCTCGTCGCGCAGCCTCGCAGCCTCCTCGATCTTTCTCCCGTAGCTTTGGTTAACCCATGCGCGTGAAATTTGGCTCCCTATCACTAGCACCCCTACATTTTTCCTGAAATTGTCCGACGACGACCCTCCCCGCGATGCGACTTGGAGCTGGCACCAATTCCTAGTTCCCGAAGCAAATGTGCCTGTAAAACAAAATACATTCCCTGGAATTGTGATCCTAGGTGCAGGCGAATCCAGCGGCAGAGAGGTGGGTTTTCCTTCCTCAGGACTTCCCACATATTGTCTGAAAATATCGCGCAGATCCGATAACTCCTCTGCGGTCACTACCCGATCCGCAAAAACACGTTCCAACCGTTCTACTACTCTGGCAACGAGGGGTTCGGTTAAAACCTGCGTATTGTTGGAAAACCATTCACGCAGATAAACTGCCTCCTTTTCCACCACGATTCCGTCCGCTAACAACCCACGAATTACACCATGTAATTCATTCGAGCTTTTAGCCCATTTCATGCACCTTTGAACGTAGGGAGGGGCACCACTCGTCGGCACAGGAGTTTGCAAAAGATATTCACGCATAAATTTCCTCTGGAGATGTAGTTGTCCTTTACGCTACAGAATAGAAAAATGCGACTATTATTTTTACTTACATTCCCTAATTAACTCAAACTGTTGGCACTGTACAAAGCTCGAAAGATTCGTTTTACTCAGACGGGGGTCGAACTGATCGACTGAGGCCGGCGGTTTTCACGGGTGCAGTTTTTTCATACACTTCGACGCGGCAATCGAATCCGGCAAAATCGACGACCCTTCGAGACAGGAGTTTCAGCAACGGGTTTTGGCTGAGGATTTGGATGGGGTTGGCAAATACAAGTTTGCCCCCCGGCTTTAGCACCGCCGCTGCGACCGAGATCAGGTCCTCGATCAAGCGTTTCAAGTCGGCAACATGGACGCGTTTACCCATCGGCGGGTTGGTGATCACAAGGTCAATCGAATTGCGGCCCAAACCCTCGGAACGGACAAATTCTCGGAAATCACAGCAGACAAATTTTGAGCGCGTTTCTTGGATTCCTGCTCCCGCAAAATTGGCTTGGACAGTGGTCACCGCTTCTGCGCTTCGATCCGTCCCGTAAACACCCAACACGCCTCCGAGCCGGACGCGTTCGATGAGTTCCAACCCCGATCCACAAAAGGGATCCCAGATGATGGCGTTTTGTAACGGTCCCGCAAGCCGGGCAAGGCAAGCCGCCAATGGGGGATGCGACGCCGCCGGGACATCCGCTTGTCGGTAATTGAATCGCGGATCAGGAATCATTTTGGGGCTAAGTTCCACCGAGTCCAATCCCCCCACTGATCGGATGGCAATCGACCAAGGAGCATCGGTCGCATCATTCATCATCTCTGGACAAATGGCGTAGGCGCGATTGGCAAGCACACTCACGGCACCTCGTTGATGACCTTGGGTGACGAAATCGAGCCGATACCGAAGAGACCCCTCGGTGAACGCTTTGAACAACCGTCTCGACACAGGGGACGTAATTATTTTTGCCAATGATTCCACGGATTTATCCGGATCGGATTGGCGAACGCTTCCCAAGAAAAAGCTGAGATTACCAAAACACCGAAAGGCGTAAATGTCGCCCAACGTAAAGGGTTTCAGAGGGGTGAGGATGACAAGGCCACTGCGAACTTCGACAATCCGGAATTGGCCACGGGCGCGGATTTGTTCCTCGACCTCTTCACGCACCACTTGTTCCAGGCCGTAGCGTCCATTCAAATGGAGCCGCAACCCAAAAAATTCTCCGATCGGACGATCCATTCGCACGGTGCTCGGGCTTTCTGTTCTCGCCACTCGGGCTTTGACTTTTCGGACACTCTGCGCCGACAACCCGCCCGACCGCCCCGCCAAAGCTTCGAGCGTGGCCGTGCTCCCGATTTTTTCGAGGGATTGCCCGAGATATTTCTTCTCGCGCTCATTCTTCGTGGTGCGCAGCAGGTTCAAAAGGTCAACCTCCTCGGTGGAACCGGAGTCCAACTTAGGGAGAGCCGTCATGGCATACCGGCGGATTTTCTCGTCTGGATCCTGCAACAACGAGCGAAGCCACAATTTGGCCTTGGTCTTTTCTCCTACATTTCCAGATTCTGAAAAAACCACTCCAACCGCCCGAATCAATCCCACCTGACAACTCCGTTCCTCGGGGGTGGCAGAGTTGAACTTCGCCACTTCCTGATCCCAGAGCTGGGCACTCGAAAGGTGACGCAATTGTTCGTAAAGTATTTTGGCTGGTTTTTTATCGGCGTGTTTCATGGATCGGATCAGGCCGGAAGCTGTTTCGCCAAGCCCGTTACGATCCTACTCGGAAATTCACAGGTGCATACGCCTATTTGGTCTATTCGAGTTGCCCACATAATATCCCCACCTGCTAAGGTCTCCGCTTTTCCCATCGGCAAATCCGTGGCATCTTAAATTAGCATGAGCAAAATCATCGGTATCGACCTAGGAACAACCCACTCGCTGGTGGCCGTCATTGAGGCGGGGCTTCCTTTTGTGATTGCCGATGCGGACGGTCTGCGATTGACCCCGTCCGTCGTCCACTTTTCTGCACCCTCCACGGTGCTAGTGGGTCGCCCAGCACAGCGGATGCGATCGATCGATCCCCAGCACACTTTTTACTCGATCAAACGCTTGATGGGTCTGCGTGCCAGCGACCTTTCAACGACTGAACACCGAGTCGCCTACACGGTTCTCGGCGAGGGGGCGCAACCGGTGCGCCTCGCCTATGGGGATCGGTCGCTGTCGCCTGAAGAAATATCGGCGGAAATTCTAAAAAAACTCAAGGCAGACGCGGAAGCATCGCTGGGCGAAACCATCACCCGTGCCGTCATCACGGTTCCCGCATATTTCAACGACGCCCAACGCAATGCCACAATCAAGGCGGGCGAACTCGCCGGGTTGACCGTCGAACGGATTGTCAACGAACCGACCGCCGCCGCACTCGCCTATGGTCTCCATCGACTCAACGAAAAATCAAAAATTGCCGTTTACGATCTGGGCGGGGGCACGTTCGACATTTCCATCCTCGAACTCAACGAAGGGGTGTTTCAAGTCCTCGCCACCCATGGCAACACGCGACTTGGCGGAGACGATTTGGATCAGGCCTTGGTGCGGTTCCTCGCTAAAAAGATTCTTTCCGAATCCTCGCTCGATATCCTGACCCAACCCTCCCTTCTCGCCCGCGTCCGTGAGGCGGCGGAGCTTGCCAAGATTCAACTTTCCTCGGAATCCACCGTCGAGATCGCCCTTCCTTTTCTCACGCCGGAATTCAGTTTCAGCTTTCCCCTCACGCGAGACGAACTAGAACGCATCACTCGGGAGATCATCTCGTCCACGAGGGCTCATTGTTTTCGAGCCCTTTCAGACGCCCATTTGGAAGCGAAGGATTTGGACCAAGTGATCCTTGTTGG
The DNA here is from genome assembly GCA_945867235.1 of Akkermansia muciniphila. GTDB lineage: Bacteria > Verrucomicrobiota > Verrucomicrobiia > Limisphaerales > SXQI01 > SXQI01. The sequence goes on from CAMBHS010000054.1 coordinate 3,546, forward strand.
CGGCCAGACCCGCATGCCCCTCGTGCGCGAATGTGTCTCGGAATGGTTTCAATGCCGCGATTTCGAAGCGACCCCTGGCAGCATCCGGATCGGATCGGATTATCACCGAGCGGAAGGCCCAATGCTCAACACCTCACAAAATCCCGATGAAGCCATCGCGTTAGGCGCGGCGATCCAGGCAGGAATTTTATCCGGCGGCTTCAAGGATATGTTGCTGCTGGATGTCACCCCGCTTTCACTCGGACTCGAGACATTGGGCGGACTGATGAATGTCCTCATCCCGCGCAACTCCAGCATCCCGACCAAGGCGGGCGAAGTCTTCAGCACCGGAATCGACCACCAACCCTCCATGTTGATCCATGTCTTGCAGGGCGAACGTGAACGTGCCCGGGACAATTGGAGCTTGGGCCGGTTCGTCATCGAATTTGACCGCGCCCCGAAAGGTGTCCCACGCGTCGGGGTGCAATACGAGATCGATGCGAACGGGGTGTTGCATGTGCTGGCTCGTGATATCAAGACAGGTCGGGAGAAAATCGTCGAAATGAAATCCGCCGTCGATGTTGGCGATGAAGAGGTGCAACGCATGGTGGAAGAATCCGTCGAGCACGCATGGGAAGATATCAACGCCCGACGCTGGATCGAAACGAAACTTCGCGCCCAAGAAACCATTCTCGCCACGCGCAAAGGACTTTCGGATTACAGAGATGAACTCGACGAGGTTTCGCGCACTTCCATCGAACACGCGTTGCTTGAAGTGGAGAACCTGATTCGTGCCGAAGATCCATCCACACAATCCGGAGAGGTGCCAGCCCTCAAAAAAGCTCATGCCCAACTGGACGAAGCCACCCAACCCCTAGCGGATCTGATGATGGACCGTGCCACCACCGCCCTGTTGCGACAGCGTGGATTGATCTAGCCGTTTAATAAACCAGCACCTGCGCCCCGTTTCCGGCCACGTGTTCATTGGTGATGAGATACCCATTCTCGGTCATGAAAAATCTGGTGCCAGAAGATTCAGGACGTGTCTGCGCAATAGCCGCAGATGAACTCTCGCTACCGGCGGGGGCACCTAATGCGGCTTTGAAATCACGTGTCAGTTTTTGACCCTCCACATAATCCTTCGCCACTCCTTCGCCCTTTGCGTAGCATAAACCCAGATTGAATTGGGCCTTCGCTTTATTCTGTTCGGCAGCTTTGCGATACCATTTCACTGCCTCCGCATAATCCTCCGCCACGCCATAATCGCCTCGGTAGAGGGCTCTACCGAGGTCAAACTGGGACTCAGCATCACCCTTTTCCGCCTTGAAGCGAATATCAGCCAGCTGCTTGCGGTCTCCGCCGCAGCCCGTTGGCAATTGAGAAACAATAAGGAGAATTAAGAGAATCAGAAACCGCACTAGCAGGCTTGTTTTAATGCCATCATCTTAGGCCAGTTTAACCGCTTGACAAGGGTCGAATCGAGGGTTCGGTACCGGCATGCTCTGTGGGCGGCGTGCGTGCGCGGTTGGGGTGGGTGAGCCTGCTGTGGATCCCGCTGTGGGTTTGATTCGCTTCTGGTCATTCTTTTTTGGAAAGGGTAACTCTGTGTCAACTATCTATGAATCCATCCAATGTTTTGAAGGCAAGAATCTGGGTCCTCATTTTTTCGGGTCTGCTATTCCTCGACACCCATGGAGCCGAGCCTTTGTCTTTCGGCGAACGACTCGGGTGGAAGGCGGATCAGGTCGTCGTCATTTTGCATGTGGATGATGTGGGCATGTCACGGGCATCCAACCTCGGGGCAATTGAATCGGTGGAGCGGGGTGTGGCAACCTCATGGGCTGTGATGATGCCCTGCCCTTGGGTGCCCGATATTGCGCACTACCTTAAAAAGAATCCCGACGTGGATAGTGGTCTGCACCTGACTCTCACCTCGGAATGGGAGCCCTACCGATGGGGGCCTGTGGCTGGAAAATCTCAGGTCCCGGGTCTGGTTGATCCCGAGGGGTGTCTTTGGCGAAATGTCGCGGGCGTGGTCACCAAATCGACCCCCGACGAGGTGGAACGTGAGATCCGCGCCCAGATCGACCGAGCCGAAACCATCGGCCTGCCCATCACCCATATCGATTCTCACATGGGCACGCTGTTTGCACGTCCCGAATTTTTTGAACGCTTTGTGCGTGTCGGCATCGAGAAACAAATTCCAATCCTCGCCATCGGAGGACATGCCACCTACACGCGGATTGAAAACCCGGAGGCGACCGGAAAGCTCCAAGCATGGATTCCTATAATATGGAACGCGGGGCTTCCGGTTCTTGATGATCTCCACACCGGCAGCTACGGTTGGAAGCCTGAGGAAAAAACCCGCCGCCTTCTCGCCTTGTTGGCAGAGCTGAAACCCGGTGTGACGGAAATCCTTTTCCACGCGTCCAAGCCCACGGAGGATTTCCCCATCATCACAAGCTCCAGCAATTCGCGCTTGGCAGACCTGAAAGCGTTGACCGATCCCGAGGTTAAAAAACTCATTCAAGATCGCGGCATCGTGCTGACGACATGGAAGGAGCTTAGCAAACGTCGTGCTAAAGCAGCGCCCATGCCGCAATCGACCACCCGAGGTTAATGCGGAACGGAGGACGGACGGAGATTTGCAGATGTGGCAACGTCACCAGAGTTCTTTCACGCGCACGCGGCGGTGTCGGACAATTTTACCGTCGTCGTAGTTCTGCAAACCGATAAAGCCGCGGAGACTGCGAGCCGTGGTGTCGGTCCACGTGGTGACGACTTCGCCGTTGATGCGGACGGAGTAGTCGTGTTCGCGGGCAACGATCTCGTAGGTATTCCATTGGCCGGGAGGTTTCGTCGCGGAACGAACGGACGCATGGAAGGGATAGAAGGAACCGGTGCGCCATGTGGCGATTTCCGGATTCGCGTCCCCGATCTCCATTTCATGCCCTTGTTTCACCGCCGACCAGGGATCAATCCCCGGATCAGGAAAACGCACAAAAACGCCGGAGTCGGCCCTCGCCTGCTCTTGCAAAAATTCACCGCGCAAGACGAAATTGGTGAATTGCCGTCCCGAATACCACCAAAGCCCAAGCCCTCCTTCTCCCGTCGCGACGCTCTCGGAGAGGTTGAATTTTCCGGGGCCCACCTGCTTCCAATTTTTCAAGGTCGCCTCGGTGAGCAACGGGGTGAACCCTGTCTCACCGTCCACGGGCGAAACCAAATAAGGGAGCCATTCCGCAGGCACTTCATAAAGGGGTCGCGCCTCGATTTTGCGATAGAACACCTCGGCATCCTCGGACTGGAGTTGAATCTTTCCTTGAGTCAATGGGGTCACGCGACCTTCCACTAAATAACGCGGATTCAAGGCGACGAGATTGACGTGCCCATTGAGGACATGAATGCAGTTCCCGCCCCAGAAAACGACTTCGACTGTGTTCCAGTTTCCAAATACCTCCTCCACATCAAACGGAGGGGTGATCCCATTTCCAGAGGTCGGTGTGATTCGCGGACCGCCCTGACGCCACACAATATTCTCCTCGCCCTTGCCTTCTTTTTTGTAAGGAACATACAGCTCGTTCGCAGGCGTGATCCACTCGCCCTGCGTGTCAATAATCGCGCCATTCACACTCCACCACTGGCCGACACCTTTCTCCATGATGTTGTTCTCGACGGATAGCATCCAACCCGTTCGCGGGTTCGGCTGGCCAATGCTGTTGTAGAGAATCCCCGAATCGCGTCCCACATGGGCACGACCTCCGTAACGGTTCACGCCCCACTTGAACTCCAAACGAAAGTGAAAGTTTGTAAACGATTTGTGAGTGGTTATGGCTCCATAGACCTCGCCAGAAACATGGATCACCGTTTCACCCAAAAGGTTCGTGACGGTGAACACATTCTTCGGATCCGCATTCGCCACCAGAGGGGCATCGCCCGAAACGGTCGCCAGATATTTGTCCCAATTGGACAGGTCGCGTCCATTGAACAAGGGCTGCCACTCCATTTTCGGAAGCGTGTATTCCTCCTCCGCAGCCGTCAGGGCAATCGTCTGCAAGGCACCGATCACTGTTGCGAGAAGGAGATAAAAAATGGGTCTGGGTTTCATGGTAAAATTAAATCAATGGGTGTTATTCCTTTGTCCCGTTTTTTTCTTTTGTGGATCGCCTCGCTGAACCCGAGCCAATAATTGATCGAGCACAGCCAATTGGCAAATGCGCGGGGCGATCGCAAAACTTCCCGCCGGACGTTCCACCGTCTGAGTCGGCAATAAAACATTCACCGCACGCCCCAATTCGCTCCCGGGTTCGTTCGTGATCCCGATTGATTTGACACCCGCCGCTTTCGCTTCCAGCACGGCACTCAACGGAAACTGTGAGCCCCCCGAGTGCGAGATCGCGACCAATACCAAACCCTTTACCGGAGGGGTTAGTGCGAACCCGAGAGTTTGAGCGTCACGCAGAGGCAAGGCCTGTTTACGGAGGGTGAAAAGAATATCCGTCAGAACGAGGGCGATGCCGTAGGAAGCTCCAACGCCTACCAACGCGACCCGCGAGGCGCCGCGAATCAATCTCGCTGCCTTATCAAGAGTGCCATTCGATGCGCTGACACTTGCAGAAATATCGCTGTCGTAACCGTGCTCCACAAGCCGCGTTGGCTTAATCGCGGCTCCACCCGTCAACTCGCGCAACACGTGATATTTCAAATCCTGGAAACCATCAAACCCGGCTGCCCGACAGGCGCGAACAACCGTCGTGTCGCTGCTGTGACACGCCGCTGCCACGTCCCGCAGGGTTTTCTCCGCCACGATCCCGAGGTCACACAGGAGCCAGCGGGTCACCTCCGCCTCGCTCGGTCGCATGACAGGCAGGTAAGTTTGCAATGTGTTTCTGACGGACATGCAACAAGGCTATGGGTTCTTGTTGCAGATACAACAGGAAAGTGATTTACTCACTTCTGTTTTCAAATCACATGACTCATCCAACATCAACCCCCTCGCAAGCCCCCCTCCGGCTTGGAGTCATTGGGTGCGGCAATGTGTTGAGTGCCTACCGAAGTGTCATCGACCCATTACGGGCACAAGGAATCGTCGAGGTGACAATCGCCTGCGGTCGTGAGACACAGCGTGAGACGGCATTGTCCATGTTACGACCTGATCGGTTCACCACGGAAGCGAGCGAGGTTGTTGGATCATCGGATGTGGATGTGGTGATTATTCTCACCTCGATGGAGGAGCACGCTCGATGGGCTCAAGCGGCACTCGAAAATGGGAAACATGTGCTCGTGGAAAAACCTCTCGCCACACAATGGGATCAAGCTCGCACGTTGATTGAAATGGCTCAACGCAGCAAGGGGCATCTGGTGTGTGCGCCGTTTACAATTCTTAGCCCGACCTTCCAAACATTGTCCCGCCGCATCAGGCAGGGAGACATCGGCAAACCCTGTTCCGCCCGGGCTCGTTACGGTTGGTCTGGGCCCGATTGGTCGGAGTGGTTTTACAAACCGGGGGGCGGATGCCTTTTCGACCTCGGCGTGTATTGCCTGACAAGCCTGACAGGTCTGCTGGGTCCGGTGAAGCGTGTCATCGCAATGACTGGCGTAGCAATTCCCGAACGGGAGATCAGTGGGCATACAATCCGTGTCGAGGCCGAGGACAATGCCCAGGTGTTGCTTGATTTTGGAGCCAGCGCGTTCGGTGTCGTCACCACGGGGTTCACGATTCAACAATATCGGAATCCCGCACTAGAGATTTACGGCACCACAGGAACGATCCAAATGTTGGGCGATGATTGGAGCCCGGCAGGATACGAACTCTGGCAAAACTCCGTGGGCGCGTGGCAGATTTTCAAGGAAACAAAACCCGATTGGTCTTGGGCGGATGGGCTGAACCACCTTGTCGAATGTATCCGCTCTGGAACAACTCCGGTGGTCACTCCCGCCCACGCACTGCACGTCTTGGAGATCCTGCTCAAAGCCCGGCAATCCAGCCACGAAGGTCGCGCGATCGAACTGGAAACCTCGTTCCCTATTCCTGACTTTACCGCCCAGAACCTTAGCAACCAACCCCATCGTATTCACGACCCAAAACGAAGCCATTGACCTATGCCTCCTTGGTTCATTTTCACTGCGCTCGCTGTTTTTTGTTGGGGACTTTGGGCTGTCATTTCCAAACTCCTTGGCGAGTCGATCACGGCAGCACAGAGTCAGGCTTTGTCCACTTTGGGTTTGCTCCCCGTCATGTTGGCTCTCATGCGGAACCCGCAACGAATCCCGTCCGGCAATCGTTGTCGAGGCAGGGTCATTAGTTTTGTCGCGGGCTTGCTATCCGCTCTTGGCAACCTTGCGTATTATCAGGCTCTCAACTCAGGCGGCAAAGCAGCGACCGTCGTGTCGCTTACGGCCATGTATCCCCTCGTCACGATTGCTCTGGCCGTCGGCCTGCTCCACGAACGGCTCAATTTAATCCAACGCTGTGGCATCGTGCTTTCGTTGGTGTCCATTTATTTCTTCAACATCCCCAACGTCCAAAGCGCCCTGAATCCCTTTCTCATCGTCGCGATGATTCCCATTTTGCTTTGGGGGGTGTCCGCGTTCCTGCAAAAACTTTCGACCCGTGATCTCTCCGGCGAAGCGTCCGCTCTTTGGTTTCTCTTAGCATTTCTACCCGTGGCCGGATGTCTGCTCTGGTATCAACCCCTGAGCGAATCCATTTCCGTCAGAACATGGTTGCTCGCCATCGGTCTCGGATTGTTCTTCAGCTTGGGCAACTATGCCATGCTGTTGGCGTTCGCTAAAAATGGTAAAGCGTCGATCATCGTTCCTTTGTCCGGCCTTTATCCGATCGTCAGCGTGCCCATCGCCATTCTTTTTCTCGGTGAAAAAATCAATTCCCGAGAAACCGCAGGGATTGTGTTCGCGCTGCTTTCTGTCGCTGCACTCTCCTATGAAAAACCCTCGATCCCAACGCCTGCTCCTTGAGCCTTCAACACAATTTCTATTTCCTATAAAATGAATTCCATCATTGATCTCATGAAACAAAACGTCGTCCTCGGGGATGGCGGTTACTTGATTGAACTCGAACGCCGTGGCTATGTGGACAGCGGCTCGGATCGTGAAAAAGTCGGCACAGGACGCGGGAGCGGGCAGTTCACTCCCGAGGTCGCCATCGAGAATCCACAAGCCTTGCGGGAACTGCATCAAGAATTTCTCAACGCGGGTTCTCAAGTGTTGCAGGCGCTGACTTTCTTTGGAACCCGTGAAAAATTGAACCGTGCGGGCTACGGTGCAGAGACAGAGAACATCAATGCAGCCGCTGTAAAACTCGCCAAAGAAGTGGCGGTGAACAAAGCCCTCGTGGCGGGAAGCGTTTCCCGAACTCAACTCACAGAGCGCGAAGGCATGAGCTCCCTCGGAAAATCTCGCGACCATATCGCCGAGCAAATCCGCCTTCTCAAAGACGCAGGCGTGGACTTCCTAATCCTCGAAACCTTTTTTCATCTCGCCGAGATCAAGGTCGCCTTGGAGGAGGCCGCCACCGCCCAATTGCCCGCGATCGCGACGATGAGTTTTCGTCCCCTCATCACGCACTGCACCGACGGGTACACCCCCGCTGATTGTGCAAAAATAATGGCGGATCTCGGTGCCATCGCCGTGGGTGCGAATTGCGAGCAGGATCCGAAACGCATGCTCCCGTTACTTCGGAAAATGCGTGCCGCAACGCAGGTGCCTATCGCCGCCCAACCCGCCGCCTTCCATACCACGGACCTTTGTCACAGCTTCACCCGCCTGCCCGCGTTCCCGGATGATCTCGAAACGATCCAGGTCTCGCGATCGGAATTCATCGCCTTCGGAAAAATCGCCAAGGATGAAGGAATCGGATTTCTCGGCGGGTGCTGCGGGTGTAACGCCGCCTACATCCGCTCGTTAGCGCGAGGTATTCAACAAGCCCAATGAACGTTTCGATTCACGCCAACGCAGACGCAGCGAACACAGCCGCCGCCGACACGCTCGCGCAGTTCCTGCTCGACCCCAAGACACGCAATGTCATGGTCGCCGCTGGCAATACGCCCATCGATCTCTACAAACGAATCGCCCAAAAAGGACTGAATCTTTCGCACCTCAACATTTTCGTGCTCGACGAATACGTCGGCGTTCCAGCGGACGAACCGCGAAATTGCGCTTCACTTCTGCGGGAGACGGTCCGCGATGGATGGGGGATTCCTTCCGCACAATTCCACTCCGTGAGCCCTATGAAATCCGACGCACTGGAAAGTGTTTTGCGCCATGAAGAACGCATCGCATCCCTGGGCGGCTTGGATGTCAGCATCCTCGGACTGGGTCAGAATGGTCATCTCGGATTCAACGAACCCGGGAGTGCGGAGGATTCCACGGGTCGTATTCTGGACCTTGAAATGATTTCCGTGGAAGCGAACCGCAAATGGTTTGGCGGAGACTATGCACCGGATCAAGGCGTGACCGTCGGGCTCAGAACCATACTGGCGACACGCAGCGTCATCCTGCTCGCCTACGGCCTCCACAAGGTCAATGCCGTCCATGGAATGGTGAGCGGACCTAGGGATTCCAGAAATCCGGCGTCCTTTTTGCAAACGCATTTGGACACCCACATTTTTATCGATCGCGACGCGGCCAGCGGTTTGGAATCCATCCCATGACAATCATCGGCATCGACGTGGGCGGCACGAAGATCGCCGCAGGTTTGGTCACATTTCCCGAGGGGAAACTGACCCACAAACGAACCATCGCCACGCAAGCTTCTCGTGCGGGCGTGGAGATTCTCGCTGATGTCGAGCAACTCGTTTCTGGTCTTGTTGCTGAAGCGAACTCCGCCGGTAATCCGGTTTCGGCAATCGGTCTCGGGGTTTGTGAAATCGTGGATGCCCAAGGGAAACAAGTGAGTTTCCAAACCATTGATTGGCCGGAAAACATCGCCCGGAATCAGTTGTTGAATTATTGCCCTGTCGTGGTTGTCGAGGCGGACGTGCGTGCGGCTGCCCTTGCCGAGACCCTCTTCGGCGCAGGTCGCGGCTCCCCCATTTTTCTCTATGTTTCTGTCGGCACGGGAATCAGCTCTGCGCTGGTGATCGACGGTCGCCCATTTATCGGGTCTCGCGGTGCTTCAGGCACCTTGGCCAGTGGACAGATGCCGGATTTCCGAGGTCGCTCCCCAACAGAACTCCCGGCGACATTGGAACAGATTGCTTCGGGTGCGGCATTACCCTTGCGCTTCAACCAGCGGGAGGGAGGTTTCACAGTCACCGCCCAGGAGGTGCTGAGTGCCGCCAATTCCGGCAACGCGAACGCCGCCGAAGTGATCCGATCCGCCGCCGAAGCACTCGGTGCCAGTGTGGGTTGGTTGATCAACATCCTTGATCCTTCCAAAGTCGTCGTGGGTGGAGGTCTTGGTCTCGCCGAAGGGCTTTACCGCGATACGTTCATCGCCTCGGCACGCCAGCATACTTGGTGGCCACCCCATCTCGCCGTGCCCATCGTTCCCGCCGAAACGGGAACCAACGCCGGGATTATCGGGGCAGCCGCTGCCGCTTGGCATCGACTCATTCCTGAATCAAAGCGCGGCAGCTGCGGCGATCCAATGCAATCGAGTTAAGAACGCGCCGCAGCAGCCACGTTCTTTTTTTCATGAAAAGCCGCTGCAAATAACAATAAGATGGCCACGGCTCCGATCGCTGGAATGATCCAGATGGTATGCCAGTTATGGCCAGCAGCCGGTGAGGTGAGGGTGTATTTTTTCAAGACCACCCCAGAGATCAGGGAGCCCACATACATTCCCGCACCATAAGTGAGGAACGCGACCAAACCCTGGGCGGCACTGCGGATTTCAGGACTCGCCTGACGATCCACATAAATTTGGCCTGTTACGAAGAAAAAGTCATAGCATATCCCGTGCAACACCACCCCCATGATTAACATCCAAGCCAACGCACCGCCGTTGCCGTAAGCAAACAGGAAATAGCGCAGTGCCCACGCCGCAATCCCCACAAGAAGCATTTTTTTCACCCCCAGCCGGGCGAAGAAAAACGGCATGACCAGCATGAAAAAGATTTCAGACATTTGTCCGAAGGTCATTTTGTAGGCTGGCTCTGAGATGTTCATCTCGGTCAGGTAGAGGTTGGTGAAATTATAATAAAACGCCAAGGGGATGCAGACGAGGAACGATCCCAGCGCAAACATTGAAAATGATAAATCCTTGAAAAGGCGTAAGGCTGGCAGCCCGATAACATCGCCAAAGGTCACGCGTTGACCTTTGCTTTTTGGCGGTGTGTGGGGCAACGCGAATGCAAAAAGTGCCAACACGATTGAAGCACCCGCTCCCACCAGCATCGGTATCGACGTGGCCTCTTGGTGCATTTTGCCGATCAACACACCCGCCGCAATCCATCCGATGGTGCCGAACACTCGGATCCCGGGGAATTCTTTGCCCGCATCCTTCATCTGGCCGAACGCGATCGAGTTGGTCAACGCCATCGTGGGCATGTAGCACAACGTGTGCGCCATCACCGCACCAAAAAATAATCCCCACTCTTTCTGGGTCGAGGCAAGATACAGGAACACCCCGCCCATCAAGTGCAAAGTGGCCAGCACTTTCTCTGAGGAAAAGAAACGATCCGCGATCATCCCCACAAAAAGAGGGGCGATCATGGCCGCAAGATTTGTCGTGCTGTAGGCAAGCCCGACCTGAGCTCCGTCAAATTTTAACGTATTGGTCAGAAACGTGCCCAGTGTGACAAACCATGATCCCCAAATAAAATACTGGAGAAACATCATCACGGAGAGTTTGAATCGAACGGTGGTATTCATGATCAGTTTGGGAATCGGATTTCACCGCATCATAGTAAAGGCACCATTCCTTTGGCAAGCCCCACTGTGGGCTCTGTCTTAGCTCTTTAAGAATGTCACGGCAGAACAGGCGTTGGAGAAGTGAAAGGACGGGAGATGATTGGGCGGAGAACTAGACCGAGGAAACAAGAAACAAGAAACAAAAACACAGGGAATAAGAATGGAAAAGGGGACATTTCTAACGAGTTAAAAAAGGTGACATTCTTAAAAAGCTTTGACATTACTTACGCGCAAAACCGTCACACAAATTGACGGCATGGCAATGCTACCTTAAACTCACGGTTTCCCGGCGAATAAAAAAGAAAATAACGTCACGGAGCAGACGGTGGCGCGGATTGCATCGTTGGATAACCGACCTCTCGACGCCTTGAACGACAACGGAAATAGGAAGAATCTTCGTTTTATAGACCTATTTTGCGGCATCGGCGGATTTCACTTTGCCATGAAAGCAGCTTGCACAGCCCGCAACATCCAAAGCGAGTGCGTTTTTTCCAGCGACAATGACGCAAACGCGCAAACAGCTTACGAGGCCAATTTTGGTGCAAGACCAACAGGCGATATAACCAAAGTCGCGGAAAATGATGTGCCTGACCATGACATTTTGCTTGGCGGGTTTCCTTGCCAAGCATTTAGCATCATCGGCGATAGGAAAGGTTTTGAAGATGCTCGCGGCACTTTGTTTTTCGACATAGCCAGAATCCTTGAAGCAAAAAAGCCTAAAGCTTTCATTTTGGAGAATGTAAAGCACCTACGTTCACATGACAAAGGGCGGACTTTGGAAAGGATCATGGAAACCCTGAAAAATCTTAACTATCATGCTCAATTCAAAGTTTTGAACGCTCTAAACTTTGGTGTTCCTCAAAAGAGAGAGCGTGTTTTCATTGTCGGATTCAAAGAGAATCATCCTTTCACATATCCTCACGGCGGGGTCAAAATGAAACCGCTTTCGGAAATACTCGAAAAAAATGTTCCGGAATACTATTGGGCATCCGAAAAGATAAAGCTCAAACGATTAGAGAAACGAGCTCACAAATCAAAGTTTGACGGGCCTACTATCTGGCACGAAAACAAAGGCGGAAACATAAGTGCATACCCCTATTCTTGCGCTTTAAGAGCGGGTGCGTCATACAATTATCTTTTGGTTAATGGCGAGCGTCGGATGACTGAAAGAGAAATGCTTCGGATCCAGGGCTTCCCAGAATCTTACAAAATTGTTGGCGACTATGCCGCCACGCGAAAGCAAGCTGGAAACAGTGTCGCCGTGCCTTGCGTTACAGCCGTTATTGGTGCTGCACTAGACGCTTTGGAAAAAGCTCCTCTACCAATCCACAAGACAGCCGTTCAACCCGCTTTTGAGTTCGCGTGAAACTTTAATTTTGTGAAAATGGAAAAACCGTCAACGATTGCAACCGAAGCAAAAGACAGATTGGATTACATAATCCAAATTGGACGTGTTGACCTATACAAACCAATTCACATTGCAGAGGTCTTGCGGCGGTCGAGATTACACCAAGACATTAATGTTTCAGAGCTTGAATCATTTCGTAATCCGTCGCTTAAATGGCGCGATATAGTCACGCAACTTCTCCTGTCAAAGAAGCCCACTTCTTCGGCTCGCTATCAACATGACGTTTGGAATGAATCCGCAATGCCGCCAAGATTGCTTTTCGGGCAACCTTGGTACATCGTGACCCCCTTGATGAGGAAGAAGAGACTCTAAAGGGATGGGGTGGAGCAAGAATATTTTTGGTGAAAGGTGGGGTGCTTTGAGGGCTAGTAAGTCGGCGGGGCTTTTG
>CAMBHS010000055.1 GCA_945867235.1 Akkermansia muciniphila
CGATGATTTTTGTTTTACGCGTCATAGCGGGTTGGAGTTAACAAAGGGGATGATGAGAATGCAATGGGAAAGTGGAGTCCAACGATCAGACTGAATCACTATTTTCCGGTAATGATTTCGAGAAATCAGGAATGGCGGAAGAATAGGAACCACACCAGCAGGAGCATGGGCAACATCACGGGGATACTGAATTTATAAATATAACCGAGGAATGTCGGCGTGGCGATTTTAGCCTCGTTGGCGATGGACTTGATCATAAAATTGGGGCCATTCCCAATGTAGGTTGTCGCGCCGAAAAAAACTGAGGCGATGCTAAGGGCGAGCAAGTGAAGGTGATAAGGGGGATTCCCGATCAGGTAGGCTATTTTAATCTGTTCCACATTCACAATGCCTGCAGCAACCTTGGCACCGTGGTATCGTTGTAGAGCTGCCCAAGTGTTTAGTATTTCGTGCGACTGTGGGCCGCTGATGGCAGTCAAGGATGCCCCTTGTGTTAGGATAAGTTGCTGCACTTGTTTCACGATTTCGCCATCCACAAAAACACTCAACATTGCCGTAAGAAAACTGTAATAGGTGGGCGCATTATCCAGAACGCTTGAGAGAAATCCACTTGACCAAAAAAGGAGGGAGGGCGAGGTCATGCCTAACGATTTGGCATGCACCTGCAATAGATCCAATGCCGGGAGCATGGTCGCAAATATGCCAATAAAAAGGATCGCGACTTCTTTGATAGGCGTTATCGAAAAATGGTTGCGCTCATAAAGTTTTTTTTGAGTCGTGAGCCAGGAACCTAGGGCGGCAACGATCATCAGCCCTTCGCGAACGAAATAGGGGTTGTTAATAAAAACAGATGCGAGAATCACGCCTAGAAATAAAATATTGAGTGACCCTTCCACCCGCCAATTGCCATGTGAATTCTCCGTAGGGGACGGATCAATCCACGCGATTCGTTTATAATTGTGGCGATCCAATAAATAGAAAACTGTCAGCAAATAACCGATGGCGACTGACCAGATGGCAAGGCTGTTTGTTGTGATCCACCAAAAAGGAACCCCTTTCAAGTAACCGATGAAAAGCGGGGGGTCGCCGATCGGAGTCAGACTCCCGCCCACATTGGAAACGATAAAAATAAAAAACACCACATGGAACGCTCCAATGCGGTGATGGTTCATTCGCAACCAGGGGCGAATGAGCAGCACGGAGGCTCCGGTCGTCCCGATCGCATTCGCTAAAATTGCTCCGAAAAGCAAAAAAACGATATTCGCTGCCGGTTTAGAATGGCTTTTGACCCTGATGTGGATCCCGCCAGAGACGATAAAAAGGGATCCAATAAGGCAAATGAAACTGAAGTATTCTTGAGCAACATGGAAGATAGGCGCACTGTTTTTTAGAATGAATCCGTAATAAGCGAGGACAAAGGCTGCCAAACCAAGGGTTACGTGGGGATAATATTTGTGCCACCATTTGGGAAAAAAAAGTGGAGCCAACGCAATCAAACCGAGGAGCCCTAAAAAAGGAAGTGCCATCCAACTGCTTGGCAAGGAGAGGGAAGTATCCGTGGTCGGGATCATGGGTTTGCTCCAACTATGGATTTAATAGAACGAGGTTCCATCGTTAGGTGGCAGACCGTTCCCTTCAGCGATCGTTTGCTTCATTGATTCGGTAAAACCGAGTTGGAGGAACGGGTTTAGAAAGATCCAAAATGGAAACAATGTCAGAGGTCGCCGTCATAAACTCAGGTAACCGGATCCAATTTGTCTGCGAGAGGCTGTTTATATATTCCAAAACATAAGTGGTTCCTTTGATGGCCTTGGCTGTGACCAAGGGTTGGCCACCCAGCATAGAGACCGATCGGGCCATTTCTTTGACGCGAAACAGCCTCGCTGGTTTCGCCGCATTGGCGGTTAGCCTGAGTTCCGATGAAGGAGCCTTCAATATCGTTTCCAGACGGTGCCACTGCATGGATTCCGCAGGATCCGCATACTCCAAAGCGTAATTGCGACCTTGGATCACATTAACGATTAGATCGAAGGAGGAGGAACCGTTGGGTCGAAAACTGGTGATTCGAGGAGTTGAATCCGGAGCATAGGTTGCAAAAAATGAGGCGCCAAAATTATCGTCCAGTCCGCGGGTTTGCAGTGGCAACCATACACCTTGCTCATTTTTAACCCAGTAATCGCCGTAGCTTTGTCCCACGGTGACGGGGTTGAAGTAAAGCAACCCTGCTTGGTCATTCAGAGCCATGCTTAAGCCCCGGAATTCAATCGTCCAAGTGAATTTGTCCGGCACGACGATGTTGAGGTTTTTAAAATCGCGCCGACCCGCTCCGGGATTCAGCGGAAAAAAACCACTTTCATAAAGCAACGTTCCGGGCGCGGTGTAATAGGGACTTAAAATATTGCCGTCATTCGCGTAAAATCGAATGCGTGCCCTTTCGTCCCCTTGGGAGGTGAATTTTGTCGTGTAAGGAAAAGAAAAATCAGTGATCAAGCGCGCCGTTCCGCCGAGCGTGATTTCGTCGCCGTATTCGCCTAATTGTGGCCGGTAATAGCCGAGGTATTGTTTCGAATTCTCAAAAACATGCTGTTGAGCACTTGCGTGGGGTGCCCAGGCCATGAATAACATGATCACCACACGCACAATGAGAGAATGATTGTGACTTAAAGGGTTCGAGGATATATCAGGCATAAATCGCATTTTATTGTAACAGTGGTCGTGATTCAGAACCATCAAAAATTTGACATGTCTGCCAATCCAGACAAGCGATAATCCCGCATGAAGCATTCTTTCATTGAGTCCATTCTCAGGATGTCTCGGACTTTTTCGAGCCGGGTTTTTCCGGTGATGGCGGCGGTTTTTTTCCTACCTGTCATCGGACACGCCGAGTGGCAAGTGATCCTTGGTGGTCGCTGGCAATCGGTCAATGTTCCTGTGGGAATTCACGTGGGGTTTCGGCAATTGATGCCTGACGCAACACGCATCGGATTTACCAATGAGCTGAGCGACGAGGTAGCGAGTCAAAACCAAATCCGATTGAATGGTTCCGGGGTGGCATTGGGGGATGTGGATGGAGACGGGCTCATTGATATTTATCTGTGTCGATTGGAAGGTCCAAATGCCTTGTATCGAAATCTAGGGGATTGGAAATTCGAAGACGTGACCGCTGCTGCAGGAGTCGCGTGCAATTACCAATTCTCGACGGGAACTTTATTTGCGGATGTCGATGGGGATGGAGACCTCGATTTGTTTGTGAATTCGATCGGAGGGGGGACGAGGATGTTTTTAAATAATGGGACGGGCAAGTTCACTGAGGATGCCAATTCTGGGTTGGTTCGCCGTTACGGTGCCATGTCCATGGCCATCGCGGATATTGATGGGGATCGTGATCTTGATCTTTTTGTCGCCAATTATCGTGGGTCCACCATCCGCAGTACGGGGTTGTCGTTACTCAATACTGCAGGGGTCCGTAGTGTGCGCGCGGAAGATCGTGATCAGTTGGAGATGACGCCCGAAGGTAGAATTCTAGAGCAGGGAGAGCCTGATCTCCTCTATCTCAATGATGGGAACGGCAAGTTCTCGGCTCAGGCATGGGACGACGGACGGTTTCTGGACGAGGATGGTAAGGCAATTCGATCCGCTCCTTTGGACTGGGGTTTATCGGTTGCCTTTCGTGACATCAACCAAGATGGATTTCCAGACCTATATGTCTGTAATGATTTTCATACTCCTGATCGGCTGTGGCTTAATAATGGCCAAGGAATTTTTCAGGCCATAGCGCGCACGGCGTTGCGGAACACGAGCACTTTTTCAATGGGCATAGATTTCGCGGATATCAATCGGGATGGGTGGGATGATTTTGTTGTGCTCGATATGCTCTCCCCAAGCCATCAACGCCGCTTGATGCAAAGCAATGGCAAGGAACCGCAGGAGTCCTCCTTCGGGAAATACCTCAATCGACCCCAATTTGATCGCAATGTCCTTCAGATGAATCGGGGCGATGGCACTTATGCCGAAGCGGCCTATTTCGCTGGGATTTGGGCGACGGGATGGGCCTGGGCTCCGGTGTTTCTTGATGTCGACCTAGATGGGTTTGAGGATCTTTTGGTGACTGCGGGCAATCAGTTTGACACGCAGGACATGGATGCCGAAAGAAGTATCTTCGCGAAAGGGCCATGGTCGAAAGAGCGTCTGCCCAAGAAGCTCCTGGAGTATCCCCCATTAAGCAGTCGAAATGTGGCTTTTAAAAACCTTGGGAATGGAAAGTTTCTGGATTCCAGCATCGCGTGGAATTGGATGAGCGAAGGAGTCTCCCAAGGTGTCGCCTTGGCTGATCTTGATCGTGATGGGGATATTGATGTTGTGGTGAATCGTTTGAACGATGCGGTGGGTATTTACCGAAATGAATCTAGTGCAGGACGAATCGGTGTAACGCTGAAGGGAGCAGGAAAAAACACACGTGGAATTGGTGCCCGAGTCCGGTTAGTGACAGATGGATTCGCTCAAGAACAAGAGATCATGGCGGGTGGCCGATACCTTTCTGGTGACGCTCCTATGCGGGTATTTGCGACAAAACCCTCCGCGATGAAGCTGGAAGTTCGATGGCCGAATGGAACATGGTCGGAGTTAAGCCATGTCAGTTCAAACCGAGTCTATGAAATTGACGAGAACTCAGCGAAGGCAAGACCCCAACCGCCTGTAACATCCAAGCCACAACTTTTTGCAGATGTTTCAAAATTAATACCTCACCGCCATGTGATCGCAGATTATCCTGAACTCGAACGGCAACCATTTTTATCGCGCCGATTATCGAGAGAATCTCCATCCGTGAGTTGGGTGGATGTCAATGGCGATGGATGGGACGACGTGGTTTTGGGCGGAGTCGAGGGTGGGGGACTGAACATTTATTACAACCAAAAAGGAGTTAGCTTTAACCCGAAGCACCTTCCCTTGGAATCGCTGACCGGACGTGAGTTGGGAACATTGATCGGTTTCGGCGAGAGAGGTCAAAAGGCACAGATTTGGATGGGGGCTTCGAGTTACCGTGATTTGCACGCGGATGGTGCTAGTGTGATTGGGAGTATGGGTGGAGATCCCGTGGCATCGGGGATCAAACAAACCGACCCTTCATCGGCTACGGTTCTTGCACTTGCAGACATGAACCGTGACGGTCAATTGGAATTGTTTGTAGGTGGTCGTGTAATTCCGGGACGTTATCCCGCACCTGCGAGCTCCCATATTTACAAACGCGTCGGACAACAGTGGGTGCTTTCCGAGGCGCATGAACCGATTCTCAAATCCATTGGATTGGTCTCCGGTGCCCTGTGGAGTGATCTGAACGCCGACGGATGGCTGGATTTAGTATTGGCCTGCGAATGGGGGCCGATAAAAATATTGATCAACAAGGAGGGGATACTTGTTGACCAAACCGCCGATTGGGGGCTCGCAGAAAAAACCGGCTGGTGGTTAGCGGTGGCGGTTGCTGATTTTAACGGTGATGGGCGAATGGACTTGGTGGCATCCAACACAGGCTTAAACACGGAGTATCAAGCCTCTAACGACCGTCCACTGCATCTTTATTACGGCGATTTGGCTGGCGACGGTCGAACCTTATCCATCGAATCAGATTGGGATGGAGAACGAGGAATCCAAGTCCCTCGTCGTGATTTGAATTTTTTATCGACAGCTTGGCCGCAGTTGCGGGAACGCTATATTTCCCACCGTTCCTTTGGTCAAATATCCATCCAAGAATTACTCGCTCCCGTGATCAACCTTGTCAGCGTGGTCGAAGCAAAATCATTGGTTACCAGCGTTTTTTTGAATCAGGGAGATCATTTTGAAATGAAACCGCTTCCTCTCGAAGCTCAGTTGGCTCCAGCTTTTGGCATCACATCCGGTGATTTTGACGGGGATGGATTCTCAGATGTGTTTCTCGCACAAAACTTTTTTTCAGGTCACAGTCAATCGACACGCAATGATGCGGGTCGGGGCACATTATTCAAAGGTAACGGTCAAGGAGGTTTTACAGGGGTTCCAAAATCTTCGAGTGGAATCGAGATTTATGGAGAACAACGCAGCTCAGCCACGAGTGACTATGACCGTGATGGGCGCTTGGATATTGTGGTGACTCAGCACGCAGGGGCAACGACGCTCTGGCATAATCAAGGTGCTCAACAAGGGCTGCGTGTGCGTTTGGTTGGGGCGAATGGGAACCCCAATGGGATCGGGGGTTGGGTGCGAGCGTGGGCTTCAAACAAAGCAGGTGTCGCACAGGAAATCCGTGCTGGCAGTGGATTTCTGAGTCAGGACAGCCTTGTATTGGTCTTTGGAAATTCCCCAGTTATCAATGCGTTGGAAGTTCGCTGGCCTACCCTCGGCAAGTCTATAAAGTATGAGGTTCCACCGAAAAGTGTCAGTGTCGCTTTAAAAATGGATGGAACGATCGTCGCGGATGATTAACGACTCAATTTTTGTTTTGCCCGCGCCAATGCCTTTAAAGCGGGTGGAAAGTTAGGATTCATTTTTAGCACCACCCCGAGTTCTTGGAGAGCCTCCTCGGATCGTTTTTGAGAAAGGTAAGCGTTAGCCAAATTTACACGTGCATCGAAGTGATTATTTTGGAGGCTTATTGCTTTTGAAAAACTCAGAATCGCTTCTGGAATTTTGCCCACACGAGCCAAAGCAGTTCCGTAATTGTTATGGCCATTGGAATTGTCTGGATTTGACGAGATAACTTTTAAAAAATGCACGATGGCTTCGTCAGTTTTTCCCTCAACCAGTAACAGGTTGCCCAAGTTGTTATGAACCTCCTCGTAGTCCGGGACTATTTCCAGTGCTTTTTCGTAGTGCTTTTTGGCTTCGAGAGGTTTTCCTGTTCGAGTTAATGCGATACCTAGGTTAAAATGTGCATCCTCATCCTCAGCGTTGAGTTGGATTGCTTTGGTAAATTTTACGATGGCCTCCTCATTGGCACCTGCCGCAAGCGATGCGTTTCCCGCTTTGATCAAATCCAGCCTGACATCTTGCGGAGAGTTGAGGGCAGTTTCCTCAAGATTGGTTCCGCCTGCACTTTTAGCAGGGGTGATCGCAGATTGTTCCTGTGCTGTCACAGACTCGACCTTGCTTCTGCTAAATGTGCCTCGATAAAACAGCCATCCAAAAAAAAGCAGATCCAGAGCGAGAAAAATCCAAATAGCCCATGGAAGCAATATTAGTGAAATCGTGTTTTTTTTCTTGGGTGTTTCACCTTTTAGCATTGTAGGAACCTTGATTGAATTGACATTTCAGGTCATTATAAACGAAAGCGATACGGAAAGAAAATGTTCCTTTTAACCAAAGGGACAACATCTTCAAGGGTGATGAGGTTTTTCAACGAATTCCCATAGCAACCGGAACGCATCGCAAAACTCTTTTGGTGATTTGGCCAACCATGATTCTATGTGTGACATGGAAAACCACGCCCCCATTTCGATTTCTTCGCGTTGGAGTTGGAACGGACCTTCGGACTCAGCCCGATAAACCCAACAGAATTCCTGACCGGTGGCAGGACATGGTGCGAGTTTAAACAAGCGATTCGGTGGAGTTTCCAACCGCAGACCCAACTCCTCATACGCCTCACGAACGGCGCAGGCATCGTAATCTTCGCCAACATTCAAATGACCGGAGGACGAAGAGTCCCACAGTCCAGGAGAACAATCTTTGAGCATGGAACGCTTCTGTAGAAAAAGTTCTCCACATCGATTAAAAACAAGGACATGAACCGCCCGATGTCTTAGTCCGAACGCATGCACTTCGCGGCGTGAACGCTGTTCCGTCACCTGATCTAATTCATCCACGACATCAAATATTTCTTCACCCATTGTAGAGCCAACCTAGGTCGCGTATCCTTGAGTAGCAAGCCTTGGTGTTGCTACTAATTTTATTTCGACTCGACTCCTTACCCTTGCGAACTCATAAAGACTTCATGCTGCAAAACTTGATGGAGCAAATGACCGCACAACAAGCCCTGAATCCCGAACAAATTGTCGTGGCAGTGCAGGGCTTGGTGGATCCGGAGATCAGTGTGGAATTGAAAGCTTCGTTTCTATCGGCTTTGGCGAATAAAGGTGAAACCGTGGAGGAGATCAGCGTATTTGCCTCCGAGCTCCGAAAACTGAGCATCCAACCCATCCTTCCGGTTGAATTGCGGAACCGTGAAATTTTAGACGTCTGTGGAACTGGAGGGGATCGATTGAACACCTTTAACATTTCAACCACGGTGTCTTTGGTTGCAGCGGCATCGGGATTAGTTGTCGCAAAGCACGGCAATCGGGCGATCACGTCGCAATCCGGAAGTGCTGATGTGTTGGAGGAACTCGGGGTGCCCATCAACCTGACTCCGGAACAAGCCGTTCGATCCTTACAAGAACACAATTTCGCGTTCTTTTTGGCCGTTAATTATCATCCAGCTTTCAAGCATATCGGACCGGCACGCCGCCTCTGCGCCGAGCGAAGTCAACCTACCATTTTCAATTTTCTCGGGCCGTTGCTCAATCCGGTGCAACCTTCGGCCCAATTATTAGGAGTTGCCCGGGCTGGATTATGTTTGCCTGTGGCAGGAGTTTTGCAGTCGCTCGGAGTCAGGCGGGGAATGGTAGTCAGCGGGAATGCAGGGGAAAATCGTTGGTTGGATGAACTCTCCACCCTAGGCGAAACCACGATTGCTGAGTTTTACCAAGATCGAGCCATGTCGCTTTCCACAGTTGACCCGAATGATTTCGGTTTAGAACGATCCCAGTTGGAGGACTTAGCGGGTGGAGATCGGCGTCACAACGCGCAAATCCTGCGAGCGATATTGTCTGGTGAAGAACGAGGCCCGAAACGCGAGGCTGTTTTGTTAAATGCGGGGGCGGCTTTATTTGTCGGCGCCAAGACCCGATCCATTGTGGAGGGGATAGAATGTGCCGCCGAGGTCATCGATTCGGGAGCGGCTACAAAAAAACTTGCCGAGATTTGTCGTGGTTCACAATGAATTTTAGTTTTTTAACCCATTCAAAGACAGTCATGAAGTATTTGGTTTTATTATGGTTCTTTGGAATTGGCATGATGAATCATGCCGAAGAAAAAAGTGATCTAGTCCCCGAGGATCCAGCAATTGCTCGCCTTCGTGAGGGATTAATCAACTCCTTCAAAGCGGGGGACATGGATCGGTTGGTGGCATATCTCGAACCCAATGCGGTGATCACTTGGCAAAGCGGGGAGGTATTTACAGGACGGAAGTCGATCATCGAAGCCTACCAAAAACTGATCAAAGGAGATGCTCCACTACTTCAAAGCGTGACGATCGCTCCCACAATCACAGGTCAACAATTGCACGGAGATTGGCTTTTGATCTGGGGAAATCTGAATGACCAATTCAAATTCAAAAGTGGATCGGGTATGGCATTCCAAAGTCGTTTTACGTTGACCGCACATCGGGTCGGTGACGTGTGGTCCGTAGCGAGCCTGCACCTCTCTGCGAATGTTTTCGAGAATCCCATGTTATCCATGGCAACGAAAAATGTGGTGGCGTTCAGCGGAGTTTTAGCGGGGTTATTGGGTCTTGCCGTAGGCTTTACTTTTGGAAAAAGCTGGGGCAAACGTTGACCGGTTGCCTTTCCCCATTTGCGTGTTGGTAGGCTTATTTTTTCTGGACTTCGGAAACTCCGTTCCTGATCGCGAACAGCTTGGACATTGTCGCCACGTAAATGGTTTGGTTGGCAGCGGTGACCGTGGCACTGATCGGTTCTCCGAATTCGACTTGGTTCAGGATCTTTTTTTCTTTTGATGTAGCAAACACCCAAAACTGACCACTCCGGGTGCCTAGGTAAACTTTTCCATCGGCAACGAATGGTGATGCCCAAACTTCGGATTGAATATCTTGCGTCCAATAGTTCTTGCCCGTCTCTGCATCCACACAATGCATTTTCCGTCCGCAATCAGAAATAAAAACCAAGCCGTCCACAAGGACGGGGGTTGACATGACATGTTTTTCCAACGGATAAGACCAGAGTTCCTTGGGACTGCCCCCTTCAAGTTTCCCTCGGAGATCGATGCATTTTAACCAAGCCGCATTTTTACCCCAAAAAATGTCGCCCCCACCCGCCACATAAAGTCGGGACTCATGAAGCATAGGCATCCCATAAATATTGCTGGGTCCTTCGCGGCGATTGGTGTTGAAACGATGAATGGCGTCCTTCGGTCCTTCGGGATCAAAATCAAACTGCCAAATTTTTTTGAGCGTTTGAACTTCATTGGGAGGCGAAGTTTTTTTAATCGCCTCAAAGGCATAGATAATCCCATTTCCTCCGGCAAAAAAAACCAGTTTCTGACCATTGATCACTCCGAGGGATGGGGAGGACCACGTGCTGTGGAAGATGTTGGGTGCAATCCCTTCTCTCTCTCGAGCAATGAGGCGACCGGTCATTTTTTCAAATACCAACAAGCTTGGAGCGTCAGGTCCGCGGATCACTTTATGGGTGCTGTCAACGCCGGTTCCCGTGTTGACGTAAATGAAGGGCCCATCGATCAAAATAGAAGTATGCGATCCGTCGTGGGGCCATATCCCTGCCTCCGCTTTCATGTCGAACGACCACAGAATGTCGGCATCCAACGGGCCTAGCGGCACAGGTGGCTTGGCTTCAGGCGATTGGTGGCGCACCTCATCGACGAACGGTCCATCATTTCCGTTCGCAAGACCTCGCGCATCAAGGCACATGACTTCATGCCGGTTACTCACAAGGTAAACACGTTCTCCTTCGATGGTTGCGGGGGAGGATATCCCTGTTTTTGGCCAATCCTGGTAAGGGTCGCCTTCGCGTTTTGGAACAATTAATTGCCAGAGCAGGGCTTGAGTTTTCTCATCAAAACACAGCATGACTCCTCGGTCCCCATCATGCTTCGCATCCCTCGGTTGCCCATTGTTCGTGCCGATGAAAATGCGTCCACCCGCAATGATCGGTGTGGAATGGGTTTCCGTTCCAAGTGGGATACTCCAAGCGATATTTTGACCCGTCTTGGGATTAAAAACCGATGGTAAATTTTTTTCGTGACTGACCAGATTTCGATTGTTGGATTCCCCCCAGAAAACAGGTGCCGCTTTGGTGGAAAAAATGAATCCAATCCCCAACAAAACGAGTTGCCAACGGGAGCTAATGAAGGACTTTGTCATAAGAAAAAAACATTTTTCACCCATTCCAATTTTCACCCTATTTTATAGTTGCGATACAACCAATCCGTTGCGCCCCTGCTTTCAAACAAAGCAACGATCCTTCGTCGCCCATCGGTTGTGCTGCCTTGATCCAAAATTTGTCTCCCAGCTCAGTTCTCCATTTATGGATTGAAGTCGCGTCGTCTGGTTTCTCGCCGAATCCAGGACCTGTGGACAAATAATGTGCCCCTGAATCGAGCACCGCCTGCGCTCCCAGTTTCCTTTGTGCTTCGGTGAGGGCAGACCACTTCAATGCCACCCGCACCTGACGACCATCGACTGCGTCAACAACATCACGGATTTCGCGCAGAAACTTCGATTCCTCGCCATTGGTCAGGAGCATCAGATTTCCCATGAACTCGAATTCCTGGGCTCCGTCATCGACACATAATTCCGCCTCGAACCGTTTAACATCCCCATGCATGAGTCCGTGTGGAAACCCAATTTGAGCAATCAGATTCACTCCCGAATCTTCCAACCGCATCGCACCGTGAGCAATTAAACTGCTCGGCAAAGTCAATGCGGCGTAATTTTTTTCCCTCGTGGTATCACAAAGAGAGTCCAAACTGTGGAGGGTAAGATCTGACCTGAATACAGACAATTCTGTGTATCTGGCTAGGTCGGCATGGGTTAAAGGAGAACTCATGCTTTAGGCAACAATTCGGCGACCAACGCTTTTTCTTCCTTCAATTCGTCCTCGGTTCGGGTAATGCGCTCCCGGCTGAATGCGTCGATCTCCAAACCACCTACGATTTCGAGTTTTTGTCCATCGCTGCGCACGGGATAGGAAAAGATCAATCCCTTTTCGATGCCATAAGAACCATCGGAACAGAGGCACACACTGTGCCAGTCCCCAGCTCGAGTCGGTTCCGCGATCGACCTGACGCTATCCACCACAGCATTCGCTGCACTGGCTGCGCTTGATAAACCCCGCGCCTTGATGATGGCCGCACCTCGCTGTTGCACCGTGGAAATAAAGTCTCCCTTCAACCAATCATGATCCGTAATGACTTCAGTGGCTGGGTTACCTTGGATACGGGCCTGTGTAAAATCGGGGTATTGAGTTGAGGAATGATTTCCCCAAACCCCAAGATTCGAAACTGAATCCACCTCCACGCCCGCCTTTTTAGCGAGTTGAGTTTTTGCCCGATTTTCATCAAGCCGGGTCATGGCGAACCATCGATCCTGAGGCACGCCCGGTGCATTATTCATCGCGATCAGACAGTTGGTATTGCATGGATTTCCAACGACATGAATGCGAACATCCGAAGCAGCATTTTTTTCAATCGCTCGACCCTGACCAATGAAAATTTTGCCGTTAATCCCCAACAAATCCTTACGCTCCATTCCCTGCTTGCGAGGGACACTGCCTACTAACAGAGCCCAGTTGATTCCGTTAAACCCCTCGTCCAGATTGGCTGTTGGGATGATCCCTTTGAGGAGCGGAAAAGCACAATCCTCCAACTCCATCACCACACCTCCTAAAGCCGGAAGGGCGGGTTCGATCTCAATTAAATGCAGAATCACGGGTTGATCTGCGCCGAACATGGCACCTGAGGCAATGCGGAACAAAAGTGAATAACCAATTTGACCCGCAGCCCCCGTCACCGCAATGCGAATAGGTGTTTTACTCATAAAATAGACCCCAACTTTAATTGGAGACCTTGAGGAATCAAATCCGAAAATCCGAATTCAGTTTCGAAATCGATGAAATGAAGAAAAAACTTGGGACTGAATCAGATTAAAATAGGGATCAAGGTGCGTGATCATTTTCACAACCACGGTTAAAACCAGAAATTAGGCTCAAAAACGATTAGCTTTCTCACGTTTTTCGTATTCACCCCTACGCCCCCCATTTGTTTCCATGACCGCCATTCAACATGCCCGTCCATAAACGATTGATTGGAGCCCGCTGGTATTTTTCCAGTCAAGTGACTTGTCGAATGACCCGCCCATCCTCCGTCTACTTTCGCAAAATTACTAGATTGAGAGATCACAGCATCCACCACCAGTTGTGCTTCTGTCGGGGACATGTTCGTTTTTGTGCTTGGCACGGTTGTAGAAACACGCCAATTGATTTCATCTATAGAACCCACTCTTTTCAGAAAAAAACCATAGCCCAGAACGTAATAACGATTGTCTCTCGCCCACTGGGTGAACAAAGTTTCGTTGTTTTGCTTCTTGAAAGAAGGGCAATAGTTGATGTTGCGCAGGTTCCCATAAGTTTTCATCAATCCGAATTTTTGCGTGGACATATCCCAAGCCCATCCTCCTCTGTTTTCATTGGGTGCCAATAGATCCAAATTCAGATACTTGTCGTTGTTATCCATCGCATACAGGTTCAATGCCAAGGCATACTGTTTGAGATTGTTTTTACAAACAGTTCGATTCGCGGTTTCTTTTGCTCTCGCAAGCGTGGGTAACAGCATGCTTGCAAGAATGGCGATGATGGCAATCACAACGAGCAGTTCGATCAGTGTGAATCCGATGAGATCAAGTTTTCGACGTGCGTTTGTTTTCATACTCTTAGTCCGCATCCTATTATTATACTCTGTTACGTTTTTTCATTTGAGACGAACGTAGCTCATTGACTCGAAAATTGTGTGGAATAAAATTCCGGCTTCGTTGTAATGGTTTCCATTTTAACACCTAGTTTTCTTTTCTCAATCGATTTTGAAGGTCGGCAACGGAAACTTGTTGAATGGGTAGCTTCCCTACGATGGCCAGACGAGTTGCGATAGCACTCGAATGAGAAGATTCTAAAACTGCGGAAAATGAAAAAACTCTCTGCCCCGCTATTCGGACACCGAGGTGTAAACCACGACGAGGTTTGTGTCAATGATACCCGAGGATCGGATGGTGAATTGGAGATTGGATTCAAGTCGAACGAATACGATCCGGTTCGTCATTGGTAAGGTGATGGTTTGGTTGACCTGATTCAGTTGAGCAGAGGGTTCCACGATGTAAGAACCTTCCACCGAGTCCGCTCTCATCAATCGAGGCGGGAACACGAGAGGTTGTTTTACGATGGATTGAATCCATTCCAAGCGAACCGAAACGCGAGTGGAGAAAAAACCGGAGGGACGCGGCCTCGGAAAAAACGGCACCTGAAACCAAGCCCCTACCGAACCCGAGTAAAGGCCACTGCTATCGAACAAGGATGCATTGAATCCATTGCCGTTAGTGGAAGTATTGAACAAACCGTCCACAGCATAATTGATACCTGCCAATACCCACTCCCCTTCGTTTTGTACGAAGCTTGGACCACCAGAGTCTCCCACAGAAAGATGGCATTCGTTGGAACCCCCATTCTGATCGAATGTCGCATAAAAAAGATCATCAAATTCCTGTGGTTGACTTGATTCGAATCCGGTCACTTGGTTCTGTCCCCAACGCAGTCTCCCGTCCACAGGCCCCCATCCCCATCCTCGTAATCGCGGGGATTCGTTTGGATAATTGATCTCCGACCCTCGCTGGGTTCCCCTGCCAAAAACCATCAACCGCTGCCCGACCTCGTCAGTCGAGGCGTTCATGGGTGCCCAATCGGAGAATGGCTCGCGAACCTGCCAGAGAATTAGATCCGAAGAAGGGTCGGAAAAGGAGGCCGTTGTAAAGTGGTTTTTTCCTCGGAAAAAAAGCGGCAGTCCTACAGTTCCTCCCACGTGCGCAGCGGTGATAAAATAGTGGGCACCAATCGGTGTGCCTAAAAAATGTTGCCATTGTCCGATCCATTGCCATCCCGATGTCTGTAACACTCCGGTAGGTTGGGAAGTATTGTGGTCAGGAGAATCGGTTGAATAAAAAATAATCCCCCGACCCTGTTGCATTTCGAGCATTAGCCCAATCACCAGCAGGATGGATACGAAGTGAGCGAGACGATTCAAGCTAGACCAGAGTGGTCTGGGAATTGACTCCGGTTTATACCCTGATTTTAGCATGCTGCGGCTTGTGCTTCCAAAGTAACAACCCTTACATTATCGCATTGGATGAAACGAGTCGCCTACAAGTTTTTTTTATGCCTTTGGTTATTCCCCGCTGCTTTAGCGGAGTTGAGCTATCAGGATTTCGAACTGCCACCTCACGATTATTTTAAACGCACGCCTACCGACCGGTTTACCCAAATGAAATCGGCGTTGGAATCGGGAGAACTGAAATTGGATCGAAGCGGTGAAAAAGAATTTCTAGCCGACTTTCTCAAGGTGTTTGATATACCGATTTCATCACAATTATTAGTTTTCTCGACGACGAGTTTGCAACTCAGTCTGATCAATCCTTCCAACCCAAGAGCCTTGTATTTTGGTGAGGATATTTATGTGGGTTATATCCCCGGGGGACGTATTGAGATTGTGTCACTCGATCCTGAGCTTGGAGCAATTTTTTATATTTTTGAAATTCCATACGGCAACACCCCAGTGCGTGTTGATCGATCCACACGTTGCATGAATTGCCACGCTGGAGAAGACACGGGACACGTTCCAGGCTTGGTCGTTAAATCGGTGGTCCCTGGACTCACGGGAGGCAGCCTAGTGGCTTACCGGATCAACCAGAGCGGGCACAGTATCCCCATCGAACATCGATTAGGAGGGTGGTATGTCACCGGCCTAGATGGATACACCAATCACTGGGGCAATTTGCTCGGGCAATTCCAAGAGGGAACACTCGTAAAAATACCTAACTCCCCCGGCGAACGGTTCAGGTTCTCCCGATACCTGACGCAAACGAGCGACATCCTGCCGCATTTAGTCCACGAGCATCAGGTCGGATTTGTGAATTCTGTTGTTGGGGCAACTTATCGGACGAAAACGTATCAACATACGGATGCAGGCAAGTTAACCCCCGAACATGAAAAGGAGTTGGATGAC
>CAMBHS010000056.1 GCA_945867235.1 Akkermansia muciniphila
TTCCACCGGAACGTAGAACTGTTACAGTTGCTGTAGAATCCGCTTCATTGACTATGTAAATTGCTTGATTAAATAAGATTCGCCCTGGAGCAAAGTCATTATCCCCAATCGTCACACTCACGAGAGCTCTTGTTGGATCAATTCGATCATCAACTGAGATATTGTCCGGAAACCCTGTCGCATTGTACAGCATCACTGTAAACGTTTCGTCTAACTCGGCTTTGGTATCGTCCCAAATACGAATTTTAATGACATTCGTTGCTTGCCCTTCGTTGAATGTCAGCGTCCCAGTATTGCGTTCATAATCATAATCAGGAAGGCGCCCCTGCTTGGCAACCCCATCTACCGTCGCGTAATCCAAAGTCAGACTTCCGGTTAATCCACCCTCACGCACAACGGTTAAAACGGCGTATTTTCCGTCTTCTTTTACTGAATAAGATGGATTTGAGAAGGCTAAAGTTCCAAAGTTAAAGTCGTTATCAATCACTCCCAAATTTGCGTTTTCAATTCCAAGCGAAACCCCAACTGGAATCGGTACCCCTCCCAGATTTAAATCAGCAGTTGGCAAAAAGAATTTCAGGTCGAAACTTTCGTCACCTTCTTGGAGAATGTCGTCCACGATCGGGATGTAAAGTTGGCTGCTTCCCCCTCCGCCAGCATTACTAGGACCAGTCGTCGCGTCACTCTTCATGCGGGTATTACTCCATGTGCTAACCCAAGTTGGAGTGGTTTGAACGCTGTAATAATCACTTGGAGATTCCGCAGCACCTGGACCTTTCGGTCGAGAAACCGTGGCCAGCGCGGCACCTGCTGCGGCTAGGCTTCCATTCGATCGCGTTACAACAACAAATTTCTGAATTGCATCCTCATCGGCATAATACTGGGTATCGGTAAATCCAATGTTCCCAGGACCTGCAGTCGCTCCGGCAATGATTCGAGCGAAGTTGCTACGTTTGCGCATGTCTTCCCGTGTGACTCCGCCTCCGACATTGCGAAATCTGCCCCCGATATAGACATACTCAAAATTATGTGAATTCTGAACCTGAGTTACGATGGGAGATGCAGAGCCTTCATTGATGATATTCGGCAGGGTCTCATTATAATTCGTGTTCCAGTAGGCCATGGATCGAATGAAATTTTCCTGAGATAATGGATTCTCAGGAGACAAGGGATTTGGGACTCCGGCGAAATGATTGTAAGCCGTATCCATGAAGGAAGTGTCTAACATTCCATTATCGAATATTCGGGCCATGCCCACTCGGCGGGTACTGTTGTAGGATCGAAATATTCCACCAATCAATGGCTTGCCATCGGGTTGAAGAACGACGGAATAAACCGTGTTGTCAAAACCTGAACCTGGATAGAAAACAGTGGAAACCGATCCGTCTGAATTAAGTTTGGCTATCGAACTTCTGTTCAAAGCATTGACTTGGGTAAAGGCACCACCGATATAAGTCGCCACATCCAGAGTAGCCACCGTGTAAACCGGCCCATTGGCTCCTGTTCCTGGGTTAAAACTAGGATCCAATGTTCCATCCGTATTCAATCGCGCAATACTATTGCGACCTACCCCATTGAAGGTGGTGAAATCTCCACCAATGATAGGACGACCGGTGGACTCAAGAGCGATTGAATATACGGGTCCATCAAGACCAGCACCGGGGTTGAAACTCGTGTCAAGGAGTCCATCACGCGTCAACTTTGCGATGCTGTTTCGATTTGTTCCATTAACAGACGAAAATTCACCGCCAATGTAAATTTGATCGACCTTGTCGATAGCCACAGTTTGAACCGCCCCATTGGCACCTAATCCAGGGTTAAAACTTGGATCCAATGATCCATCGTATAAAAGTCGGGCGATCCCTCGTCGAAGCGTCCCATTAAAAGAAGTAAAGCCACCTGCCACTAAAACACGACCCGCATAGGGACTCGTCGGTGGATATAAAGCCAGCGCAGAAACCGGACCGTCCGCTCCGGTCCCGGGATTGAATTGCATGTCCAAATTTCCGTTAAGTTGAATCCTTGCAATGTGACCTCGTGGAGTCGCGTTATAGGAACTGAAATCGCCACCGATAATGGTTTGCCCATTGGGTTGAGCGACCACTGTAAACACGGTGTTGTTCGCGCCAGGTTGAAAGTTGTTGGGGGGGACTGTTCCCGCGTTATTTTCCTGATTAAACGTACGATCCGCCGCTCCAGCAGCCTGTTCCCCCAACTCAAGATGGCCATTGTTAATCCGAGGGCCGCCGCTCGTATCCATGGCGATGTTCAGGTGAGCCAGTCGGGATGGCCCCATGCTAGCACCTTCAGGGATCGAATCGTCCGGGGTAAAATAAAGACCGACCACCATGTCCTCGGAAAACTCAACCAGATCATCATTAGTAATCGGTATTTGAATCGTTCTATCGCTATCATCGTAGGCCGCCCATTCGAGTTTATTCACGGGATCGCCACCGAGAGCAGTCGCCCATCCGCCTGTCCCGGGCGGAAGATAATCAGTAAACGGTGTCGCGTATTCATTAGCAGCATCTAGGGGGAAAATATTATTCGCGTTGTCTCCTAACGCATCTTTGACGTTGACCCAATAATGGCAACTCACACCTTGATCTAATGGACCAGACCTTTTAACAATTACTGTTGCAAAACCTTGTTCCCAAATAGGACCTGTTACATCAGTTGGTCTAACCACAGCCTTGGGGCCTTGGTTCTCTGTGTAAATCCAGTGCGACCTCAGGATGTTAAAGCCCCGTTCGAGTCGATTCACGGTTACAGTGGCAGTAGTTCGGGCTCCCAAGCTAGGTCGGATGATCGAAGAATCTTCGCTCGGATCAGGTCTTGCATTGGCTAATTGAACACGGAACGGAAACGCACTTTTTACTATGTTTGTAGTGAACCATGCAAAATCACTTTTCTGTTTTGGAATCGGAACAATAAATGAAGCACTCGATTGAAAATCATTGAAAATCAAAGTGCCACTCGTCGCGAAGAAATTCTGACCCACGATGGCTTCACCGGGTATGGCCACGGTTGTATAATCCACCAAGATTCTCCCTGCAGTTCCTGCGGTTCTGACAACGGTGATACGCGCTCCCAGATCTTCTGCGTTCCCCGCGTTCAGACCCTCATCCCCCTCTAACCCTGTCACTAAGTAACTGGCATAATTAAACTGCAAAACCCCTGAATCAGAACCTTTTGGCAATAGTTCATCATCGGTGATCGTCAAAACAGCGGTTTTATTTACCGCGAATGAAAGTTGATCTAAATTATACAGGTTGAGGATTATCGTCCTATTTCCATTCGTAAACGCGTCGTCTTTAATAAAAACCTCAAAAGACGCCAGCACCTCTGTTAAATTGGTACCCCAACCACCGCCTCCACCGCCCCAATTACCGAAATTGAAATTCAACCTCCCAGTTGTTGCGTAATAATCAACTCCAGATCTAGCGGTTCCATCCTCAGTTGAATAATCAGCAGCTCCATAAAATGGAAAAAATACAGGATTATTTGTATTCGCCAAGGCTATAGGATCCGAAAAAGCTCTTACCGTAATGGTAGCGACCACCCCATCCTCACGCACTGTATAAGTGGGCTGAAGGAACTCGACATAGTTGGTTCCACTGAAAAAATTTGTGAACTGAGCTCGCCCCGTCGCAGTTGTGGCAATCAATGCCAACAAAGCGAACATTAAACGAGCGATCCGACCTGTCCACAATGGGATCGAATCCCGATCACCGTTTGCAAATTTGTTCAACATACAAATACTTAAATCTAAAAAGCCCTGTCAAATACTCGTCCGGCAAAACGTAATCATTAAACTCAACTAACCCTTCGTTGTCGCGATAATTGGTAACGAATCATGTTTCTTGAATCACAACTCAGGTATATCTATTGAACAGAGACTCGATAATACCGCATCCCCACATTGTATTCTGTGCTATCAAGTATTTCTGTCGTAGTCTCCTCGGCGACTTTAACTGTTAACGGCTGCCATGAAGTCAGGTCGTTTGAATATTCAAGTGTGTATTCGCGCCCAATTTCGGAGGTGATCAGCAATCGAATTCGATTGTAAAGAATACCATCCCGCTCCTCGATCGCATATTCGATAGTAACAACGGGCACATTGGCCTTTTGACGTTCACCGTTAACTCGTGCCAGTCCAGGGCTTACAAAACCATTCACTTTCGCAAAGGAACCCGCGAGTAACAGTTGTCCATCGCTTTGTAATGCCAAGTCATACACAGTCCCATCTGGACCTTGGCCCGGATCAAATCCGATATCCAGAGATCCATCGACATTTAGCAGAGCCACTCGGACACGTGCTTCACCAGACACCGATGTAAAATCCCCTGCAATATAGAGCTTGCCATTGGGAGCCAAAGCCAGCGCACGGATAGTTCCATTTGCTGAGGCCGGATTAAATTCTGTGTCCACTTTTCCACTTTGTGTGATGCGAACCAATCGCGTCCGATTCACCTGATTGAACTTTGTGAATTCTCCGGCGACCAATAATTTTCCGTCTGGCAAAGGCAGGACACAATTAACGGATCCGTTCCCAGTCAATCCTGTGAAAAATGTGTTATCCAATAACCCTGTCGGGAGGATTCGAACTAATCCACTGCGAGGCAATCCGCCTACGGATGAGAACGTTCCACCGGCATAAAAAGATCCATTTTCCGAAGGAACTAAAACTTGAATACTCCCCCCAATCCCTCCATCCGGATTAAAGCTGATATCAAGTTCTCCATTCCGATCCAAACGAATCAATCCTGAAGCAGGTTGAGAGTAACTTCCACCCACAATCAACTTACCATCGGCCTGGGGTAGAACGGCATAAACTGGACCGTTTAACCCGACGTTTTGATTGAAGACCGTGTCGATCGTGCCATTAGCCATCGCTAATCCGACGTAGGAACCTGTGTTATATCCGAAATAAATTTTACCACTCGACGAAAGGGTCGTGCCATTCACACTTCCAATCCCAGCACCGGATGAATAGGTAGAATCAATAACCCCATTGGTCAAAAGTCTGGCGTGATTGTTTCTCGTTGACCCACCCACTGAGTTAAAGGAACCCCCAATTAGCAGTTTCCCATTTTCGAGTAATCGCAAAGTTCGAACTGTGGCAGCCGCTCCTTTAATCCCACCAGGAACAGAAAAACTGGTATCGAAAGAACCAGGTCCGAAATCATCGTCATTGATCGTAATGGTGGTGGTGACAACACTCCCTAAACTGGCTCCACCCGTGGCGTTGTTGATCGAGATGGATACGGTTTCGTTCCCTTCAATTTTCGTGTCTTGATTGATGGGTATTTTAACTGTTTTAGTCAGTTCTCCATCAAGAAAGAGCAAGGTGCCGGATACGGGTGAGTAATCGAATCCGGAATTAGCAGATCCATCATTTGTCCAGTAATCGATTCCTACAACTCCGGCTCGCCCGCCAGTGCGCGAAACCGTCACTGTGGCACTTCCATCTCCCTCGGATACCGACACCGCTGGTGACAAACTTAATACCCCGGGTTCATAATCATTATCTGAAATGGTCAAAGTCGCCATGGGCTGTGGAATCTCTGCACCACTTCCGCCTGCGCTTAGGATGAGAACGATTGTTTCGTTTCCTTCATCAGAAAAGTCATCAATAATCGGGACGGATGCAACGGCCATTGTCTGCCCCACATCAAAAACCACTGTTGTGTTTACAGCCGTATAATCAGACCCTGCCGTCGCCGTTCCGTCCTGCGTTCTGAAAGTTACGGATACTGGAAGTGCTGTCACTCCTTCTCGTCGAATCGAAACCGTAGCCCGACTACCGACAGCGGTTTCATTCACGCTATAACTCGCCTCGGAAAATTGAATGATGCTGTCTTCACTCACGACGGTGACCACCGAAAAGGGCTGATTGCCAGAAAGAACTCCTCCCGTAAAGTTTGTTAAGACCAACCGGAGCTTTTTGTCGGGTTCTGCGATATTGTCGTTTACAACGGGAATCCACACCTTTTTAAACGATTCACCCGTTCCAAATACTAGGTTTGTAGAAATATCGAGGTAATCTACCCCAGGCTCTGCGGTGATTGGTTCCATTGCCAGAGTGACTCCAACGACTCCCGAAAGACCGCCTGTGCGTCGAACGATGACGACCGCATTCGTTTGATACTCCAACACGGTGTAAGCTGGAATCAAGAATTCCAAACTGCCCGAACCTGTTGTGGATCCACCATAAATTCGTGCCAAGTGTTTCCGAGGGGATCCATCAAAGTCGGTAAAACCTCCGCCAATGAGAATCTGGCGATCGGCTTGAACCGCTATGGAAGCAATAAAACCGTTGGCTCCAGATCCGAAATTTATCGTGGGATCGGATGATCCATCACTGTTTAATCGAGTAATCCGGCTACTTAAATAATCACCAAACTCGGTGAAATCTCCACCCGCCAATATCTTTCCATCCTGCTGCAATGCTAACGCATAAATGGGTCCGTTTGCACCGATGCCTACATCGAATTTGGTCTCCAGCATTCCATCTGGTTTTATCCGTGCAACACTGTGCTTAGTTTTCCCTTGGATTGAGCTGAACACTCCGCCAATCAGGATCGTGTCATCAAAATCCAACACAATCGTTCGCACCGCAGATTCAAGCCCTAATCCGGGGTCGAATGTGGTGTCTAACGATCCGTCACTATTCAATCGAGCTAATGAATTTCTAGGTTCACTATCAACACTCGTGAAGTCACCCCCGATTAAAATTTTCCCGTCACGCTGGACGACAATGGAGTAGATCGTTCCGTCAATTCCTGCACCCGGGTCGAAAGCCTTGTCTGTGGAACCGTTATCATTGACACGGGCGATTCCTCGACGAGCGATTCCATTATAAACCGTGAAGGCACCGCCGATCAGAAGCTTTCGTTGACCATCGACAAAGGTTTCAGCAGCAGAATGAACAGGATTGTCAGGACCCGAACCTGGGTTGAAGGTCGTATCCAAGGCACCGGCAGAAGTCAAACGCGCCAAATACTTGTAAGGGAAATCATTTACCATGGAGAACGACCCCATGATGTAAACCTTGTTGTTGGTACTCTGGAGCACCATGGAACGCACAGATCCATCTACGACCAATCCCTCTGCGAAACTCATATCCAAGGATCCATCCGTATTTTCGCGGGCCACATGTTGCCGATTTTGGCGGTTCATGAGGATAAATTCCCCAGCGGCCAATAATTTACCATCCGGTTGGAGGATGAGACTGTTAATCGCATCACTCGCACCCCCTGTGATTGCGAAATCGGTGTCCACGGATCCTGCGGGGATATTCTTGCTTTCATTATCCACGATTAGCAGCGTGGCGTTGGTCAGCACTCCCAAAATAGCGTTGGTTGGATTGCTTAGTTTGATTGCAACCAATCTTTCCCCATCGGCCACACTGTCATCCAATATGGGTATGACAAATGATTTGCTCATTTCTTGTGGTCCGAATAACAAAGTTCCACTGGCGTGGACATAATCCACATCGGGAATGGCCGAATTCGCCTTATTGGTTGACGTTGCGTAATCCACAGAAACTGATTCCGCCGATCCATCACGACGGATTACCGTGATGACCGCGTTCGTCCCATTTTCGTCAGCGAGGTATTGCGCGACAGTCAGAGTGAGCCTACCGAAATTGTCATCGTCCTGAATGGTAACGACATTCGTAGATCGCGAACCAATCGCTTCCGCAGGAAACGAATTGGTCAAGTAGAGTAAAAATTTCTCTGGAGCTTCCACGAATCCATCATTAGTGATGGGGATTTCAATGACCCGCGGTGTGGTGTCCTGGTCGTTCCATGTTAATGTTCCAGAAACCTCGGTGTAATCCTCAACCGGCATGGCTGTATCACTTGCCACCCCATACCCAACCGTGATAACCCCGACATTACCGCCTAACCGTTTTACTGTTACGGATGCCTTCTTGGCGAGTTCACTCACGACGACCGTCGGCACGCCAAAACCAACGCGCCCGGGAGCATAATCATTATCAATGATTGTTAACAAAACCGTATTGTTCGTGCCGATAGTTGTGCCAGGAGAAGGACTGGATAGAGTTAATTTTACGACTTCATCAAGTTCAACAGTCTGATCATCACGAACTTGAATGGTAAAACTCTTGTTCGTTTGTCCACCAGAAAATGTCAGGCTGCCGCTCACCGCTGTGTAATCCGCTCCCGCCGTTGCTGAACCGGTGTTGGTTGCACTAGTAGTCGCATATTTCACAGACACCATGGCACTTAGGTTGCCTGATCGAAACACGTTGATGGTGACTTGCCCCGTGTTCTCATCGAGATCATAGGAAGTCGCGGAAAAATTGACGAGTGTGCTGCCAAAATCATTATCCAAAATAACCGCATTGGCTCGCGGATAGTCTCCCAAAGCAGGCAACGTTGGAATGTATTCGCCTCCTAGGAGAATCAAGCCAACTGGCGCGCTCAACAGAAGTTCTAAATTTTCGTCACCCTCGATAATTTTATCGTCCAATATTTTTATCAGAGGTATGAGACTGCGGCTGTCACCGGTGATTAGATCGTTGTTATCTATGACCGGTAGCCACGTTGCTATATTCGTTACGCCAGTATAGTCCAATCCCGTAAGAGCGGCTCCATCCCGTGTGGATAGAATAGTTCCCATTGAACCCAGATCTCCATTGGTTCGTTCAAGGGCGGTAACCAAACTGCCTCCTCCTTCATCAACTCCGTAGTGTTTGGTAGCAAACTGCACATTCCCAGGTGCTCGGCCTTCTCCCCCGACAAGGCGAGCCAAGTTACTGCGAGGGTGAGTATTAGTTCGAGTCAGCCCACCTCCAACATGGGAGAAAGATCCTCCAACCATCAGGTTTTCGTTCGAATCAATGGCGATTGTATTTATTACACCGATAGGAGCGAACCCATCCGGATTTGGGAACCCGGCATATTGATTATACGCAGTGTCTAAGAAACTGGTATCCAAAGTTCCGTTTTCGTAAACGCGTGCGACGTTTAGTCGTCGAACCGTATTGTAGGTGATAAACCGACCCGCGATAAAAATCCGTCCATCTGCTTGAATTGAAATTGAACTCACCGTGTCATTCGGTCCGGTGCCTGTGACAAAATCCCTGTCCATGATCCCGTCATTCATTAACCTCACCAAACCACGCTGGACAATACTGTTGAACATTTGGAATGCTCCACCAACAAGCAAACGTCCTCTCTTGTCCTGTTGAAGTGCGTAGATTGTGGAATCTGCTCCTAAACCCGCGTCAAAACTCGGATCAAATGATCCGTCATTACCGACCCTCGCGATGCGCGGAGCAGGGAATCCTCCCACACTGGTAAAGTCTCCTGCAATCGTGATTGGGTTCTGGGAGATAGGCTGAATATCGAGTAGAATGTTGTAGGTCGCGGAATTATTGGTGACTCCTGCGTTAACTACAAAATTCAAGGATTTAGAATTACCTTGGAATGCAATATTAGTAGAAAGCAGAGTTTCGTTTGTAGAAAACGATCCGTCCGTATTCGTCGTGATGATCGCCGTCGTCATTGGCCCTGCGCTAAATAACAAAACAGTCTGGTAATAAATCTGGAGGGATCCTGCCTGTGCCCCGAAACCATATTGCAGGGAGATTTTACCCGCAGTAGCAGGGGTCACGATATTAGTCCTATACTCACGATCACCGCCTCCGACAGGATCGGCAATCACGTAATTTGTGGAACTCGAACCCGAACTGCTAATGGCAAAAACGGCGTCATTCGCACCAGAACCAGGGTCAAAACTCAAATCTAGGTTTCCGTTCGTCAAAAGCCTAGCGATCCTGTTTCTGGGAACTCCGTCGAACGATGTGAAATCTCCGCCAATGAGGATTTTACCCTCAATATCAACCTCCAACGCATAAATTGGACCGTTGGCACCCGTGCCTGGATCAAACGACATATCAGTCATCCCGTTTTCCAACAATCGGGCTATGGAATTGCGTTGGATTCCACTCATGGATGTAAATCCTCCCGCGACGATGACCCTGCCTGAATTTGCTCCTTCTAGGTAACACGATACTGCGGCAACAAAGTCATTGGCGCCCCCTGAAGGAGCAAAAGCTTCATCCAATTCTCCATTGCTTTTGACCCGAGCGACTCCGCTGCGTGGAGATGAATTATAGGAAGTGAACAAACCGCCGACAATCGTGGTGTCATTTAGACCAACGACAACGGATAAAACGGTATTATTTGCTCCGGGAGTTTGGTTTAATGGGGGATTGGTTTCAGAATCATTGTCCGCGTTAAAACTGGGATCCACAGCACCCACAGCTTGGTCGGCATCGACTCCACCGTCATTGACAATGACGATCCGCGAGAAACTCACTTTGCCCATTTTGTAATTGGTAACATTCGTCTCAGCAACAGTCAGTTTCCCCTTCGCGTTGGACAAAGAAACGATAAACTCCTCGTTAAACTCCAATGATCTATCTAGCGTAATTGGAATATCCACGGATACTTCGCTGTCTTCAGGACCAAAGGAGACCGTTCCAGCTGTGGATGTAAAATCGCCTCCATCCTGCGCAAGATCATTTCCCGCAAGGGTTGCTCCACCAACGTCAGTCTGGTAATCAACAGTGACTTCCTCAGCCTCACCAGGGGGTTCCACTAATCGAATGTAGATTCTGACAAAATCGTCAGATTCACTTGCATAATAAACGGCTTGACTCAGATAAAATGAAAATTTGTCGTCATTATCGACCACATTCAACGCGGCTGTTTTCGCTGCACCTAACACAGGTAATAAAGTTGATTCCTCCCCATCCGCAGGACGTGGATTGCTCAATGCAAATGTAATAACCCGGTTGGCATTCGTAACGAAATCGTCCTTAACGGGGACTATAAGTTGAGCACTTGCCTGAAAATCATTGAACACCAACGTGTTCGTCGCTGCGACGGTCGTAACAGCGGCGTTGTTGGTGCTTGGAACTAAAATGACATCCACCAACATTTTTCCATCCCACCCCAATTTGCGAGTGACAGTCAGGATCGAAGATAAATCCCCTTCAGAAGTGTCTAATTTAGGACCAGTAAATGTGAATTCGCCCGCCCTTCGTGTTTGGGCAGAACCAGTCACAGCGAATGTGACCAAAAGGAGGAGAATCGCGAATGCACGAACCAAAATGCTCAGATTATGCATAGGGTTCTGTCGGTTGAATCGCGGTGCGTGCATAAAACATTTCAGAAAGGTCTGGGATAATACAGCACACACTGTGCCGAATCGGTTCACATTGTATCTCACAATAGTAGAAAGAAAATTAAGCAGGCAAGCCATAAAACGACGACCGTTGAACCCATCGTGAACCCGTTATAAAGTAACGCAGGTCATTTAGTTGTGTTGGCTTATCCATTCTATTTGTCTATTTAAAATCTCTAAATTCGACTCGTTCCAAACCACAAAATCGGCTCGATTCATTTTCTCATCAATCGACCACTGAGCCGATAATCGCTGAGAAATCTCTACATCACTCCAACCCCGCGCTGACAATCTTCGTTTCTGCGTGGCTAACCCACAGGCGATACATACGGAACGGTCAAAAAACTTCTCAGCCGCTGTTTCAAACAGCAAAGGGATTATAACGACCCCCTTTTGACGACCACTCCTTACCCAACCATCGACCTGCGCTGTCCACCTATCTCGAATTCTTGGGTGCAATATCCCCTCCAATTTCACTCGAGCCTCGGCATTCTCAAAAACTTTCCGAGCCAGCTCTTTACGATCGAGATGACCGTCTGCTCCTAATACCGTGTCTCCAAAGGCAGCGATAATCTCATTCAACGCATCCTGACCCGGTTGCACCAACTCGCGTGCGATATCATCCGTATCAATCACCGCCCACCCCAAATCCATCCACGTTTTTATCGAGGCAGATTTTCCGGCTCCTATTCCTCCCGTAATTCCATACAATTTCACGATCTCCGATCCATTAATCTCAGCCGGTCTGGATCCTGAATGCTTGGTTAAGGGACGTAAATCAGGCGATAAAATCCGGCTGCAGGGTCTGCACTCAAAGGAATTTCAATTCGTCCATCACCACTTTGGTAAATATCACGCAATTTTTGCCAGACGGGGTTCGTTAAATCCTGTGTAAATTGCAATTCGTAATAGACCCCTGCAGCCGCATCGAAAACGAGGGTGATGGAGCCATCTGCCTCATAAACCATATGCAATTCGATGGCATCAAACGGATAGTCGTCGAAACCGTTCGGGATTCCATCTCCATCCGTATCGATTTGGAAACTCTCCCGCATCGCCCCGTTCGCTCGAATCGTGCGATTTTCGTTTCGTAAGGGGACATCCACTCCTGAATTGTATCCGGCAAAGGTCCTCACCCAGACCAAGGTCCCGTCGCCTACCTGAAGTCCGTTCAAATTTTCGGCGTTGATCGATGAATCAGTGCCTCTAATGTCTCCGTAATAGATTTTGAATCCAGGAGCCAAATAGAGATTGTCCTGAATGTCTTGGACGCTGGCAAAAGATGGACCGCGTAAATCAAGCACATCGACATACATCACTTGTCCGTTGGCTGTAGGAGAGAATCTAAAAATCGAATTGGTTCCACTTAGATTCAATTGACCAAGAGCCAAATTATTCTTGAAGGCTGATGCATTCTCTCCCCCTTTATCAATGCTGGACCACTGGTAATCGACCGCTTCAAATGGTCTCG
This sequence comes from Akkermansia muciniphila, assembly GCA_945867235.1. Classification (GTDB taxonomy): domain Bacteria; phylum Verrucomicrobiota; class Verrucomicrobiia; order Limisphaerales; family SXQI01; genus SXQI01. The sequence continues at coordinate 12,698 of CAMBHS010000056.1, forward strand.
CTGTGGAATTAATAATCGTAGCTAATAGATCTCCCGTTGCAGATCCAAGCATTTGAATACCACGCCCCGTATTCCATCGATTGAGCTTTGTCGGCGATCCAGAATCTGTGATCGTGTCCGAGACGGAGAAAGTCAATCCCGCAGGTGCGTTTATTGAAGAATTATATAATTTCCAAGTCTTTCCTGACAGCGATATATCACCCTCCGTGCGCAGTGTTCCCCCATTGAGGTATCCCTGATTGGCATTGATCATTATCGGGCCGATTGAAGGAAGATTGTTCGTTAAATCATACACCGTATTGAAACAATAATTGGTGTATGACATGCGGTAATGTTGTGTTGAAATGATCGATCCAGAATTCTCGAAATAATCTGAATTAATCGCATGGGTAAATGCTTGAATCATTCCTTTATTCACAAAACTACGGTAGGGGGTGATCCGATCCGCACCAAACGAGGCATCTTCAGCAAATTCTAATCGTCCTAGATTGGTGAGATTCAAAATGGAAGGAACAGTCCCAGCATCCCAACGTAATCCCGGAGCCAATGCCAACGCACCCGTTACTGTTGCACTTTCTGAATCCAATAAAAACTTATCTGTCACATTGAGCTGATCTGCGATTTTAACATGTGCATTGGTCGGACTTTTCATCGTGAACTCGTGCACGACCACAGGCAGCGTAGTTTTTAGCATTGAAGCATCCACCATGGTTAACTGAAAAATAATTTCAATATTAGGTGAATTCGTATCATTCGGATCCCAGAGAGTTGGCAAATAAATGTTCGTCCAAGCACTGGAATAGGTTTTTATTTCACCAGTTAACCGTTCAACAGATAATTTAATTACGTTGGTGATGTCAGTGTTCAATTTCGTTGGGGCGAGATTGAGTTTGAGGTGCGGTCCATCGACGATAGCCTTGCTGAGTCCTGTAATATTCTCAGCCTCCAAACTGATCAATCCTTCACCGCGAATTCGAGCACGATCAATATTTAATTCCTTGGCTTTGATCTCGACACGACCCGGCTGGCTTCGGAAATTCACGTCAGGAAAATTAGGAAGCCGACTGCCTAAGTTATCCACCTGTGCCACGTAGGCGGCATAAGTATTATTTACCACGCGATTGGAATAAGTGAAGTTGTCCAAAACTCCTGGATCAAAAATACGATTAGGTAGTCGTCCATTGGAAAACCCATAAGGCATGCTACGAGTAATGATTGTTGGGGCGGGGCGGAAAGTTCCGGCACTTAGATTGACCAACAAATTGTAGTTTGTTCCTGTGGCTATTTGATCGATCACATACAACGAATTCGTGAAAGTTTGTTGTGTGAACAAATCCGTGGTTAATGCACTCAATTCCAATACAGCTGTGTAAGGGGGTTGGAATACATAATCGTATGGATAAACATTCGGGATAAATCGAACGGAAGGAACTAGTTTTTTATCCGATATTTGGACTGCCACTACCTGGTAAATATACTGGGTAGGATTCCGGAAGGTTGAATACATGAATACCTCCGGGTTTGTGAGTGTCACCCAATCAGAGCAGATATAACTTCCGATACCCACAGAGTTGGTGAACCTGACAATCGGTCCATACCAATCGTTTCCGTAAACAATGCCCCCTGGATAAAAATTCGTGGTGGTTCCAATCGACCAACCCTGATCGTAAATTCCGAGATCTGCTAGGAAATTAGTTTCGCTAATAAAAAACCCATTGGAAAAAAGCGAGGATCCTCCGATAGGCGATATCCCCAGTGTTCCTCCCGCTAAGTCCACCTTGTTGCCTTCAATCGAAATAATTCCATTGGCACCGGAGTAGATCGAACCGGTGTTCCGAACATAATCTGCTTTTATTTCAACAGAGGAATGATCGTCACCATAGATGGAAGAGAGGTTGATACTATTCGCGGATCCAAAAAACGAAAGTAAACCTCCTCCGTCAAATGCCTCGATATATCCTGTGTTGACGAAATTCGAGAGTGTTCCTCGGTATCCTAGCCCTTGATCGTTAAAAACATGATCAAACCGGAATCCAACAGACCCTTCCATCGTTCCGATATTGGTGACATTCAGAGTGTTCTGAGAATCCCACGGTGCGTCATACGAGGACACCGTGATTTGACCCCGATTCACAAAATTAGTGGCGTCAACGACGGGGTTGATCACCTTGCCAGCATTGACATACGTGGCGACGGGATCGGCAAGAACAGAACCCGTTACACCCAAGCTCGCGAGAATTAAAAGTAAATACTTCATAGGATGACTTAGGATCAGCGGAATAGTTTTTTCTCCAGAAGATCCAAAGTGATGTCCTTCGGATACAAAATTGGGGCGTTAGTGCTACCGTCATAGGATCCCCAAACACCCACGACCGAACCAAATCCAGAGATATTGCCACCAGAACTTTCAGTGATATCCCCCGGAAACACATTCAAATGAACAGGCAAAATCTTATTGAAACTAATGGTTAATCCAGGAGCTATTTCACCCGGTCCAGACCCTGCTTCCTTACCTCCATCCAAAGTATTTAATGCCGTGTTATCAATCCATTGAGACCCACGTCTCACAGTGATGGGAGTGTACCCGTCAGCATCGGTGCCTAAATCCGCTGCGGAAAACAGAATATCCGGTCGTGTTTGAACTCGCTCAACATGCTCAACTTGGCTGACTCCATTCGTAACCGTATAAATAGGATAACTGTTTGTATAACGGAAAGAACCAGGATTCAAATCGTTATAAACCACGTTGGTTAACGAGATCTTGTCGATACCGCCCCTCAACGAATTACCCACAGGAACACTTGAAATAGGATACCCTGCATATTGAACATTGGTTGAGGAGATCACTTCCTCATGCTGAATACTTTGACCATTAAATAGGGTGATCGGATAAACAGCGTTTTCTGAACTCACGTACGACGCAACCTCCTCGCGCTGGATGCTTTGCCCATTGAAAATAGTGATCGGAAAACCTGCATACTCCGTGTTTGTGTAGGTAATGATCTGTTCCCTTCTAAAGGTCGTTCCTTGTATCAAATTCACGGCAGCATACAGAATGTTAGTCGTGTATGTGACTGACTGAACCAAAGCCACGCTTGGAAGCAATGGGAGAATTTGACCACCAAACGTATCCTCCAAAATCATGCGGTTCAGGCGTTTTAAGTCTGATCCCACAGCACCTTGAATATACAACAAAAATGTCTCAGGTCGCATATTTATGTCAGCAATGACATCAGGATTGAAAAGAGGTCCATCGATCAGCTTGTTGAAATGTGAAACAAGCAAGGGTCGAACTTTATCACCTGCGGCAATCAATTTTTCTGGCGATGCGTTAAC
>CAMBHS010000057.1 GCA_945867235.1 Akkermansia muciniphila
ATCCCTATAAAAACGGCGTTGTAGCTTGGAGCATTCCAAACATCTGGTTTTTTGAAGATACCGATGGCGATGGCAAATCCGATAAGAGAACGAAACTATTTGGGCCGCTGGGTTGGGAACGTGACACGCATGGAATGAACTCTTCGTTCCGTCGGGGATTCGATGGTTGGCTGTATATCACTCATGGTTTTAACAACAATTCCACCGTGCGTGCGACAGATGGATCGGAAATCACCATGAACTCCGGCAATACATACCGCGTAAAGCTGGATGGTTCACGAGTCGAACAGCATACATTCGGACAGGTTAACCCGTTCGGATTTTGTTTTGATGAATTAGGGAATGCTTATTCGGCGGATTGTCACAGCGCGCCCATCTACCAATTATTGCGAGGTGGCTATTACCCCAGTTTCGGCAAGCCGCATGATGGCCTTGGATATGCCCCATTCCTTATGGAACACAGCCATGGTTCCACAGCGATTGCGGGGGTGCTCTATTATTCCGACGACCATTGGCCAGCAGAATACCGCGATAACATGTTCGTGGGAAATGTCATGTCCTCACGCCTTAATCGTGACCGGATGGTTGCACTAGGCACCACCAAACTGGCGATAGAATCCCCAGATTTCCTGACCTGCGACGATCCATGGTTCCGCCCGGTTGACATCCAATATGGTCCGGACGGGGCTCTCTATATTGCAGATTTTTATAATCGTATTATTGGGCATTACGAAGTCCCCCTGACCCATCCGGGACGGGATCGGGATCGGGGAAGGATCTGGCGTGTGGTCTACAAAGGTGACGGATCGAAACCAGCGACACGCGGGTTCGATGTTTCCAAGGCTGGATTGCCAGGTTTGATTGCAGAGATGGGCAGTGGCAATCTCACTCGTCGTACCTTGGCATTGCACGAATTGGTTGACCGAATGGGATCCTTTGCCGTTCCTGAACTCAAGAAAACCTATGCTCAATCCACAAATTCTTACTTGAAAGTTCAAGCACTCTGGGCACTTCACCGGTTGTCAGATTTGCCGGAGGACCTGCTTCTGGACGCCGGTCGTTCTCCTGATCAATTATTGAGGGTACATTCCTTACGCATTTTCTCAGAAATCCCTTCGTGGTCCCAACGATCAACCACATGGATTCGATCTGCCCTAGAACACTCCGATCCATTAACCCAACGAACCGCCGCCGAGGCGCTTGGGCTGCACCCGAGTGGAGAAAATATCAAACCGCTCGTCCAGTTGACGCAAAAGGTGAATCAGGATGACACACACCTGCGGTATGCGGTGCGGATGGCATTGCGTAACCAGTTGCGCGACGCGACCAACCTCCAAGAAATCACGGGGCAAGTTTGGAATGAAAACGAAAGCCGCACACTGGCCGACGTAGCCGTGGCGGTTCCCAAACCAGAGGCGGCGTCGTTGCTTTTGCATCATATACAAACCTATCCAGAAAACCAGGAAACATTAGCCCGGTATCTGGCACAAACAGCACGCCACCTTCCGAAAGGTGAGTTGGAAACATTGATCGGATTTGTCCGGAAAAAAATTGGAAATAATTTGGACCTCCAGTTGGTCTTGTTCAAGGGAATCCAAGAAGCACTCGGGCAACGAGGTGAGGGTCTTGGGACTGCGGCCTCGAATTGGGGAGCAGAGCTCGCGCGCGCATCGCTCAATCACTCCACAAGTTCTCAAACAACGTGGCACAACATGCAAGTAGCCGGTCTGGAGGAATCTAAAGACCCATGGTTTGTGCAGCCCAGATCCTCAGCCGATGGCAATAATTCTTTGCCGTTTTTATGCAGTTTGCCACCCGGCGGAGAAAGGCTCACAGGCATTTTGCGTTCACCCGAATTCAAGGTTCCCGCTCGTTTGGAATTTTTTGCCGCCGGTCACGACGGGATCCCCACCAAACCCGCTTCGGGCAAGAATTTGATTCGGTTACGAGACGTAAAAACAGGGGAAATTCTGGCTCAAGCAGCTCCCCCTCGCAATGATCTGGCACAGAAAATTACGTGGGATATTGCCATTCACACCAACAAAACTGCAGTTTTAGAAGTCGTCGATGGGGATACTGGCGAGGCTTATGCGTGGCTGGCGATTGGACGATTGAATCCCGAAGTGGTCGCCTTTCCGACAACGTCCCCCAGTGGGATTGCCTCTCGCCAAATAGCTGGAGCCGAACTTGCGGGACAACTCAACCTCAGAGACCTCAAGCCTGCTTTGGTCAAACTCCTGGCTGATCCTGGGACTTTGGAATGTCGTCGAGCCGTGGCTCGCACATTGGCAACATTTTCTGGCGACGAAACTCTGCAAGCATTGGCGGCCATCGTGGGTGACCCTACCTTGTCGTTGGCGTTGGAGGAAAAAATCGAGAACCAATTAAGCCTCCTAGATAAAGGTTCATTGTCGGGTGTCATTGATGAAATTTTCCGCACCGCTCCGGATCGACTGCAGTTGCAATTTGCACGAATTTGGACGGGTTCGATGAGCGGAGCACGAGCCTTCCTCAACGCGGTATCGGAAGGTAAAGCCCCTGCACGCCTCCTTCTAGATCGCGTTGTGACCGATAAAATAACGGCAACAAAAACCGGTGACCTTGCAGCACAACACGCCAGCTTAACCAAGAACGTCAGCCCAGTGAATGGGGAACTGCAACGATTGATCGAGGATCGCCGGGCAAAATTCAAATCCCATCCTGGTCCCCTCGCCGGTGGGGCTCAGCTTTTTACGCTTCATTGTGCTGTGTGTCACCGCATCGGTGGAGCCGGAAATATCGTCGGGCCGCAACTGGACGGGATCGGCAACCGTGGATTAGAACGGTTGAGCGAAGATTTGTTGGATCCTAATCGCAATGTGGATCGTGCGTTTCGAACCCATATCCTAGTTCTCAAGGATGGGGATGTTGTCACGGGTCTGCCTCGACGAGAGGAAGGAGAAATCCTGATTTTGGCCGATAGCACTGGAAAAGAAATCTCCATACCGAAAAAGAACATCGAATCTCGTCGCGAATCCGAGACGTCTCTAATGCCCGATAATTTGGGTGATTTACTGAATCCTAGCGATTTCAACCAATTGATGACCTACCTCCTGAATCAATCGGGTCGGTCAGAATAATTAATCAGAGGGTGCCAACGGGAAGGTTCCCGTTGACGAAAGAACAACCTTGAGCACTGGTTCAAGCGCAGATTCATGCGAGAATGCATTCTGCGTTTGAACCACTGCTCAAGAACTCTATCAAGATCAAGGTCCTCATTTCACCTCCTCCAAAAGTGCTTGGCTGCGTCGTTTGATATTTTCACGACGCATGTGTTGTAAACGTATGGCCTGCACTTTTTCAGCCAATAATACGGGATAAACGAGCAACGGAAACTCCGAGCTCCAGGCAAGACTCGCCGCTTCGTTGGCCGCAGCTTTGAGCATCGGGTGCAGGTTCAGGGTCTCGGTTTCCTTGAGCAAACACTCGAGAAGGTCCTTATGTAATTTATTAAAGATGGACTCCTCGTGAGTTTTTTTCTTCCTCACATTCTTTGATCTACTTCTTTTTTCTGTCATTTATTTCCTTTTGGACGCATCCAACAAAAAACCCCAGTCGGGGTTAGCCAACCGGGGTTTCAAAATCGAACGTCGTCTTTTTTACGATTTGACCCTAGGTCGGCTTAACGAAACGTGGGATCGCCGGCCGAAAGTTTGCACCTTCGCCATCGATGATATCCACGGGGTATTTGGTTTTAAGAAATTCATTTCTCGTTGCAAGTAGTGTGCTCTTAAGTGTTTTTTTTGTCAAAGAACTTTTCGCCATTTCATGGCACAAACCTTGCGGCATTTGATTCAGTAACCTGATCTGATTTCCGTATTTTGTATTCATGGATTTTATAAGTTTGACCACCGGATATTGCTTGGTAATCGCTTGTCGTCATCGGGAACCGTGTTAACGTAATTGTGACATGTCTACGTCGTCACCAGAACGAAAACCTCTTCGAATGGTCGCCTGCCCGGGTTGCGGGTCCAAGGTGTTTATTCCAGGGGATCTTCCTCCTTTGGCGACTACCCCTTGCAGTAAATGTGGCACTGAGTTGATGATGCCGATGCAGTTGCGCCAGTTTGAGTTACGTGCTGCAATTGCCTCCGGAGGCATGGGGACGGTTTACCGAGCATGGGATACGATGCTCTTTCGTGAGGTGGCGGTTAAACTGATGAAGCGCGAACTTCTGGAGGATACCCAGGTGCTCGAATCTTTCTACCGCGAAGCCCGCGCTACCGCAGGATTAAATCACACCAATATCATCCATGTTTACACCTTCGATGATTATGAAGGTCAACTTTATTTGGTGATGGAATTGGCAGATCGAGGCAGCCTTGATGGTCGAATCGAACGCGAGAAAATTGTGACTGAGTTAGATGTCTTGGACGTTGGGATCAAGGTGGCCTCAGCGTTGGACACTGCTTTGAAACATAATTTACTGCACCGAGATCTGAAACCCGGCAATATCCTTTATAACAGCGACGGAGAACCGAAATTGGTCGATTTTGGTCTCGCCCGCAAAGCAGAACTCGGCCTTGAGGATGAGGGCGCAATTTGGGGAACGCCTTATTATATCGCACCTGAAAAGGTCAAAAGAGAGCGGGAAGACTTCCGAGCCGATATGTATAGCCTTGCTGGCACGTTGTATCATGCGTTGACTGGGCACGTTCCTTTTGAAGCTCCTACCGTGGAGGAAGTCATTGCTGCTCATATCCACACGCCCCTCACCCCACCCAATCAAGTCGTTCCCAGTATTTCACAACCGACAAGCGACGCCATTAGCCAAGCCATGGCTAAGAATCCTGATCATCGTTTTCGTTCTTATGACGAGTTCATCATGGCTTTGACCTCAGCACGAAGCCAACTTCTGGTTCGCTCTTACCAATCGGGGCCAAGCGAGGGGAATGATGGCGTTCGCACACGAGGGAAAAGTTGGTGGCGTTGAGTGTGAATCAAAATCACTGCAAGCTTCTCCTGAAATGTTTTTCTAATTCCCATGGGTAGCCCTCTCGAACCACTAGAACAATTCGGTCCTTACGAATTACACGAATTGATCAACACAGGGGGGATGTCGGAGGTTTGGTTGGCCACGGACTCAACACAAAAGCATTACGCTCTTCGACGGATGCTGCCTGTTTCCACTTTTGCATTCACTGAAAAACGGCGCTTTGATCGCGGGTGCGAAATTCTTCAATTGGTTTCAGACCACCCTTCCATCATCAAATATGTCGAACATGGCAAGATCCGTGGTCGCCGTTATATGTTGATGGAGTATCTCGAGGGGCAAAACTTAAAATTGCTAGCAGCCGAAAACGACCCTGTTCTGGAACAAAACATCGGTGATATTTTGATCGCGGCGGCATCTGCATTGGAGCATGTTCACGACTGCAATTTCATTCATCTGGATTTCAAACCGGAAAATGTCCTGCTCAGCCGCAATGCAAGCGTCCGGTTGGTGGATTTCGATCTTTCCAAACCCCGCCCTGACAAACCGGAAAAAGCCAAGGATAACCCTGGCACTCCACCCTACATGTCTCCGGAGCAATTACAGCGATTGCCTTACGATCATCGGGTGGATATTTTTGCCTTTGGTGTCACCGCATACGAATTGCTCACAGGTCAGAAGCCTTTCCCTGCCGATTCACCGGATGAAATTCTGCGGCGGCATTTAAATCGTCAAGATTTCGTCGATCCACGATTGATAAATCCAGAGATCCCTATGGCAATGGAAAAAGTCATTCTAAAATGCCTCCATCAGGATATGGACGAACGATATCCTCACATGAGTGTTTTAGTGCGAGATTTGCAGGCAGCTCTCTATATCTGACCCGGCTTATCGTTGAGTGATTTCCTGAAGGATTCTTGTTGTTGATTTCCCGGTGATGAACGGGATGAAAACAATGCGGCCCCCTTGCTTCTCAACGAATTGTCGCTCTTCTTGATTCAATGTATCGAGGGTGTAATCCCCTCCTTTGACGTAAATATCGGGCTGGACTGCTTCGAGAAAAGCCAATGCCGTTGGGTCCGGAAAAATGCACACCACATCCACAGCCTGAAGGGCGGCGAGGATCAGAGCTCGATCCCTTTCGCCATGAATAGGACGACCTTCGCCTTTAAGCTTTCTCACCGATTCATCCGTATTCACCCCAACGATGAGTGCATCCCCTTTTTCCCGAGCTTGAGCAAGGTAAGAGACATGCCCTAAATGCAACAAATCGAAACACCCATTCGTCACCACGAGTTGATGTCCCCTTTTGCGAAAATGGTGACGCCAGTCCTTGAGTTGAGAAAAATCCAAAATTTTCTGATCGAAACTCACGAGGTGATCTTAATCAATCCGCAGCCATCACACACCTGCAAATGAATAGAAAATATTTTCCAATCGATGCATCCGCCGGGAATACCGTAAAATCCACGAAACATTTTTGTCGCATGACACAATTCAGTTACCACTTCATATTTCAAGCTGGGGGTTGACGAGAGAGGACACCCTTGTTGTAGCCTATCTGAATACTTATGTATCAAGTGTCTCGATTGAAAAATGGGTTACGCGTAGCCACGGTGACGATGCCGCACATGGCGAGTGTCAGTCTTGGAATTTGGGTTGGCGTCGGCGGCAGGTTTGAACCTGAGAAGGTTTCAGGTATCTCTCATTTTATCGAACACATGCTTTTTAAGGGCACGAAACGACGTTCCGCAAAAGAGATTTCTCAAGCGATCGAAGGTGTTGGAGGATATCTCAATGCGTTTACCTCTGAAGAAAGCACCTGTTTTTATGCAAAGGCCTGTCAGAATCAGCTTCCGGAGTTGTGGAATGTGCTCTCGGACATGTTTCTAAATTCGACCTTTGACAAGTTCGAGTTATCGAAGGAAAGAAATGTTATCAAGGAAGAGTTGGCCATGTATCTGGATCAACCCCAGTCCCTTGTGCAGGAGTTACTCAACGAAACAATGTGGCCCGGGCAACCCTTGGGGCGATCACTTACAGGCACGGAAAAAACGCTCGATCGCATGAGTTCGTCGGTTTTATTGAATTACCAAAAAATCAATTACGCGAGCGAAGGCACGCTTGTGGTGGCCGCAGGTGCTGTGGATCACCAGGTTTTAGTCAGTTTGGTGGAGCAGTTGGCACCACGTTTTTCAAATTCTCAACGTCCGACCTTTACTCCGGCGACGGTGGATCAAACGTTGCCACGAGTGAAGCTTTTCACAAAAGTCACTGAGCAAACCCAGTTGGCATTGGGCATCCGGACCGATTCGCGTCATGTTGAGAATCGTTTTGCCCTGCGCCTATTGAACACTATTTTAGGGGAGAATATGAGCTCCCGACTTTTCCAAACCGTGCGAGAAGATCATGGATTGGCTTACGCTATTTATAGTTCTCAGGCTGCATTCGAAGATGCCGGAACATTAACCATTTCCGCAGGTCTTGAAACGGCACGGTTGGAGAAAACTCTGCGCCTGATCATGTCCGAGTTGAGTGTATTTGTTAAAAAAGCAGTCTCCCCATCCGAGTTGCGCCGGGCTCGAGAATACGTCATTGGCCAGATGGAAATGAGTCTCGAAAATACAGAGAATCAAATGATGTGGGCGGGTGAAAATCTACTCGCTTATGGCAGAATTATCGAACCATCCGAAGTTAAGGATCAACTCCTAAAGGTTCGTCCAATCGCGGTGCAAGCAGCAGCAAAGCGTTACTTTCAACCCGATCGAATGAGTCTGGCTCTGGTCAGCCCTCGTGACTCTGACAAAGGATTGGTCAAACTCCTAAAAATCTAACCTCGGCGCAAAGGTCCTGATGACTCCGCTGATTCAAGAGTGTTCGGTGCTTCTCTCTCCAGAGGGGGTGATGGCTTCGCTATGGAATCAACCCGGAGCCATGCTATTACGCAGTGTATTGTTTCGATCCAAAGCGGAGCGATATTCGTTTGTTCTCGCCAATCCATTTTGGATTTTTCATTCGAGAAATACGCAGTGCAACCTTTGGGCTCCCTCTGGCATTACATCATTTCAGGGTAATCCATGGGAAATTCTCGATCGTTTAATTCAACCGTTCGTGACTTTGGAATCAGAAAACTCTCCGTTTCCACTGGGAGGCTGTTTTGGTTATTGGGGCTATGACCTCAAAAGTTTTGTTGAAAGCAGAGCACCGCGATGGAAAGCCAATGATCTCGAAACACCCGATTGTCACGTGGGTTTTTACAACTCGCTCCTAGTCTTCGATCACCATTTGCAAAAGCAATTCATCGTCGCGACGGGTTTGGATTCCGATGGACGATGCACAATGGAACGTGCTGTTCACCAAACAGAATTCTGGCGCGAAACCATCCGGCAAGGAGCCGAACTCGCAATCCGCAGCCCTAATCCGAAAGTCGTCAACGGATTAACTTCCAACCTGAGTCGCGAGCAATACATCCGCAGGGTTGAGCAAGCCCAATGCTTCATCAAACAGGGCGATATCTATCAAGTCAACATCGCCCAACGCCTCCACGCCCGCCATGGTAGGAGCAGTCCGGAGGTGTTCTTGAATTTACTCAAACATTCTCCGGCTCCTTTTTCCGCCTACTTGAATTGTGGTGATTTTCAGATCGTTTCCTCGTCTCCAGAGTCCTTTCTTCGAATGAGCGGAAACCGCATCCGTACTCGCCCCATCAAAGGCACTCGCCCTAGGCATGTCGATCCCACCCGCGACGCCCAATTGACCTATGAACTCCAGACGAGTTCCAAGGAAATGGCAGAGCTCGTCATGATCACGGATTTGCTTAGAAACGATTTAGGTAAAATCTGCGAATACGGTTCTGTGCAAGTTCCTGAATTGGTTCGTCTCGAGCGATATCCGCAGGTGCAACATCTCGTCTCCACAGTGGAAGGAACACTGAGCAAAAATACATCCCATCTCGCCGCCTTAAAATCCTGTTTCCCAGGCGGAAGCATCTCAGGTGCTCCAAAACTCCGCGCGACTCAAATAATTGATGAGCTGGAAACCCTCGCACGAGGTCCTTACACAGGTGCTCTGGGATACCTCGGATTCAATCGCGAAAGCCAGATCAGCATGATCATCCGAACCGCCGTTTGCAAAGGTTCCGAAGCCTGGTTCCATGTAGGAGCCGGGATTGTGGCAGATTCTCAACCCACAGCGGAGTATGAGGAAACACTCGCCAAAGCAGCAGGGTTATGCGCCGCCTTCTTTGACGAATCTCCACCCAAGATCACCCACGAACCTTCTCCATGATCATCTACCTCAACGGCCAATTCGTCCCAGAAAACGAAGCTAAAGTCTCCGTCCTCGACCGCAGTTTCATGTATGGCGACGGCCTTTTCGAGACCGTGCGCCTTTACAAAGGCCGCCCGGTCCTCTGGAGGGAACACCTTGCCCGTATGAAGTTGGGGGCGAAAACATGTGGATTTAACCTCAATGTTGAATGGATGGAACTCGGGTTTCTGGCCATGGAACTCGCGAAACGCAACTCCATCGCCGAAGGGGTCCTGCGAGTGCATCTCTCGCGAGGGGTTGGTTTGCGGGGCTATTCTCCCGTCGGAGCGGACCACCCCACGCTCGTCATGACCGTGAATTCCTTGACACAAAAAGAATTCCATCACCCTCCAATCACAGCCATGCTTTGCGAACGCATATGGCTTCCAAAAGGTGATGAATCCACGCCGTTAAAAACCGCTAGCAAATTTCCCCACATTATCGCCCGCATGGAGGCTGATGCCGCCAAGGTCGATGAATGTATTTTACTCAATCCGGAAAACCGTGTGGTTGAATTCACAAGCGGGAATATTTTTATCAGAAAAGGAAATTCCTTGATCACCCCTTCACACGAGGAAGGCCCAGTTATGGGAATTATGCGCGAAGCGATTGTAGATATCATGAGGATGTCCCGCTTTTCTGTCATTGAAGGCGAAATTCAAATTGAAGACCTATCTAAAGCAGACGCCATTTATCGCACCTCCAGCATTGGCGGTGTTACCCCCATTATAAAAATCCTAGGCATGAAAATCGCAATTCCTAGTCCCACTCCTATTCTCCGAACACTCGTCGATCGCTTGATCGAAATGGATCACAAAATCCCTTGGAAAGATTAATCGAGATACATTCGAATCCGTATCTAAGACGGCTCGCTTGATTAGTGCAGATTAGAATCACGGGTTGAATCCAACCTGCTTAAAATGGACTCAAGATCATACACACAGCCTCCCCACGGACCGCCGCCTAGGGATTGGAGGGCAGCCCAAAGGCGGGTGTCATCGGGGAGCTGCGGATGTGGGGCTAGTGCAGGATGCGGGCTTCGTGTGGCGAGCAACTGAATGGCTTCCTCGGGGCTGAGATCCCGACCCTCGCCTCGGATAAGGTCCAAGCTTCCCTCGAGCTTATTTCGATCGATGAGAATGCGAATCGTGTCCCCATCCCTGACCTTCCCGATGGGTCCACCAGCAAGAGCCTCCGGACCCACATGACCAATGCATGCTCCTGTGGATACGCCGGAGAAACGGGCATCGGTCACCAACGCCACGTGTTTGCCGAAGGGTAAATGCTTGAGAGCGGAGGTGAGTTGATAGGTCTCCTCCATCCCGGTTCCCAATGGCCCGCCACCGATAAGCACCAGGATATCGCCGGCAGAAATCCCCCCATTTTTGAGAGCGGCCATCGCCTCACGTTCGCTTGTAAAAACGCGTGCGGGTCCGGTTTTTCGATAAACCCCATCGAGATCTACAACGCTCGGATCGATGGCAGTGCTTTTGATTACGGAACCTTCAGGAGCCAGATTTCCCTTTGGAAAAGTAACTGTACTGGTGAGCCCACGGGCACGGGCATGGACGGGATCCATGATGACTTCATCTGGATCAACGCCGTCTTGATCACGCAATAATTGCCGAAATTTCTCGCGTCGCTCCGAGGTGCGCCACCAATCAATAATTTTCCCCCAAGTAAGACCTGAAACTGTCCGTGCGGAGGGATCGATCACTCCCAACTCTCGCAGATGCCACATCACTTCGGGAACTCCACCTGCTAGGAAAACGCGCACTGTCGGATGGTATGCAGGACCATTGGGCAGAACATCCACAAGACGAGGAACCCGACGATTGATCGCAATCCAATCCTCCACTGTCGGTCGGGGAAGTCCAGCCGCGTGGGCGATTGCGGGAATGTGTAGGAGGAGGTTTGTGGAGCCACCGAACGCTGCATGGATCGCCATAGCATTGCGGATGCTGGCTTGAGTTAGATAATCTTTTGTGGTCACACCCGATCGTTCCATTTGGATCAAAGCACGGGCGGATCGGACAGCGATGTCAGTCCAAACAGGTTGTCCGGACGGAGCTAGAGCAGAATGCGGGAGAGACATGCCGAGAGCCTCCCCGACGACTTGTGAGGTTGCCGCTGTGCCTAGGAACTGGCAACCACCACCTGCGGAACCACAGGCACGGCATCCGAGTTCTGCGGCTTCTTTTAAGGAAACTAATCCGTGAGAGTATCGCACTCCCAGTGTTTGCACGGCACCCGCATCCTCTCCATGAGTCGGCGGTAAGGTCACCCCTCCAGGCACGATAATCGTCGGTAAATTAGGGGTGCCGGCAAGAGCCATCATCATTGCCGGAAGTCCTTTGTCGCATGTGGCCACTCCCATAACCCCTCGACGTGTGGGCAACGACCGGATCAAACGTCGAAATACCACTGCGGCATCATTGCGATAGGGCAGACTGTCAAACATTCCGGTAGTGCCTTGCGTGCGGCCGTCGCACGGATCCGAGCAATAGGCTGAGAATGGAATTCCACCAACCCGGCGCACCTCCTCGGCGGCTGCTTGAACAAGCAGGCCGATCTCCCAATGCCCCGTATGATATCCGAGTGCGATGGGAGTGCCATCCGGGGCACGCAACCCGCCTTGGGTGCTTAAAATCAAAAACTGAGACCGAGTGAGCTCCTTCGGATTCCAACCCATGCCAGCATTCTGGGTCAGTCCAAAAATATCGCCGCTGGGACGTTGCGACAAAAATTCATGCGTTAAAGGAAGTTCCCCCGCAGGCCCCGAGGCCTTGGTTTTAATTTCAAAAATACCGGGAGAATCAGTCAATATTTCCAGTTTCATTGGTTCCGAATTGTTTTGTGCAAGTCGATGCAAAGTTGCTTGAGGTTCCGAGCGTCCACCTATTGATTCTAACCTTGAAAACCAAGTTGCTCACGGTTTTTCCAGATATCCTTGGGTCTAAAAATACCGTGGGGCGTGATGATTCCGGTTATCAACCCGGCAGGCGTTACATCAAATCCTGGGTTGCGTGCGCGGCTTGTGGGATTGGCGACGCAGACATAAGCACGCTGTTGTCTGGAGGTCACCCCCCAGGCTCCGAGAACCTCGTTTTCATGACGTTCTTCGATCGGAATTTCCTCGCCAGAGCGCAAGTGCCAATCAATCGTCGAAAGCGGGATTGCGACATAAAAAGGAATTTTGTGCCGATGCGCCAATACCGCGCGGGTGTATGTGCCGATTTTATTGGCCACTTCCCCTGTACGCCCGAGCGTGCGATCGCTGCCGACGATCACCAGATCAACCTCACCCTTATTCATCAAATATCCTGCCGCGTTATCTGCAATTATCTCGTGGGAAACACCCTCCTGGCTGAGTTCCCACGCGGTCAACGTGGCTCCCTGCGAACGTGGACGTGTTTCACTGCAAAAAACGTGAAAGAAAACGCCGGCATGATGAGCCGCGTAAAGTGGAGCTGTTGCAGAACCGACATCGACAAACGCAAGCCAACCGGCGTTACAGTGAGTCAGGACACGCATCCCAGGTTGGATCAACCCGACTCCATGCACTCCTATTTCCGAGCAATGGCGGACGTCCTCGTTAGCAAATTCATAAGCCAGTTGTAGTGCTTTTTCCTTTTGATCAGATACAGGGCTTTCCTTATCTAGCTTAGCGCGAATCGACTGCATCGCATTGACCGGATCCACAGCCGTCGGTCGAGCCTCGCTCAGCACACGGTAAACTGTCTGTAGGTGAGCCTCGAATTTTTGACGATCCTGACCCCGAAACGCTCGCAAACCCTGTGCTAATCCAAAGGCCGCCGTCGCCCCGATCGCCCCTGCCCCTCGGACCACCATCTCCGAGATGGCTTGCGCTGTCGCTCTGTAATTGCGGGGGGTTACAATTTTGAATTGATGAGGCAGCAACCGTTGATCAATGAGTTCAACCCCATTGTGGTTCTCATCAAAAGTCACCGTTCGGTAATGCTGTGTTTTAGAACCAAAAGTAACATTCATCTAAGGTCAGAAATTAGAGGAATCCCCCATGATAGTTCGCAAAACCCATTCACCCCTGATCCTTATCGCGTTTAAGCCTTTTTCACCTTCAACTTGCGGATCATCGACTTTACTTTGACATAACCCTCATCAGCTCTGAAGGCCTCCAAATCGGGGTCTTCTGCGAGCCATTTGAAATCCCGATACCCACAGGCAAATGCCGTTTCCAAGGACTTTAAAACCAAATCGTGCTGTTCCGTAAGCGAATAACTACAGGCCAAATTGTAATGAACTAAAGAATCATCCGGACGGAGTTGAGCCAGAGCTTTATCAATTCGGAGACCCTCCTGATATTTGCCCCGCTGAGTATAGTCGTCCCCTAAGATTTGTAAGGCGTCAAGATATCCGGGGTCACGTCGGACAACCCCTTCGAGAAAGCCGATTTCAATGTCTAAATCACGTTTCTGCTGGCGATTCAACCCTTTGCGGGGCTTTGATTTTTTGGTCATAAGAGGGGATAGATGGAGAAAAATACAATTCCCCTCACCCATTCATCGGATGTCATTATCGACTGGAATAAAACCGAGGTCAAGTGCTCCTCGAATCAGAGAGGATAAATACTCGAACCAGAAAAAGGTGCTCATGTTGGAAGAATATCCGTTGACACTCTGGTGGTGGTAGCTAGATTGAGGGACAGTAAACGGATAGGAAATACTGAAACTTGGGTCCCCGAGCCTTGCGCGAGCAAATGTGGGACAACGGGTTTTTGTCGTTTTAGGGGAAGATTGAAAAATTGCAGTGTGCCAACAAGCCCATGTAGCTCAGTTGGCAGAGCACGTCCTTGGTAAGGACGAGGTCATCGGTTCAAACCCGATCATGGGCTCCAAAAAACGATGCCTAACCGAGACGTAATTTAAACAGAGAACATAAACATAATCAGGAATTGCAATGGCAAAGGAAGCGTTTCAAAGAACTAAACCGCACGTGAATGTTGGAACCATCGGTCACGTCGATCATGGTAAGTCAACCCTCACCGCAGCGATCGTAGCTGTCCAATCCCGCAGAGGGTTAGCAACACCGATCTCGTATGCAGACATTACCAAAGGGGGAACTGTCCGCGACGCAACCAAGACTGTAACCATCGCTGTTTCACACGTGGAATACCAATCGAACGAGCGTCATTACGCCCACGTCGATTGCCCTGGCCACGCGGATTATGTTAAAAACATGATCACAGGTGCCGCCCAGATGGACGGAGCGATTCTTGTGGTGAGTGCTGCTGATGGTCCAATGCCCCAGACGCGTGAGCATATTCTGCTCGCCCGCCAGGTCGGTGTTCCAGCCATTGTCGTTTTCCTGAACAAGGTCGATCTCGTTGACGACGTTGAACTTCTGGATCTAGTTGAGATGGAGATCCGCGATCTTCTCTCCAAATACCAATTCCCAGGTGACACCGCTTGTCTCATTCGCGGATCGGCCACCGCAGCTCTTGAAGCAAAGCCGGAAGGTGAAAAAGCGATTGCTGACCTCATGGAAGCCATCGATAAGCACATCCCGCTGCCTCCGCGTGAAATCGACAAACCATTTTTGATGTGCGTTGAAGACGTTTTCAACATCGAAGGTCGTGGCACCGTCGTCACGGGTCGCGTTGAACGTGGTGAACTCCTAAAAATGTCCGAAGTTGAAATCGTCGGATTGAAGGACACCCGCAAAACCACTGCCACGGACATTGAAATGTTCCGAAAATTGTTGGACAAAGCCAGTGCTGGTGACAACGTCGGAGTGCTTCTGCGTGGAACAAAGAAGGAAGACGTCGAACGCGGTATGGTGCTAGCCAAGCCGGGCTCGATCAAGGCTTACACCAAGTTCAAAGCTGAAGTTTACGTGCTTTCCAAGGAAGAAGGAGGACGCCACACTCCATTTTTCAACAAGTATCGCCCACAATTTTATTTCCGCACCTCAGATGTCACGGGAAGTGTGACCCTGCCAGAAGGCGTTGAAATGGTGATGCCAGGTGACAACGTATCCGTGGATATTGAACTCGGAGCACCCGTTGCCATGGAAAAAGGTCTGCGCTTCGCAATTCGCGAAGGTGGTCGCACCATTGGTGCCGGTCGTGTGAGTGACATTGTTTCTTAATTAACTAACTGCAGTGAACGGGATACGTTGAGCCTGTCTCCTCGTATCCTTAAATATACCAACGGAGAGAACAAATAAACATAAGATAGCAGACTCAGTCGCGAATTTTTGGAGTAAAAGTTAGAGCAGTAGCTCAATTGGTAGAGTAGCGGTCTCCAAAACCGTTGGTTGGGGGTTCGATTCCCTCCTGCTCTGCCAAAAATTCGCCAACAAGCCGGAGGGGTGGCAGAGTGGTCTATCGCGGCGGTCTTGAAAACCGCTAAGGCTTAACACCTTCGGGGGTTCGAATCCCTCCCCCTCCGCCAAACGTAAACGTGAATACCGAATATCTTAAAATAGCCATCTGGGCCGCCGTCATTGGTGGCGTTCTCGCGTTCCTCTCTAAAAAGGGATACTTGGTGAAAATCCGAGACTATTTCTTCGAGACTAAGGAGGAATTACGGAAGTGCGCATGGCCATCAATCACCGAGCTGAAAGGCTCGACTACGGTCGTGATGATCACAATAGCCCTCATCGGTGGTTTCACCGTCGGCGTGGACTGGTTGTTGACCATGTTCATGCGGGTCATTAACTC
>CAMBHS010000058.1 GCA_945867235.1 Akkermansia muciniphila
ATATACAACAAAAATGTCTCAGGTCGCAAATTTATGGCAGCAATGACATCAGGATTAAAAAGAACGGATCCATCGATCAGCTTATTGAAATCTGATACAAGCAATGGACGAAGCGTATTACCTGCCGCAATCAAATTTTCGGGTGACGCGTTCACGAAATCCCGAACAGCGGTGAGAGTTGCTGCGGCGAATTTGCCACGCACATAGCCGATTGGAGAATTGGGGTCTTCACCTAATAGGTTATTGGCCAATAGGTTTAGATCGACAATGTCACTCGAGCCAGTTCCTGACCCAATATTAGAATTCACTAAATGATAAGTAGAATCCTCCGTCCTGATTGGATATCGACTGAAATCTGGGGATCCGTCAAGCAACCATCTGTTGACGATGTTTATTGAACCCGAAGGCAAATTTGTCGCAATCGTAGTGCTAACCTGATTGGTGACGTAGGTAGGGTTGCTCCCTGATGAGAACGGACCTTTTACGCGGCTGACATCCCGATATATAATGTCGGATGTTCTCGCTACAAGGTTGGTATAGACATTCGCAAACTTGTGGAAAAATACGGGAATATTAACGGTGACGTAATTCGTTTTCAGGACGATCGGAAGGAATACCCCTGCAGCACTCCAAGCCACCTGATTCGTATCGACATAAATTCGTTCGATCCTCACAACAGGTGTTACGGTCGATAGTGTTTGTGTCACGACAAGCCCAGGATAAAGCCCGATCAGGTTCGCTGCATTGTTCGATAAACTGCGCATCGAAAACAAGGTTAGATCATAATTTGTCTGCACCGCCACGTTGTCATAATTGGTCACCTGAAGCGGAGCTGCCGCCGCATAAAGAATGTTTGTGATGAAGCTAACATCCTGAACCAACGGCAAAATTCCAGGGATAATACTAAAATCAGGGGATCGATCGGCTAGCCATCGGTTAACAAAAGTAATTGAACCTTTGGGAACAGGTTTACCATCCGCAGTATTTGTAAAATTGACTACATTAATGTGGTTCGTGAGAAAAGTTGGATTTGCCACCGAGGACAGAATGCTTTTCCTGATTTCCACATCGCGTATTTCCCTGAAGGAAGTAGGTGCTGTCTGATTGGTAAGTGTGTTCGCGAATTTATGGCTGTAGATGGTGATATTTGTGTTGAGGAAATTTGTCGCCAACACCAACGATAAATTGACACCGTCTGGACTCCATGGAACGGAACCTGGTTTTAGATAAAGATTCCCAATAATTTGAACCGGTTTCACGGTGGTCAAAGTCTGCGTAATCACCAATCCAGGGTATAAAGCGATCATCTGTGCCGCAGTGTTCGTTACACTGTGAAGAGAAAACAAGGAGAGATCGAAACTACGCTGTGTTATCGCGGCATCGTAATTGGTCACCTGCAATGGCGTGGTGGCGGCATAAAGGATGTTTGTTGTAAACGTTACCAACTCGACTGGAGGAACCACTGGATTGGTCGCGAACCGACTGAAATCCGGTGCCCCGCTGTATAACCAACGATTGACGATGTTGAACGATCCTGAAGGGATATTGGTGCCTAAATGCTGGAATAATTTAGTAATCCCATTCACTTGGTTGGTTAGAAAAACAGGATTAGCGACAGAGGAAGATATATCTTTTGTGCGGATGACGTCGTAGGAATCGACTGTCGATGTTTGCGATGTCAAGTTGGTAAAGACATTGGCAATTTTGTGGCTGTAAACAACGATGTTGGTTTGCATCCAGTTTGTCTTAAGTTTCAAATTGGCTCCGTCAGGGCTCCACGGTACAGAACCAGATGCTAATTCGACACTTCCCACTACGATCGCCGGTTTAACGGTGGTCAATGTTTGAGTAATGACCAAACCAGGATACAGACCAGCCAATTGAGCGGCATTGTTAGTCAAACTACGCATCGAAAATAAACTCAAGTCATAATTCGTTTGAACCGTGGCGTTATCGTAATTAGTTACCTGGATAAAGGTCGAACCTGCGGACGCCTGACCTTCAACATTTTGGTTAAATCGTTGGTAAAGATAACGTAAACCTCCAACATCATCCCGTGTCAGGTTCATGTAATAACTCCCCAAACTGATGGCGGAAGAGGAAATTGCTGATCCAAAGGTCCCACCAGCCACGCTGCTGAACGATGGTTTCGCTTTATCAACGACATACTCTACTGCATCGGCGTAATCCGGTTGTGTGAATTCACGAATACGGTAGGAATATCGTTCCCCGTTTACATAAGGACTTGGGCTAAAAGTGATGGGGTCGAAATTACGATTGAAAACGAGGTAATTCGTCAAATTCGGAGTCGAAGTGCTACGAACCCGCAAAGTCCATGCAAAGCGTTCGGATTGCCCCAGTCCTAATCCTTCAAGAACATAGGATAACGCTGTGGATTTCAAATCTCTCAGATTTAGGGCTTGAGCAGTTCCATTGTAGCGCCATGCCACTAGTGGATATTTCGCGGTATTTAAAAGGTCGTTCGTTGTGATTGTGCTAAGCGGTGGGAGGCTGTTGATGATCCGCATCGCTGCATTGACCTGTTTGATCCCTTCGGGACCGAAATAGTTCACAAATGAAGAATCAAAACCGTAGGTGATGTGACCGTCCACCCACCGAAATTCATCGCCCAAGGCGTGAGGCCCGCCAAGTTCACCACCCCGTGGGTTGTAACCAATACCAGCGGTTTGCCATGATTCAAAGGGGCCGAGAAGCGAAAACGCTTTTGCATTCACAGTCACCAAGACCGCGAGCAAACCGATCGTCAAATATCTGGAGATGCACAGCATACAATTTATCGGAGTCGGATCACACGGTAATAGCGAATATCAGCATCAGAACTGGTTGGCACAGAGTCCGTGGCGCCCGAGGAAAAGCGTGGGGAACCCGCATCAGACCAACTATTAAGATCAATAGTCGATTGGACTTGGTAAACGTATCCAGGTTGAGTGGACCACTGAAGGCGTATTCCAGCTTGCGTTGTTAATAGTGAAGTTTTCAAACTGCTATCCCCATTCCGCGGATTGGTTCCAGCCAAAAACTCCTGCAAATTGTTCGCTCCATCCTGATCCTCATCTGCTTGAGCTGAAGGCCAAACAGATCCCCAATTATCCTTTTGCCAATCATCCGGAAGTTGATCGCTGTTCAGGTCTGCTCCCCACGTCTTCGCAACAACCTGAGTCGAGTAGGTCGAGATATTCCCGTCTTGGTCATAATAGGCTAGCTCGAACGTGTGCGTTGATTGGGGCAACCAAGTGGCGTCGGATATGGATATAACTAGGTTCGTCGTGTTTAACGGGGTTGAAGATTTCCCATCAACAATGAGGGAATAGGATCCCACTGAAACCCCCAATACTTCAGGCCAAGAAACACTGATGGTGTTTACGCCTAACGCAGTCGCCCATGGCGTCCCGGGTGCTGGCAGCACTTTACTGGCTTCAACGGTATATCGTTGTGCTAAAAGATCGAAACTCGATTGGATGCCAGTAAATGAACTCCATGCGACCACGATGGACTGCTGCCCATCGGTTGTTACTGCAGGTGTGACTTGGCGACTCGCTTTGGTGGTGTTGATGGCGATTTCTTCACCGGCTCGGGATCCGTCCTGGTTGAGAACCTGACCATAAATTCCTTCTTGCATCCCATCCTGCCCAAAACTTGTCCAGACGGAAACGACCTTGGAACCGATCCGTGAAAGTTTAGGCGAAAACTGGCTTCCCGTGATATAGGTATTAATTACACGCTCGGCCATTGCAGCGGTGCCATCCGATTTAAATGAACGTGCGTAGACGTCCCAATCACTTCGGGTCTCTGAAGAATGAAGCACCGACCATGCTGCCATAAATCCGCCATTGGCGAGTGGGGTAAGATTTGGATTAGCACATGCTTCCTTGCTGGTATTAAGCAAAAACTCATTACCCATTAGATTCCCATCTAACCCAACGAATCGAGCGTAAATATCAACTGAATCTTCGGATCGTTGGCCTTCGGATACCCAACTGATCAATGACTTGCCTTGTGTAAGTGTTGTGATAGCAGCACTTCGTTGATTAAAACGCGTGGTTTGATTGACGGAGATTTCAGAACCAATCTTTGTTCCATTACGTGCTAATCGTTGAGCAAAGACTCCATTCATATCTCCATCTTGCGCCCAACTGGAATAGGCGACGAGGAATGACCCGTCTGGAAGAATCGTAGGGGCAGGATCAGTTTGCGTGGATGTTAGATTCTGGCTGATTAAAAATTCTGCACCCTCAAAAACTCCCATCGCATTAATGATGCGACCTCGGATGTGTTGATTACCCAGTGCGCCGCTTTGCCATACAAACAAGGCACCCCCATCTGGAAACATAGCTACTTGAGGGTTTTCCTGATCCCCTTCACCGGTGATGTTCACAGGAAAGGCTGCAAAGGAACCAGAACTGATCGAAGTGAACCTTCTCGCACTAATGCCGAGACCATCGTTATCCGTGGCATTATCTTGCCAGACGGCAAATCCACCTTTGGAACCAAAAGCCATTTGGGCTTTGGATTGATCACCCACCTGGGTTCCTACAAGCCGATACTCGGAACTCGCAACCGTCAACGGGTTTGCGGCTTGCACTGCCGATCCGAATGCTAACGCGAGTCCCACAGGTGCGATCGCGGCAAATTTCGTAAACCATGACCTAGTATCATTCCCAGCAGGCAAAATCACTGGCTGCCTTTTATTTGTTACATTGGTCATCATGAATTGTGAAATGAACATCATTATCAAAACAAAACAGATTGTTCGAGTGGCGGTATCACCAGATCGTTTAGCAGGGATCGGAACCCCCATCGACTATATAATTCGCTAAGCAGGGTTGGATTTTCGTCTTGGCGTGAACACTCTTGAAGTGTGACCGGAGAGTCCAAATTAGTATGCAACCGGATCAATTCCAAATTACGGGCTAGGATATCCTTGGAACCTAGCAAAGATTCGCGTCTTTTTGTGCCTGTGACTGTGTCTATTCCATCAAAAATGCCGGCAATACTTCCGAATTTTTGGAGAAGTTCCGTGGCTGTCTTATGCCCAATCCCAAGAACTCCTGGGATATTATCCACGCTATCACCAATAAGGCTTAACCATTCAACGATCTGGGTGGGGAGCACTCCTGATTTTTCAACGACTTCCGCAACTCCCCAAATGCGAGGGACTTTGTCTGTTGGATTCAACAACCCGACGTTGTCGTTGACCAATTGCATGAAATCTTTGTCCGAGGAAGCGATGACAACACTAAATCCATCACGAACGGCTTGGTGGGTCAATGTTCCAATTAAATCATCGGCCTCAATCCCAGGGATGAAAGCTGATGTAATATTGGAAGCATCCAAAAATCCCCACATCTCCTCAATTTGCCTGTCCAATTCTGGAGGCATCGAAGGTCGATCGGCCTTATAGTCAGGTAATAAATTTAATCGTTCCGGTGCCAATCCTCCGTCCCAGATTACTGCAACGTGGGTTGGGTTGACGAAATCTACCATCCGATGAATCATCCGAATGAATCCGAAAATTCCATTCGTGCCTGCACCATCGGGACCGGTCATTTCGCGAATGGCATAAAAAGCCCTATAAGCATAGGCATGACCGTCAACAAGCAGGATTTTTCTGCTCGGCGCTGGGTCGAATGACTTTGCTGAATTCATCTAGGTGAGATAGGAACTGATTCTTACTGCTTTATCCCATCTCCCTGATTAGGAATCAGGTTCGGATCGTAAGGCATCGGTTGATCCGGGGGATGAATGCGATTGCCAGCGGGATCAATAATGGTTGGTGATACAAAAATAACGAGGTTCTTTTTGACACTATTTTTGAATTCACTTCGGAAAAATCGCCCTAAAAGTGGAATGTCCCCCATCACAGGTATCTTACTCCGAGTTTTCGAGACTGTTTCCGCAATCAACCCTCCAAGAACGATCGTCTGACCATCCCAAACAATCGCACTTGTAGTGACCTGCCGAACCCTAAATTTTGGTAACGGAGTCGGTTGAACAGGAGCATTTCCTACGACTGTCTGGAATTGGCGAGCATTCTCGGTGTCATACCCCAAAAATTCGGTCAACGTCGGGACAATACTCATCTGAATCGTATATCCATCGGCAGACACGTAGGGGATAACGTCTAGAACGGATCCAAACGGGATCTGAGCGGCCTGAGGCGTGATTGCAGGAATGGTTTGAGCCTGTTGCAAAACTTGTGCTTGTCCCAGAAAAACTGGAAACAAGGCCGCAGCCAAGAGGAATGTAATTTTATAGTTCATGCGGGTAAAAAGATATTCGTTCACGTTGCTATTGGGTCTGACCGCCACTTTGACCTCCGGCTAAACCACCTCCCAAGCCAACCCCACCCCCACCGCCACCGCCAGCACCACCGCCCAATCCGGAAACACCGAGGCCTACGATAATGGTCTGAGTCTCTTCAACCGCGATACGAGCCTGGCGACCGCTCACCGTCGTAATTTTTGGGGCGGAAACCAAGTCAACGCCTTGACGTTCTTCTAATGCGCGAATGACAACGCGAAATTGTGGATCTGTCAAAATACCACTCAGTGTTGCAACAGGTGTGATTTGGCTATTTCCGTTCCGCAATCCTGTCGTTAGCAATTGATCTGTTGATGCGTTAGGTAATACAGATCCAAATCCACCACTGTTGGGGAATACCCCTGATGGGTTAGGAACGGATGCAGGTGCTGTCAGGGATTCTTGTGATCCTCCTGTCAGACCGACCTTTCCACCACCCATGAGTAAATTCCCAAGGAACCAATCAAACCCAACCCCTTTGCTGTCAGTTTGCGTAATTTCGGCAATCTTAGCTTCAATGGTAACTAGGTCCGGAGTAATATTTAACACTTGGATGGCGGCTTCCATGATATCAAGGTCACGCATCGTTGCTCTGACGAAGAGAACGCCAGTTCGATCATTATAAAATAGCGCTTTGGACTGTGGTACTGCTGCCGCACCTGCTCCACCGGGTTGCTGACCTGCACCTGTAAATCCGCCGCCCCCTAAACCAGCCGCACCGGCTTGATTTGTATTTCCTGGAGGAAAATCAACCCCTGCTGCTTGGAAGAACAACCGCACTTCAGTTTGTATGGTTGAAAGTCCATTGATTATCACCGACGTGACAAAGGGGATACCTCCTGAGCTCTGCCCTGTGCCACCGGCTCCGCCAGCACCTGACTGTCCGCCACCGCCCCCTTGTCCGTTTTGACCCCCCTGTAATGATCCGCCGAATGTGAAGTAGCCACCGGGTCCTCCTCCGCCTAGTCCGCTTTGTCCATTCTGTCCACTTTGACCTCCCGCTCCTCCGCCGGCACCACCACCAGCACCTCCCCCTCCTCCGCCTGTGGTTTGAACCAAGCCTTGGAACGGATTAGAACTGTAGCCTAGACCTTCCAGTCCCTGTTTGAATGTATTAGGATTGACACGGAAGGTTCGATTAAAAAGTTCAGGTGCTTCAGGCGCACTTTGGCTAATGATGATCGCGTAATCTTCAATTGAAAATTTGATTCGTGGAGCTGCTCCCTGGCTTGTCAACGGGGGCTTCGCGATTTTAATAAGAACATCCAGAATATGCGCGATTTTGATGTTTTTCAGAGGAGGATCAACTTTGACGGTATAATTTTCGATCTCAGCAGGTGGCTCTGTAGATTGTTGCAGCGTTGGTTGACCAGTCAACGGATCGACCCCTTGCTGAAGTGCGGGACCGGGCTTATCCAACTGAGAACTTATAATAAAATTGATCCCGCGATTTTCAACTTTGCTCTCAGGATCAATTTTTTTGATTTCGTTGCTCAGTTCTTTAATAACCTCGCTAAGTGGTAAATCACTCGCGTTGCCCCATTCTTTTAGAACTATGTTTTCTAATTTTGTGTTAATCAACTGACGCCCGAGACTCGTATAAATTCTGTTCGTTCGGGCGAATGGATTATTAGATGGAAGTAACTCACGCTGTACAGGTTGGTTCCAGGTCTTCTCCACTTCTACCATGCTATCTTTGGCTGCCATTTCGCGTTTGCGTGCTTCTTGGGCATAGCGGCTTTCTTTGATCAAATTCAGGTAATAAAATGCTGCGCGATGTTCCGGATCCTGTTTGACTGCTAATTTTAATTTGGACTCGGCCTCATCCAACTTACCCATTTCCATTAAAACGCGTGCATCTTGAACAATGATGGATGTGGCGGTGTGTTCCGCATTAAACTCGGTCACTTTGGCCATTACTTCCTTGCTGGGAACTGTGCCTTTTGTATTAGCAATTAATTGATCGTTCTGAGCCTTGTAACGCAGTGCATCAGGATTCTTCGGATCGACACGGAGAATACGAACCACCTGGGCATCGGATTCAGTAAGGTCTTTTCTCTTCTGCGCGGCAGCAGCGAGCTCCAATCGAGCGACTGCATGGCCATTAAACGCCTCAAGTTGCTCATTATCAATGTTCGCGCCTAGTTTCAGCGATAAAGCTACGGCGTCTTCATACTTTTTGGCAGCCGCAGCGAGCTCTCCCTTAGCGTGGATTTTTTTCGCTTCAGCTAGGGTGTGCCGCAACTGAATCATGAGTGCTTGGCGGCGTACCGCTTCCTCGCTGGCGATCTGACTGGGCGTGGATTGGGCGTGGACTGGCCGAAAACTGGCGCACATCGCCATCAGCATCAAGGTCGTGGTAACTACTTTAATCATGGGCTTGGATTATTCGAAAGTCACTTTTATTTTGTGGCGGCACTCAGTTTAACAGCTGTTTGCTTTAGGTTAGATTTGGCTGAAAATACAACCTCACCCGGTTCAATGGCAATAACATTGTATAGTTCACCCGATGCGCCGCCGAGCATAATTTGGTCTTTGGTGCGCACGTTTTTACGTATCAAATTTTCAGGATCATAACGGAGGTCAGCGGAATACCCGATAACGCGGGAATAGCCTTTCTCTCTTGTGATCGTGATTGGATCACGATCCCCTTTCAGTTCCAAAGTAATCGCCGTGGGAGCTTCAACGGGTCCTGTTACTTTCTTAATTGCCAGCAAGGAATTATCAGCCTTGGGTTCGACTTGGCGCGTTGCCTTTCGATTTCCTTGAGGAAGGGTTTCCTTCACGACTGTAATCGTATATTTCAGGGAATCATTCGTACCCGTCACTTCATCAAATGAAACCGTCAACATTAACGGAGTGATGGCACTAACAACCATCGCACCGAGTCCGATTTCATTCCCTGTTTTAACCTTGATGAAAGAACCGTCTGATTTTTGAACCCATTTCACAGGGTTAAAAAGGTTATGTTGGCCGGCTAGGTCAAAATCAACTTTTGTTTGAACCCGGGTGAGTGTCATCTCGTTGGTGACCAGATCCACGGGGACTAACGCTTTGACTTTAGGTCGAAGTAATTCAGAACGCCGAGCTTCTTCAGCCTCTCGCTGTTGAGAAACTGAAATCGGCATCATCACCGCACCCGCTGAAAGAATCAGTAGGACGATAATTAGAATCAGTTTTTCGTAATGTTTCTTGAGGAACTCCATTGAAAATTACTTTTTTGTAGCGGCTTGCATCCGCACAGAATCGAGTTGCAGGGTGATGCGGAGCTTGTTCTCGTCAAGCAGCGCGTTGGGTGCTTTGGGCTTTCCGGCGGCGGGAAATCCCATCTGCGGCATCATCCCGCTGTATCGATTCATACCACCTTGCCCGTATTGGTTAGGAGCGGCAATGAAAGCAGGAGTCGTTAACTTGGCTGAAGCGGGTCCCCCTGCTATCCCGACACCGACCGTGCGAACCACAAAACAATTCGTTGCATTCGCCAACCCTTGCATCACGCGTCCCAATTCAGAACTGAACCCTGTGAATGTCACCTCGTATGGAGTCACGATCGCTGCCTCGTTCGTCTTTGCGTTACGTGTCAGAAAATCTCCGTTATTGGGCTCATCCGGGGTGGCAGGCGGACGCTTCAGCTGAGCGATGGAATGAACCCGAGCATCATAAAGAATTTTGATGATCCCCTCGACATCATAAAGCTGTGCAGCCATGTTCTCGATCCCTTTATATTCCACCGCTGATTTTTGGGATGCGAAGGTGAACCAATATCCATTCGTTATCGGGAGAACCACGTTTGCCTTGGCGGCATCGATACGCATTTTACTAATCGATTCGTTCAGGCGGATGCTGAAGTTCAAATTATCCAAATTGGTGGGCACATTCGCCGGAGCCAAATAGGAAGTAACGCGAGCGGAAAAATCTGCCAGTCGAGTATTTTCGAGTTTCGCGAGTTCGATGTTATTCGTTTTAGAGTCTCCAGGTAACACCGGCTTGCTGTTGAGATCCTTATACTGTTGCGTCGCATCGGCTAAGGTGAGTGCCACCGTTTCCGCATTTGTGTATTGGTCAAAAGTAAACCACCCCGCCAAGCCAAGAAGGCTGAACGCGACAGCAACGATCACCACGAACACGAGATTATTCTTAAACCACGCCATATTACATCTTCATCGGGTTACGTAATTTCAAGCGCATCCCGAAAGTAAAAGTCTGAGCCGTTGACTCGACGGACTCTAATTCACCGGCAAGTTTCGTGCCATCCGAGTCAAAAAACGTGCTTTGTTTAAACTCATTTTCAACAGCGTAAGCTAGTTTATTGTTGGCCGCGCTTTCCCCGTTTCTATTGAGGTTGACCGCCCTGAATTTGATGTCGATCGTTACTAAGTTGGTATTGCTGTTAGCCGGAGCCTTGGGCTTTGGGGGTGCTGCGGTGATGGGCGAATCGCCTCCCTTGTCGCCATCTCCACCGGGCGCTCCCATTCCCCCGGGTCCACCTGGGCCACCAGCCCCACCTCGAAATAGATGAGGGAAATATCGGCGAGCCAGTTCAGGGTTGCTTAGGTAAAACATCATGGAACTGTTCATCCCACCGCTCTGGGGAGCCTCTTCCTCAATTTCTTCAGCAGCGACTGTTCCAAACGTCTCGATCCAGACCCCAACGTCGTTACGCGCCATTTTGTCCTCAGATTGAAGGAGCAACTTCCGCATTTCAACGAGAGCGTCTGCCCAGAAAAATCGGTCTTTTAAGTAGGCCGCATACTGGTCGATTGCGGTTTCTGATCGCCGAATTCTGTTGAGTTGCTTGTCAAGCTCCTCGGACCTCAGTTTTGCTGGGCCAATCTGGGTATTGAGATCGTCCAATGATGTTTGGCGTAGGGAGGCTGTTTTGCTAAAAAACCAACCGTAAACAAAAACCACTAATACCAAACTGATCACCGAAGCCACGAAATAAGGCTTTTTCGAGTCGAATGCCAGTTTGCTGCGAATGCTTTTGGGAACTAGGTTAAGTTCAACAGGGCATTCTGCCAAGTTCCGCAGACCCAAACCAACCACTTCTCCGAAGGAATGAGCGACGCTAGCTAATTCTTCGAGGTTGACTGAGGGATCAAACTGAATGTTGCGAAATGGGTTAAAGTAATCGATCTCGATATTAAGTTTTTCAGTGAAAAACTCTTTAGAAAACGGCAATACCGAGCCTCCGCCGGCTAAAAACAGTCGCACGGGAGCCGAGCCGCCTTGTTGAGAACGATAAAACTGGATCGTTTGATTGACCTGAATATGAAGGCGCGTGAGAACTTGTCGGGCAATCTTGGAGATGGCAGCTTCCTGTGGGTCCTCGGGTTCGGCATAGGCACCGCCCAGACTGACAGATCCTTTGGAAATCTTGATTTCTTCCGCTTTTGCGAAGGGCAGTTTTGATTCGGCAGCAAAGTCTTGGGTGATGGAGTTAGCTCCAATGTTGATAGAGCGGGCAAAAACCTTCCCTTTTTCGAAAAACAGAATGTTCGATGTTTTTGCACCGATATCGAGAAGCATCGTGCAGCCATCAAGGTCGCCGTAGTTGAACCGGAACGAATTGCAGAGTGCTGCGGGGCTGACATCGACCAACTGCAATTTGAGATTGTTACTTGCGCCGACCCGAAAGAGTCCTTCCACCATTTCCGTCTTGATCGCGACGAGCAGAACCTCAATCTCACCGGCAGCGGTGGTGCCCATGATCTGGTAATCCCAAACCGCTTCATTCAAGGGATAGGGCACGTTTTGTTGTGCCTCGTATTGAATGATCTGGGTGACTTTGGATTTGTCAACCGGGGGCAACTTGACGAATTTAGAAAAAACGTGAAAGCCTGGAGCACAAACATTGACCTGTTTCGATTTGAACTGTCCCTGTGCCAAGAGTTCCTTCAACGCTTTCTGAAGTGCGGCCTCGCGCTTGGCGTCTTGTGATCCCTCAATCCCGAGGGATTTGATCCCAAATTGCTTCAAAGTCAGTGAGCCTGCATCGTTCGTTTCGAACTCTGCAATCTTCACACTGCCTGCCCCGAATTCGAGGCTCAGAAATGATTTATTGTTGATCATTAATAGTTTGACAGCTTCTGGGCACAAATCGTTCCCAATGGGTCCCAAACCCAGTGGCAACAGTGATGCGAAACTTGGGTGCAGACTTTAAGAACATCCTGCGTAGGGTCAAACACAAAAATCCAAAAAATGTATTCATGTGAATTTTTTGTTTTTCCTCACAGTGCTTTTTACCAAGTCTTCGAAATAGGACATGGTTTTTTCCATGCCTAATTCAAGGCCGATTATAGGTTCCCAGTTCAGGAGTTGCCGAGCAAGGGTGATGTCTGGTTGACGCAATTTAGGATCATCTTTTGGAAGCGGCGTGAAAATAATTTTGCTTTTGGAAGCCGTCGCTCGGATGATTTGGCGAGCAAATTCAAGCATGGATAATTCTCGTGGATTACCAATGTTTACTGGCAGATGAGTGTCGCTCATCATCAATCGATAGATCCCTTCGATGAGGTCTGAGACATAACAAAAACTTCGGGTTTGCGACCCGTCTCCATAAACGGTGACAGGCTTATTTTGCATTGCAGCGACGACAAATGAAGGGACAACGCGACCGTCATTTAACCGCATGCGAGGGCCGTAAGTATTGAATATCCGCACGATGCGAGTCGCCACCTGATGCTCTCGGTGGTAGGCCATGACGAGGGCTTCTGCAAAGCGTTTAGCCTCATCGTAACATCCACGAGGTCCGATCGTGTTTACATTTCCCCAGTAACTTTCCGGTTGGGGATGCACCAGTGGGTCTCCATAAATTTCCGAAGTTGAGGCGAGCAGAATTCTTGCCTTTTTATGCTTGGCCAATCCGAGTGCTTTATGAGTGCCGAGCGAACCAACCTTCAGTGTTTGAATTGGCAATTCAAGATAATCGATCGGGCTCGCAGGAGAGGCAAAGTGCCAGACGTAATCGACGGGAACATCGAGATAAATAAACTCGGTGATGTCTTGTTGAATAAATTTGAAATCGAGATTCCCAACGAGGTGGGCAATATTACGGATGGAACCCGTGATGAGATTATCAATAACAATGACACTGTGCCCTTTCTGCAAAAGATAATCCGAAAGGTGTGACCCAAGAAAACCCGCGCCCCCTGTGATGACGGATGTTGGTTTCGACTTGATGAGGCGTGCCGATTTCACTTGGCGCCGCTACCTCGGATCACGACGGGGAATGTTAAAAATAGGATTTTGATATCCAGCCACAATGACCAATTGTCGATATACTCGAGATCGAGTCTTACCCAATCTGCAAAATCGAGCACATTGCTTCGGCCTTGGATTTGCCAGAGGCACGTCAACCCAGGTTTGACTGACAACCGCCTGCGATGGGCGAGATCCGAAAAACGATGTGTTTCCTCAACCGGCAAGGGTCGGGGACCCACCAAGCTCATATCCCCTCGGAACACATTGATTAATTGAGGAAGTTCATCAAGGCTGTATTTACGAAGAAACCGGCCCAATGGTGTAACCCGAGGATCATTCGTGAGCTTGAAGACAGGTCCTGTCATTTCATTGAAGACCTCTAATTCCTGCTTTTTTTGCTCAGCATTCGTCACCATGGATCGGAATTTATACATAGTGAAAGGTTTGCCATTAAGCCCACTGCGTGTTTGCCGAAAAAACACAGGCCCAGGAGAGAGGAGTTTTACTAATCCGACAACAGCAAGCAGCAATGGCACCAGAACGACTAATGCGAAGCCTGCGCCTACGGTGTCGATAATCTGCTTGATGACCTGTTGCCATGAATCCTCGGGGGTTCTGCGAAAAATGAGAATGGGGCGTCCATTATATTCGTCGAGAGTCGTGTGACTAAACTGAGTATTTAAAAAATCGGCCATCAGCCATGCTTCAATTCCCTCCACCTCACAGGCTTGGATGGCTTGCTCAATCTGACCGAAATACGTGTGTGTTGCGGCAATTAAAACTCCATTCGCCGAATGCTTGTGGAGCATCTGCACCAGATCTTCTGCTGAATGTTCGTTGAGGTTAAGATGCGCCACGATTTTCAATTCTTTGGATAATTCTTTTTGAAGTTCGTCCAGCATCCGCAATGAATCTTCCTTGGTTCCAACCAAAATAAAATTTTTCTGCCATTGGTCATGAGCCAAAGCTGTCCTGCGAAAATAGCGGACACCTTCCTCCTTTAGCAGGATCAGGATCAAAGCCATCGGTCCGAAAAAAAGAACCACGGTGCGGGATAAATCCTGTTTGGTGAGCAATAAAACAAAACTGAGCACCATGATGAGTCCAGCACTGGCCTTGAAAGCCGTCCACGCAAGGCGCAACCGACTTGGAGAAATCGAGCGTTGATAGAAACCCTGTAAGTCCAAAAGAAACGGACCTAAAGGGAAAATAACCACTAAAAGCCAAAGCCAGTTGGAAAAAGGATGGATGGAATCGACTCCATCGAACATCGTCAGAACCCATTCCGGCAGGATCCAATTATTTCTTAAAAGATGTGCTAAAAACAGTGCGAAGCAAAACAAGAAGCCGTCCATTGTTTTGCGGACTCGCGCAATAACCTGTTTTTTGCGACGGGGCATGATTTGTAGGATCAGGGTGCACTAAACCCGAATTCGGGAACTTTACCTAGTGACATGGGCATGTCAAATCCTAGATTCTGGCTTGGAACCCCAGTTGCGAGCTGAAATTCTGGGACGGTGAGAGCCATCACCTGTTTCATGCGTTCGAATAAAGCTTCTTCACCACCGGGATAGCATATGGAGAAATAGGTGATATACGCCCAACGCTGCAACGTGTTAGAAGTCAACATGTCACGGGCTATAAGAACCATGCGTTCCAGATGATCTGGGGTCATTTGCTTATCAGCTACGAACCAGTAGGTATACAATCCATGGATCATTTGGGGTTTACCGTTGATGCGTTTTTGGATTGATGTCGTGAGTTTCATCACCTTCATATCGTACGGGAATGGCTTTGCAATTCGCACAGTCTCGATCTCAGTTTTTTCAATTTTCCATCCCTGACCGACAAGACAGTATTGGGGTTTGTGGATGCTGGTGCGATCCGAACCCATGAGCACGACGCTGGTCAGTGTTTCAAAACCATCAGGTGCTTTGTAATGGCCGCGAGCGTAGGTCGTGTCCTTCGGCAACCAATTGAGTTCCACATCTGTGATTGGTTGTTTCTCGAATTTAAAGCCTTCGACTACCGGCGGAAGGAATACACTTTGCTTCCCCACAACTCGACCGGACGGGTTGTGGATGGGTTCTTGCACAACAACAACACCGGGGATACCCAGCTTCTGAACGCGTTGTAGCCTTAACAATAAAAGTGCTCCCACAGCCATCACAAGGCAGGCGAATCCAAATATTTTCAGTTCCGAACGCGTCATGCGGGGTTTGGGGTCAATGTTTGATCCGGGCGCGGAGTGTTTGTCGCGTTTTCCTCACGCAGGAATGAACCAATGAAAAGGAGCAATCCCAAAGATACAGCGAAAGTGATAAAACCAAATTTCTGCTCGATCATGAGTCCATAATCGAGC
>CAMBHS010000059.1 GCA_945867235.1 Akkermansia muciniphila
GAATTACAACGAGGTTTCATTGGAGGAAGGTGAAAACATCGTGCGCCAAGGATTATTACAGGCAAAGGCTGATGTATCAAAGGCGTCAAGTCTTTCTACCCAGGCAGCCCGCACGATCACTGAAATTGATAATATTCTTAATGCCGGTAAGCCCCTCGAGTCGATTCCACAAGTGGCAGAAAATCTTACTGTGCAACGACTTAAACAAGAAGTAGCGGTCAAGGATGCGGCCTTGGCGGCCTCGTTGAAGCGATATCGGGACAAACATCCAACGATCATTCAAGCCCGGAGCGAAATTGCCAATCTTCGAGACAGTTTGCTGAGAGAATGCGAAACGGTGTTACAAACCATCCGTAACAATTCCCAAATATATAAAAAACAAGAAGAAGTGCTTCAAAAATTAGTGGTCTCCGAGGAAAAGAAACAACTACAACTTAACCAGCTACGGATTCAATATAGCATGTTGAAGCGGGAATCTGAGAATAATAAAACAATCTACAACAACGTGCTTGTTCGGATGAAAGAAACCGAACTTACCAGCAAATTAACAAGCAACAACATGAGGCTTGTTGATCAGGCACTCATCCCGTTAAACCCAGTAAAACCTCGGGTGATGATAACTCTAGTTTTTGGTATGTTTGCCGGTGCAGCAATGGCACTTGGACTCGCGATGTTCGTCAATTACCTTGATGACACGGTGAGAAGCCAGGATGATGTTGAGGTATTTCTTCGCTTACCTTTTCTCGGTTATGTCTCCCATATCAAAGCCAATAGCGTTGTGGCACGTGATCTGCAGGCTCATCTCGATCCGCAATCAAACAGTACCGAAGGGTTCCGAACGGTTCGAGCTTCTCTTTCTTTGGCAAAAAATTCAGATCAGCACCGAGTCATCGCAATCACAAGTGCGATCCCCGGCGAAGGAAAATCTCTGGTGGCATCGAATCTAGCGATTGTATTAGCACAATCCGGGTTCAAAACAATTCTGGTCGAGACCGACTTGCGGCGTCCGACCGTGCATAAAGCATTCCAATTGCACGGTTCCACAGGTTTAGTTGCATATCTGACTAACGAGGTGGAAACAATTGAAGATACGGTTCAGAAGACAGAAGTTCCTAATCTTGACGCCATCACTTGCGGTTTAATCCCTTCCTCGCCGGCGGAGTTGATTGGGTCCTCCCGGATGTTGCATTTCCTCGAAGAACTTCAGAAAAAATACGATCGAATCATTCTGGACTGCCCTCCCGTTTCGGCGGTTAGCGATCCCTTGGTGATTGGTGCGATGGCGGATGGAATTGTCTTTGTATCGAAGTTCAACAAAGTGCGTCGTAATCTTGTTCGAAAGGTGGTTCAGCGCATCCAATCTGCGGGAATTAATATCATTGGTGTTGTGGTAAACGATATTGATTTCGAAGGACGTGATTCATATTATTATTCGTATTATTATTATCAAAATAGATATTACGCGTCTTATAAAACCGATCCTGATAAAACCAATAAAAAATCAAAGCCAGATAACCAAGAATTATCCTTGAAAGGGTGATCCCTGACGAACGGCTTGAATAGGGTAGTTTTATTTCAATTTGGTGAGGGCAAATTGAAAATCGGTCGGTAGATGAGCTTGGCAAATCAATAGTTTTTGGTTGACTGGATGGGTAAAACTGATTTTGGACGCGTGCAACATCTGACGGTTGGCTGTAAACCCAGTTTCACGGATGAATAATCTATTTTGACGGATCCCATAAGTGCCATCTCCAACTACAGGATGGCCGAGGTGGTCAAAGTGAACCCTGATTTGGTGGGTGCGTCCTGTGTGCAGCATAATTTCCACAAATGTGGCTTTAGATAGCCGTTCAATGGTTCGGAAACTTGTCCACGCTTCTCGTCCGGCATTTCCCGCCAAAGTTGTCATGCGTTTACGGTGGTGAGGATGTCGTCCAATATTCACCCGGATCTGACCGGTAGCTTGCGCTATAATTCCGCAAGTAATGGTGTGATAAACCTTCTGGACCGTTCGATGGGCAAACTGATCTGCCAATGCAATGTGCGCAGCATCATTCTTTGCGACGACAATGCAGCCGCTTGTGTCCTTGTCGAGGCGATGAACGATACCAGGTCTTATTACACCCCCAATTCCGCTCAATTGGCCTTGGCAATGATGGAGGAGGCCGTTCACCAGAGTGCCGGTGGCGTGTCCAATGGAAGGGTGGGTCACCAAACCGGAAGCTTTGTTCACGACCAAGATATCGGCGTCCTCGAACAAAATATCCAAACTCATTTCCTCAGCTAGGGCTACAGACGGTTTGGGAATTGGCCATGAAATATGAACTGAATCTCCTGCCTTCGGAGTGTGAGTAGGCTTAATGGCGAGACCGTTTACCAGAACCAGACTTTCGTCGATCAGTCGTTTAAATGTCCCCCGTGAAACTTTTGGGTAAATCTTGGTGAGATAGGAGTCCATGCGACCCATGGGAAGGGTTTCCGTGCATACAATTTCAGTGGTGCGACCACATTGACCAGAAGGGTCACCTAGTTCCTCAAAATCCTCCTCGATGGGTTGGTTCATGGATTGTTTTTATTGGTATTCGCGGTGGTCGCGAGTGATTTCGCCTTCGCCAACTTCGGAAGTAAACACAACAAAAGGATTCCACCTGCCAGAATGCCGACACTTACCCACTGTCCAGGTGTGAGCAATCCTCCCCAAGGTCGAAGATCCTCAGGGTAATCGCCTCGAAAGCGTTCAACCAACGACCTTAGCAATGCGTAGCAAATGAGGTAAACGGCAAAAACGTGACCATCAAATCTTTTGCGTCGGCTGAACCAGATCAAGCAGCCGAATAATAAGGCGTTGAGAGCTGATTCATAAATTTGAGTCGGATGAACTTTGACCCCATGAGTCCAGTGATCCATTGGAAAATGGATGCCCCAAGGCAAGTCTGTGGGGCGACCATAGCAGCAGCCTGTCATCAAGCAACCGACCCGTCCGAATACATGACCCAGTGGGATACTCGGGGCGAGAATGTCCGCTACTTTCAAAATGGGAACTTTTTCTTTGAGACAATAAATCACTGTCGCCAGTGACCCGCCGAGCAGCCCTCCATAAAAAACTAATCCGCTGCGTCGCAAAAGGAACATTTCATACCAAGGTTTATTGGCAAATTCCTCCTGATAATAAGTGGTCACGTAAAGTAACCTTGCCCCGAGGATCGCACCTCCGATGATCCATGGAGCCAGATTCATGATGAAATCGGCGGATACTCCGTCCCGAGGAGCCCGCTGACCCGCCGTATAAAAACCTAGCAGAAAAGCGACGGCCGCAAAAATTCCATACCAATAAATGGTGTAGCCCAGAGCCTCGAACGCAACACTATGCACAATGAATTTAAATTATCTCTTGGTATGTCAGAAAACAAGTAATCGAATCATCCCATTAATTGGCAATTTCGTTGGACTGGTAAAGGTATTTGTAAAAACGGTGAGGACTTCAAAAGAAGATTCATTTGGAGCCAACAGTCGGAATTGAACCGACGACCCGCGCTTTACGAAAGCGCTGCTCTACCAACTGAGCTATGTTGGCCTGTTAAGGTGGTTGGAATATGCCGTTGCCGGTACATTCCGCAAGGAAAATACGCCGAACACTGACTCCTTCTAAACACTTCCATTGATAATTATTTTCTGTTTTACGGAACGGGGCTGTTCCTGGGTGTTTCTGCCGGTTGAATGTCGATTTGTTTGAATGCAGTGAATGCTTTGCTTAGGATGATTGGGTATTCATGAATCGATTTATTTTTTGTTGCTGGTGTATTCTGTTAATGGCTTTTTCAGGGTTGAACGCGAAAGCAGAGTTGCTGATTTCTGAATTTCTGGCCGACAATCGTGCGGGTCTTATGGATGAGGATGGTGAGCGTCCAGACTGGGTTGAGATCTTTAATAGCGGAAATGAATCTGTCGGTATGGCAGGATATTATCTGACGGATGATCCTGCGTGGTTAACTCGATGGAAATTTCCAAGCACGAACATAGCGGCTAAGGGCTTCCTGACTTTGTTTGCTTCAGGCAAGGATCGGGCGGTGATGGGGAAGCCATTACATGCAAATTTTTCTTTATCTGCAGGAGGAGAATACTTGGCGTTAGTGAATACGGATGGTCTGGAAATCCTGTTTGAATACGCTCCCCTATATCCCAAACAAGGTGCCGATGTGAGTTACGGGTTGGCCGGATTGGACGGTGGCTCTCCGCAGTTTTTCGTTCAACCGACTCCAGGTGCAATGAATCCCATCAATCCGTTGCAACCGGCTGCTGCAGTTTTATTCAGTCCTGGTAATGGAGCGTTCACCAACACATGCACTGTAAAACTCACGACGTCCGAAATAAATGGAGTGATCCGTTATACTACAAACGGTAAAGCTCCAACATCAACATCGACCCTGTATACGTTTCCTTTGCAGTATTCGAGCACGACCGTCGTGAGATCACGCGTGTTCGCGGAAGGGAAAGCACCGGGACCGATACGCACCGAGACTTTTACAATCCTTGATAGTACCGCTGCCGCCTTTTCCTCCAATCTTCCTGTGATGGTTCTTTCCAGTTTCGGGATCGCTCTCAATGAAACTACGAAGCAGCCTGTGTCATTCCAACTTGTCGAACCGAGCAAAGAAAATGGAAGAACGACCTTGGGAGCTTCTGCTTCTGTCGAAGGGCGTGGCACGGCGAAATATCGTGGAAGTAGTTCGCTTGGTTTTCCGAAACATTCCTTGGCGTTCGAGGCCGTGGATGAGGTGGGGGATGGACGGGATGTTTCATTTTTAGGGATGCCTAAAGAATCGGATTGGGTGCTGTATGCGCCTTACACCGAAAAAACGATGATGCGGGATGTTTTATCCTACGAATTGTTCGCAAAGATGGGGCATTACTCGGTTCGCACGCGATATGTGGAGGTGTTTTTAGATACCACAGGCGGAAAACTTCTTCGAAGCGATTACGTCGGTGTTTATGTGTTGATGGAAAAGATTAAAAGAGGAAAAAACCGACTGGATATTGAGGAGATACTGCCCTCTCAAAATAGTAATCCAGAAGTAACGGGTGGATATATTTTTAAGAAAGATCGATTGGATCCGGGTGATTCGGGTTTTGTCACCTCTCGTCAAACTCTGGCTTATGTGGAGCCGAAAGAGCAAATCATCACGCCGTTACAAAAAAAATATGTGAGTGATTTTTTCGCAAGTTTCGAAACCGCCCTTTACGGAACACAATTTAAAGATACCACCAACGGTTGGGTGAAATTCATCGACGCTCGTTCTTTTATTGATACCCACCTTTTGGTGGAAGGAGCGAAGAATATTGATGGGTATCGGTTGAGCTCCTACATGTTCAAGGATCGAGGAGGGAAATTGCAAATGGGTCCGGCTTGGGATTTCAATTTGGCGTTTGGGAATGCCGACTATTTGGAAGGATGGAGGACGAATGGATGGTATTACGCCTCGATGGATGACGGGAGTTACCCGTGGTATGGAAGACTTTTTCAGGATATCGATTTCAAGCAACTCTGGATCGATCGTTGGGCGGAAGTGCGGCAAGGACCTTGGAGCACCGATGCGTTATTGCGATCAGTAGATGAAAAAATGGTTTATCTCGCCGAATCGCAAGTGCGCAACTATCAGAAGTGGCCCATTCTCGGAACCTACGTGTGGCCCAATTGGTATATTGGAAAAACGTATGGGGATGAAGTCACCTGGATGAAACAGTGGATCACGGGTCGCATGGCTTGGATGGATAGCCAAAACCAGAAACCTCCAACGTTTAGTCTAGCTGCGGGGTCGATTGCGAACCCTTCAACGTTAAGTATGACGGGAGCTTCTTCCCTCGTTTATTATACGCGAGATGGTACGGATCCACGGACGTCGGGCGGGGGAATTTCCTCACGCGCCAGTTCCTATAGTGGTTCGATCACATTAACAAATAACGCTCGCATCGTTGCTCGAGCTCGAGCCTCCAGTCTGTTATGGAGTGCTCCGATCGCTGCCACCTACGTCACGGAGTGGCCGACAGTGGTGATCACGGAACTCATGTATCATCCGCAGGCTGGAGCCCCAGAATTTATCGAGATTTGTAACACAGGCTCTAAATCCGTGAGCTTGTTGGGTTTCAAATTGCTGGGAGGTATTGAGTTTAATTTTAGCAACGGTGCAATTCCAATTTTAGCCAAAGGTGAGCGGGCTGTCATTGTCAACGATCTCGCTCTGTTTCAACGTTCGTATGGGAACACCAATCGAGTGGCAGGGGTATTCAAGGGTTCGTTGAACAACGATCAAAACCGAGTCCAATTGGAAGGCTCTTTAGGCGAACCCATTCTCGATTTCTTGTATGACGATGATTGGTATAAAACGACCGATGGTTTTGGATTTTCTCTCGTCGTTCGTAATGAGGCTGCTTCTCGTCAAGATTGGACCAGCAAGACTTCATGGAGACCCAGTTCATCTGCATTTGGGAATCCCGGCGTGGGCAATGTCCCCAGCCAGATTCCTGAAGTTCATGTGAATGAAGTGCTGGCGAATAGTGAGGCACCCCTACGAGACTTTATCGAATTGCGGAACCCGAACAACTCGCCTGTGAACATTGGGGGGTGGTTTATTACGGATGATCCACGCGAGCCGAATAAACATCGAATCCCCGATGGCACCTTCGTTCCAGCGAATGGATTCCTTGTTCTGCATGATGCGAATTATGGAAATGTAGCGCAACCCGGAGGAGGATTTCATTTGGACCGCGATGGGGATGGCGTTTTCATTTTTTCCGCCAATACCGCAGGGCAATTAACGGGTTTCAGCGATGGGTTTGAGTTCGGTGCCGTTTGGCCAAATGTTTCCATCGGAAAAGAAAATCAGAGTGGTTCCAGCACATCGATTACTCCCCAAAATTTCATCAGTTTAGGACAGGCCAATGCAGGCCCCAAAGTTGGGCCCGTGGTGATCACTGAAATCTTCACCCCATATTCCTTAGCGGAGGAGCCCTTTATTGAGTTAAAAAACTTAGGTCAGGAAGAGGTTCGTTTCACGAGTCTTCAAACAGAAAGTCGCTGGCGATTGAACGGGATTGATTTTGAATTTCCAACCAATGCAGTGATCGCCCCCGCTGGGTTGATGTTGATCGTCCATACCAACCCTGCAGCTTTTCGCGCTCGATACCAAATCCCATCAACCGTTCCTATCCTTGGGCCTTACGTCGGACAATTGAAGAATGAGGGAGATTTGTTGGAGTTGCAGCAACCCAAGATTGACGCAGGGGGCACAGGAGCTGTGACCACCGTTTACGTGACCATGGATCAAGTAAATTACCGTGCCGGCCGTGGATGGCCAGCATCGGGGGCAACGTCCGCATGGAGTGCCGAGCGTATTTTTAAGGATGCATTTGGGGATGATGGGTTCAATTGGAGAATTCCCGTTGGAGGCCCAAGTCCTGGATTTGATTCAAAAGGTAGTCCCAACCTAGCTCCAAGAATCGACTTGGCGACTACGATGGAAGTAACCCAAG
Organism: Akkermansia muciniphila; assembly: GCA_945867235.1. Taxonomy (GTDB): domain Bacteria; phylum Verrucomicrobiota; class Verrucomicrobiia; order Limisphaerales; family SXQI01; genus SXQI01. The sequence goes on from CAMBHS010000059.1 coordinate 7,528, forward strand.
GTCTGCCTGTTCAACTTTTTGGAAAAGTCGTAGAGGATTGGTTTCCAACTGGCAAAGGTCTTTCGATCGCATGGAAACAATTAACCGGACCTGGTGAATGTGTCATAGAATCTCCTTCTCGACCGGAAACTTGGGCTCGGTTTTGGAACCAGGGAACTTATTTGTTGCGTCTTCACGCACACGATGGATTGATGGAAAGCACCGCAGATATTCAGATCAACGTGAAACAGAATATCGAATATAAAGCGGCGTCAGGTTTGTTATTTACCTCCTCCGAACTGACCCAGATTGAACTTACAAATCCCGGTGGAGACTTCGATGGGGATGGTCTCAGAAATGTTGATGAACTGCTGGCGGGAACAAATCTGAGAGAACCAACTAGCCGTCTTCAACTGGCAACCCGATTCATTGTTGAAAACGAAATTGAACTCCATTTTGATGGTCAACCCAACCGCTGGTATGCGATTCAGCGTCGAGATAATCTTCCCGATTCCCGATGGACAACGGTGACCAATCAGATCGGCACAGGAGCCAATGAGGTTCATTTCCCACTCGCGAAAGATTCCCAATACTATCGTTTAGTTTTGCTTCCTTAACCCTCTGAAATGGATACTCGTAATCTACTTTGAGTGAGGGTAACGACGTCTGCCGATTACGGTGAATAAATGGATTGTAACCGGTAAAACTGGTGTCCTGTCGTTGCCATCGAGTTAACGATTATCTCAAGTTGGATCGTATTTAACAGGCTTTGTATTTGCCCTGCGGTAACCCAATTACCCGACGTTAATGAATCTCGGGATTGAATAATATACCCGTGCTTGGGGAGAGCGGACCATTGCAGTTTGGAGCCATTCGAAACTGGGAGAATGGCGGAGATTTTCAACCCAGCCACAGAGCAAAGAGCGGGGGTGCTGGTTATGAGTGCAATGGAGTTTTGCACTTTGACAGAATAGTTTCCTACGGCGGCAAGGGGCACATTTGTCAGCGATAAGGATGGCGATGTCTTGCCGGGTATCGGTGCATTATTAAGTAACCATTGGTAGGTTATCGGTTCGGTTCCGGCGACCGTTACATTGAAGGTCACAGATTCCCCTGCATGAACGCTTTGAGATTGAGGTTGGGTCACGATGCTCGGACCAGCCGCAGGAACATTAACCGTAAGTTTGGCGGAGGTGCTGGAAATGGAGCCGGCACTATTAGAAACCTTCACCACATAAATTCCGGCGTCAGAGAGTATGACATTAGGGAACAACAGTGTTTGGGTTGTTGCCGCAGGGATCACGGTTCCGTCTTTGGACCATTCGTAGGACAACGGTGTTGTCCCATTGGCAGTGACAGTGAATGAAGCGGGAGCCCCTACATTCACAGTTAGAGGTGATGGTTGGCTGCTGATGGTTGGTGCCGTCGCTGTTCCGACAATGGTGATCACTAGTGTTGCTGTCGTTGTGCGATCGGCCTCGCTGGTTTGCACATATTTTGCCGTTAAACCGACATTGAAAATGCCAGCCACCGCAGGAGTTCCAAAGATTTTCCACGTAGGGGAGCCGGACGTTCCTTGCAATGTCAAACCTGATGGCAAACCGGTTGCCGTCCAATAATGAGCTTGTTCGGGTCCGGTGGTTAAGGGGAGATACGCATACGTTCTTCCTCCGCTCGTGACCGAAAGGGGCACCCCGTTCGTTCCTTGGACTTGGAGAGGATTCGTAATCAGGGTGGAGGCTCCTGAAACCGCGTCCACGCTACCCATCACCGCTGCACTGACCGTTGCCCAACGAAAAATAATCGAGAACACCGGCGATGTGATGCGTTCGAATATCGCAGCACTTCGGAGCATGGGAAATAATTGCAACACGGTGGCCAATACAAGGGCAGGGACGCCTATCGTTTTCATTTCAATGATAAGTAAGTTGCTCAGGAACTATTGAAGCCCATTTCAACACGTCGAATGGATCTGTTACCAATAGAATCGTAGAACGATTCAAATCGATAATCCTGCATCGAACAATCGGTTGGTTTCTCATGGGTTGGCTTGCGTAAATTCCTAGCCGATCAATTGCACCCACATCCACCGCCTCCCAATCCTCGGCCTCCCGTCGCGGCCTCTCTCGAGAACCACATATGTTCTGCAAATTGGCTCCCGAGGGCGTCGCGATCAGGGCGCATGAGTGGATCCGCGAGCGCGCCTCGTTCCCAAGGGGAGACATGGGTGCAGCCGGAACCTAACAAGGAAATGACTCCTGCTAGGATCAACAGAGTTTTTTTTATGCAATTCTTCATCTCAATAGAGATTCAATTTCATCGATATATTTTTGCCGGGTTTCCCCTCCACGAAAGCCTTGATGGATAGTGCGAATGCGACCCGTACGATCCAATAGAAACGAGCTTGGCAGGGACGGAATTTTGACGGTCGAAACAAATTTTTTGGTTGCGTCTCGGACGATGGCGAAATCAACAGGATGCTTTGTGAGAAATCTTTTCATATCCTCTTTTTTGTCATCCACATTGATTGCGACAATGATAAGCCCTTTCGATCCATAGGTCTTGTGAAGCTCCTGCATCACTGGGAACGATGCCTTGCAAGGGCTGCACCACGAGGCAAAAAAATCCACAAGAACCACCTTACCTTTTAAATCTGGAATCGAGCCTTCCATTTCGAATGAAGTGAAATCTGGAAATACATCATTCACCACCAGTGCCTTTGCCGAGTAGGGGCTTAACCAAACCAGAACCCATAGGACCATCATCAGGCTCGTTCTGCAAAAAATTGGCACGCCGGTTTTAAGCATGGCTAGGAGTTGAAACAGGGTTGAACTGGACAAGGTGTTCATGTAACCGCGGAGAGATCAGTTTTTCTTTTCTGGTAATGATCGTGCCGCTGGCGCCGAAAGTTCGGTTTATCAATTCGAGACCTTCTTTTGGACCAAGAATAAAGGCCGTCGTTGTTAGTATCCCCGCCAATGTGCAAGAGGGAGCCATGACTGACACCGCTAGGCATCCATTGTCAACCGGGTAGCCACTGCGTGGATCGATAATATGACCGTAACGGCGTCCGTTGATCACGGCGTGGCGGAGATAATCTCCAGAGGTGGCAACCGCTGATTGTTTGACGGCAAGACTTGCCCAACACGAACCCGGCCGTTGGGGGTTATCTAAGCCGATATGCCATGCCGGTTTACCAGGAGGGTGCCCCAACACTCGAATATCCTGCCCAAAATCGACGAGGACATGCTCGATCTGATGTTGATTCGCTATTTGGATCGCATAATCAACGGCGTATTCTTTCCCGATCCCACCCAAATCAAGGCACATCCCTTCGCGAGCGAGTCGCACCGCACCCGGCTTACGTTGCACTCGATGCCACCCGACAAGTTCGCGTGCCTCTGAGATTTGTTCTGCAGTGGGCAGGGCTGTTGGGTTTGATTTCCAATTCCATAGGCGAATCAGGGGCAAGGAAGTGGGATCAAAAATTCCTCCAGTAAAAAAACGAAGCTCCGAGCACATCGACAAAAGACGATCCGTCTCATCGTCGATCTCCACCCATTCACGACCGGAGGCTTGATTGATTCGATGGATCAAACTGGTTTCGAGAAACCTCGAATACTTTGCCTCAAAATCCGCAACCCAATTTAATAATGCATCGAGAAACCGGTTGGATTGGGAGGTGTCGGTTTCGACAAGGCTCACGCGACACAAGGTTCCCATCGCATGAAACGTAAGCGTCGTTAGCCCGCCTTCCTGACGCAATACGGCCGATTGAAAGACGCGTGCTCGAATGGGATTGTTTTCCGTCAGAACCATACATTTAGTCCGACCGTCGTGATCTGCGCCTTGGGGTATTGATCGGCGTTTGATTGGGGATCCGTGCCGTGCATCAAGTAACGCTTATAACCCAGTTCGATAGAGACACGGTCGTGCACATGGATGCTCAACCCTGCTCCATAGGTATAGCTTTCGAGTTCAGAGAGTCGATAGTCCGCTGAGTAATATTGGGGCAGTGGGATATAAGTTGGGTCACTCGGGTCACCAGCGAAACTCGCCGCATAAAAATCAGCCTGAGTTTGTGTGTGATACCGGAAGAGTGGTGACACCGTGACGCACTTTGTAACTTTCTGGTGCCATTGAACGGTGAACGTATTTGCAACCACGCCCCAGTCGTCATGATGGAATCGATAACTTCCCTCCACGACTCCATTGAGGTTTGTGAACGAATGTTGAAGCGAAAAGTAGAGCACTTCGCGCAATTTGGAGCTGGGCCTGTTTTCTGGAAAACCGGTGTAAATGCCGCCAAAATAGGGAAAATCGCGAAATAGAACGCGTTTGTAAGGGTCGCTGAGATACCCATCGGAATAACCAATCGTCAGGTTCGCCCCAACAACCGTGTTCGGACCCATGATTTGTGTCACGCCCACCAGAAAATCGGTGGTGTCCTTATCAAGTTCTGTATCGATGGGTCCCGAGGGAGTCGCTTCGCCTTGATTCGGCAGGATGTGATCAAAAGCATGACTTATTCCCCAACTCAGGGTGGTGTTTTTTTCATTGATCTCCACGGCATGAGTGAAGGCAGTCCCTAGAGATTCATAGTCATTTTCTAGGCTATAGGAGATTTGTGGGCTGAATATATGGTTCTCTATTTTGATCTTGGGTTCGATAATCCCTGCACGGCGGATATCTTCTATAGAGACTCGATAGCCTTGGGTTTCACCTTGGATCGGGGGTGTTCCTATTGGGGTGGCTCCGGAAATTCCATCGTAAATAAAGTTTCCTTTAAGCGAAAGCCACGCTTTCAACTCGGTCTCAAATAACAATCCATGGGTTCGAACATGAATCCGACCGTCATCCTCTGCATAATCCTCGAAGCGATAATCCACATGGTTTTCGCCGTAACTGTTGGCAAAGGGAACCAAGCACAATCCGAATGCAAGTGAAGTTGGAGAAAGTCCCTGCAAGTTTTGACGATTCTTCATGGTGAATGACGATTTAATACAAGACTCGAACGGACAGTAATCCTCACTTCAGGCATGTTCAACGGAGTCCTAGCTCGGTATTGGTATCTCACGCTTTTATCTGCCCAGCCATTGTGATTAAAGCTTAATTTTGCTGAGGCAGTGAATTTGTTAGATTTCTCATGCAAAATTGGATCAGACTTTGAAAAAACTAGCCTGTGTTATTTTTGGCAAATTCGCACTTTGATATTTTTCAAGGTATTCCTCGGTTTCAAGAAGGTGCTGTGTGACGGGGGCCAGATCGCGTGTGATCAAGTATTTGAGCTCCTTCAGATTTCCGGACCATTCAAAACCATTGAAAAATTCACTGCCGGAAAATTGAAACTTATAAAGCGCATTTTTGGAGTAGCAGGTTCCAAGGTGTAAATGTTTGAATCCCAAACGAGCCATACATTCCACGGCTGAGGTCATCATGTACATTCCCAGATTGCGTTGGTAATAATTCAAATCGTAAAATGCGTAGTAGTAATATCCCAGCACAGGAGACTCCAGATAGAGAGTGGCGATTCCAACCTCTGTTCCGTGGGCTTCGTCTTCGAAAAGAAGAATATGCGAGACGATTTCGGAATTAAACAGCCTGTCGAGACGATCGAGAGTCATGACATCGCGTCCATATTTGATATCGGCGTAATTCTTTAAAAAATCACGACGCTCGTTGGTGAATTCAAAATCTTTTCGGGCGATCAACGAAACCTTGATCCCCGTCCCTTTGCGGAGAATGCGGCGGTTTTCCGAGGAAGGCTCGAAAAGGCTGAGATCAACCCGGATTTGGCGGCAGAGGTAAAACCGGTCTAAGTTTACGGAACTTGGAAGAAACCCATGCGAGAAAAGAGTGGCGGGGGTTTCTGTTTTTTCTGGAAAGCCCCAGATGGCGTAAGGGAAAATATAATTGTCATAATCGGAGCGGGCTTCTGAAAAAAGTATTTTCATGCACCTTCAGGCTGAGGAACAAGGCGTTGCGAGTTGTTTTCTGAATGGATGATGATGCGTGGCAAACGGTTTCGCCAAGCGCAAAGTTGATCATAGGAAACGCTGTGACGCAGGGAGGCTAAATCGTGGACCGTGATCTCGTTTTGATTTTGCTTACCCATGATGACGACTTCGTCCCACAGTTGCACATTGGGGATATCGGAAACATCCACGGTGATTGCGTCCATCGAAACACCTCCCACCAAGGGAGCTTTCTGCCCTCGTATCAACACATGCCCTTCGTTGCGCACTCTGGGAAACCCGTCCCCATAGCCCAATGGCAACACGGCAATTCGCCGTGGACTGGAAGCCGTGTAACGCATTCCATATCCCACCACATCCCCCGGATTGAGGTTTTGAAGGGCGGCGACTTTTATTTTTACAGACATGACCGGCATTAACCCTGGGATACGGCGTACGGAGGAGGACGGATACACACCCAGCGGCAACAAACCGATCCTTACCATATCGAAATGTGCTTCTGGAATATCAAGAAAACCACCGCTGTTGCAATGATGACGGTAGGGTATTTTGAGGTTCTGCGAGTCGATCCAACACAGCACACTTTGGAAATTGCCTAACTGGAATCTGGCGAATGATTTGTCTAATTCATCGGACATGCTGAAGTGGCTCATGACACCTTCGAGCTCTAATGATGGGTTCGTTAATATCGTTGTGAGCAAACTCGGAGCCTCGTCCCACCGGACTCCGTAACGATTCATTCCCGTGTTGATTTTGACATGAATAGGCACACGACGGTGTTGACGACGCGCCTCTTCTGCCAATTGACTAACAGTAAAAGGATCATGGACGCAGCAGGTCAGGTGATGCTCGACGCAATAGGAAAGTTCACTCGGTTGACGCTGACCGAGCAGGAGGATCGGAGTTTTGAACCCTGCGGATCTAAGCTCCAACGCTTCATCCAGTGTCACTGTAACCAAATATTTGGCGCCGATCTCCGTGGCGATTCGAGCCGCAAGGATCGCTCCATGGCCATAAGCGTTGTCTTTGACCACGGCAGCAACGCCCACATGCGAAGGCTTATCCTGAAAAATCAATCTGTAGTTTTGTCGGAGAATCGCTTCATCGATTTCGATCCAAGCGGGGCGTTTTTGTAGCTGTGAGCAGGTGGCGTCTGGCATGGTTCTAAATCAGATTTAATGCGATGGCTTTTCCAACTCGACAATTGTGTCTCCTACCAGGCTCGGCATTTGGCGTAGGGTAGCAGGTAAGGAGGAGGCGTGGCTCAGAGATTCCCCCATGTCGGTGCGGTAATAACTGCCGAGGCAACGCACTCTCGCAATATTCGCGTAAGCCAATTGAATACTTTCAGGTAAGGATTTACCCATGGCAATGAAATCAGCAATTCGGTGACCGGTAACATGAAGTTGCCCTTCCTTTTTCTCAGCAACTTCATTCCACCATCGATCACAATTTATAGGGTCAGAATAACTAATCGGAAATTCTGGACCGACAATTTCAGTGTAAGGGTAACCTTGACCCGCTAAGGTAAGAGAACAAGCAAACGGTTTATTTGTGTTAAACTCGATGCGCAATTTCTCGTTGCGTGCTGTGGCGAGGAGCGTGCGAAACGGGTCTTGTAGTAGGCGCAGGATCACAGGTCCGCACGTCACCCCGAGGCGGACATTATATTCCAAAGCCGACCACCCTTCGGGAGTTTTAATCGCTGTGATTTGGACCGGTCCATGAAAATTAGTTTTCCTAAACCAAGGGAGCAGCGGATGGAGAAATGTTTTCGCTAAACCATAGCGGTCTCCCGGGTCAAGCTCAACCAAGCCTCCTAGAGGAGCCCCCGCGACGATGCCCATGTTCCCAGTGAACGCTCGTTTGTATTCCTGATTGCTGATCAAGGAATGGATTTCTCCCCCTGAAACTAAGGCAATATGACCGAGTTCCGCTCTACCCAAATACTCCTGTAAAAAGACCCCTTCGCTGAAGTCCAACTTTGGTAACCAAGCTTCTGTTTCCTCCGCAGATTCGCAAACGATGGTATGAATCGGGCTCGTCGGAGAACACAGCGGGTTTTTCAAAACATAACCTCGGCGTTCCCTGAGCAATATACCAAGGGCTTCATCCAGATTTTTTGCGAAGTGCGATCGTGGAAAGGGAATGCCGAACCGATGGCAAAGTTGTCGAGCAAACTCCCGGTCTCGTTCGAGCAACAGAGCTTCGCCACTTGGACAAAGGATCGGAATTCCAGATTTCAAAAAATCAGGTGCCCAAGATTGCTGAGCCCAATCGATGGACTGCGGAATGATGAAGTCTGGATTTATTTGTGCGAATAGAGCCAACGGGTTCGGTGTTGTGTGGCCATCAATAGTTTTCCCTATTTGTTTCGGCCCAAAATGG
>CAMBHS010000060.1 GCA_945867235.1 Akkermansia muciniphila
CATCTGTCGGTTCATGATGGTTTCCTCGATCATCCGCGCCTTGGTTTTCACCTTGGCGTGGTTCGACATCTGGAACGGGCCGATATTCCCTTCGCTATGGCAGTTCAGGCATTTCTCATTCAAGATCGGCGCGATCTGCTTTGTGTACGAAACGACCTTGCTTCCGTCGAACGTGATCCGGCAACCCCGCGTCTTTGTTTGCGTCACCGTCACGGCTTTCCCTGCAAAAAATTCCTCCAACGCCGTCTTCAAATACGTGGCATCCGCATTCGGTTTCTGTGCGCCTTCCGTCAGTCGATCATCAATGGCTCCGCGGTAAATCAAACGCGATTCCTTGTTGTCGATCACGATCACCTCCGCCGTGCGATCCACTCCGAACCCCACCGTCAACGCCTGTTTGTCATCCACCAACACGGAGACTTTGGACACGCGGAGATCCCGCATTTCCTTCTCGATCGTCTTGAGAGAATCCTCCGCCGAAGTATTCACAAAAACAAACGTCACCTTGTCCGGGTGATATTTGGAGTATAACTCCTTCAATTTGGGAATGCTCTGCCGCACCACTGGACATCCTGTGCCCGTGAAAAAAAGCACCGTCACCGGAGTCTCCACGCGGGTCGATTCAAAATATTTCCCCTGCAGATCCACCCCGCTGAAATGCGGAAGCTTCTGCCCTGTCGCCCCAAAAAGACTTGATGGAAATACGCCCACCAAGACCGCAACAATCATCAATAATATTTGTCTCATTTATTTCCTGCCAAATTAATTCTGCAAAGCCGACGGCCTCAGTTCCACTCCGCCCCTTGTTCGATCCAACGCCGCAAAAGCTCCACTTGTTTCTCCGCGAGTTTATGTTTTTCAGGCTCCGCGATATCCTCATCCTTGCCCGCAGCGATGAGCAATAACGAACTCCCCGCCACATTCTTCGGTTTGATCACAACCCCATACGTTGTGCCTCCCTTCATCGCATCCTCCTTGCGATCCAGCCGGAATCCTCCGGCCTGTTTCACGACCCCATGGCATTCCGTGCAGGACTTCTCAAAAATAGGTCGGACATCCCTCACGAACTCGATCTTCTTCACATACTCAGGGATCGGCCCGTCCGGCCACACCGCCCCCTGATCCACCCACGCCCGCACGAGGCCAATTTCCTCATCCGTCAACGGATCCTTCTTGGGCGGCGGCATCAACATTTCCTCAATCTGCCCCGCGACCATCAACACAATTGGCGTCCGATCACTGTGCCCCGGGATGATATTGAACCCATTGTCCCCCGCCTTGAACGCCCCGTCCTTCGTGTCGATCCGGTAATCCCCCTTCTGCTTTTCCGGTCCATGGCAACTGATACATTTCTCCTTGAAAATCGGATAAATATCGCGTGCAAAATCAACCTTGTTTTTGCTCGCAATCGGGATTTTACCCAAGTCCACCTTGGAGAGATCATACGCAGCCCTCCCCAATGGAACCGTGCAAATAATCAGAACCAGAAAAATTCCTACACGTCTCATAACGTGCATTATACGTATCATCCCTTCCCCCCTTCAGCAACCGCGATATCCTAAATCCCAAAAAACTCGCGCCTTGGAGTCTTTATGAACTGGGCGTTTTTGCTGCTTTCTGGCACTCGATGGTTTGACAGGGCGTAGGCTTGGGGGTTAAATTCGGATGCGCACTGGATTATCGGTGCTTGGCCCCCACGGAGACGTCCTCCGGAATCGAATGCCTAACACCTCTAAAAAAATTAAGAAGTCCGAACCCAAGTATAAACGCATCCTCCTGAAATTGAGCGGAGAGGCTATCGGCGGGGAGGATGGCTCAGGGATTTGCCCTGAGGCGATCCATGCGATGGCGCGGCAGATTCGCGAGGTGCGGGATATGGGCGTCGAGATCGTCATCGTCGTTGGCGGGGGTAATATTTTCAGGGGGATCCAAGGGAGCGAACGCGGGATTGATCGCGTGACAGGCGATCACATGGGCATGCTCGCCACGGTGATCAACGCCCTCGCCTTGCAGGACGCCCTTGAAAAACAAGGGGTGGAAACCCGGGTGCAGACCGCTATTGCAATGCCCCAGGTGGCTGAATCCTACATCCGCCGGCGTGCCGTGAGACATCTGGAAAAAGGTCGCGTCGTGATTTTTGGCGGCGGAACCGGCAATCCCTATTTTTCGACAGACACCACCTCCGCCCTGCGAGCCGCGGAAATCGGCGCGGATGTCATTCTGAAAGCCACGAAAGTGGATGGCATTTATGACAGCGATCCGAAGAAAAATCCGAATGCAAAACGCTATACCACGATCACCTATCTGGAAGCCTTGCAACAGCAATTGAAGGTGATGGATTCCACGGCGTTCTCGCTCTGCATGGACACGAAAATGCCGATTGTTGTTTTTGATTTTCATAAAGCCGGAAACTTGGTGCGCGTCGTTAATGGAGAATCCGTCGGCACCACCGTCAACGTCTAAACCCATCCCTAACCTTCATCATTATGCCAATCTCACTCGATGACATCCTCCTCGAAGCCGAGGAAAAAATGACCAAAACGGAGCATGTCGTGATCCATGACTTCACTGGGGTGCGCACCGGAAAAGCCTCACCTTCCTTGATCGAAAATATTCAGGTCGATGTTTATGGATCGAACATGCGCATCCGCGAACTCGCCGGAATCACGACGCCGGAATCGCGCATGCTGATCGTGCAGCCTTGGGATGCCAGCACGGTTCACGCGATCGAAAAAGCAATCCAGAAAGCCAATCTCGGACTCAACCCGATGGTGGACAAAAAGAGCATCCGCATTGTGCTGCCTGAGTTGAGCACGGAACGCCGGTTGGAGTTTTCCAAAATTGCCAAGAAAATGGCGGAGGACGGACGCATCTCGGTCCGCCATGTCCGCCGGGATGCGATGGAACTTTTGAAAAAAGCCAAGACCGACGGGGGCGTGACGGAGGATGAGGTGGAACACGCGGAGAAGGCCATCCAGAAGTTCACGGATGATCACATCAAAAAGATCGACACACACCTTGCCCTCAAGGAAAAAGAAATCATGACGGTGTGAGATTCGGTCGGACCCCTCTCAAGGTGTCCAGACTTTCGGACGGGCGGGATTGCACGAATTCTGCCCGTTTTTTTGTGCCTTGATCTTCACATACGGCTGCAGGTATCGGCAGCGTTCGCCCCAGGCTCCCTCGGTCGGTTGTGGCGGTTCCGCTAGATCAAGGATCGTGAATCCCGCTCGGGCAAGTCCCCCCATGAGATCGGTCCAGGTGTGCAAAAATTCCGTCATTTCGGATTCGCGATGAAGGCAGGGCAAGGTTTCTGGCAATGGACCCGATCGTTGGTAGGGGTCGCGGATCAGGTAGCCGCCGGTCGGCAAGGGGAGAGCGTCCGATTGTAGGCTCGCGGGTTGTTTGTGTTGAGCAATATAAAGTCCACCCGCGACCAAAACGCGCGAGACTTCACGATACACGGCCTGAATATCCGGCACATAACAGGTGCTAACTGGCTGCCACACGAGATCGAAAGCATCATCCGCAAAGGCACCCAGACTGAGCATGTTGCCCACGACTGTTTTCACCTTGAGCCCGTGTTCGCGTGCTGTTTGCTCATCCCGTGCGAGCATTTCAGGGCTGAGATCAAACACCGTGACGACCGCACCTGCGGCAGCCATGAGCGCGCTTTGCAGCCCGCCTCCCGCAGCTAGACATAGCACGCGCTGCCCGCGAACCGAACCGCCCATCCACCCTTCTGGATCCATGACCGGCATCGGATGGGAAAGATCGCGGGGCAGAACCGAGCGCGTGTGTCTGGCCCCAGACCTGGCGCGTTCATCGTAAGCCTGCCGGTTCCGTTGCTCCCACGAGGCATCGTTCATGGAAGCCATCAAAGAGCGAAATGCAGCCCGAGGCAAGCGAAGCCTTTGTCACAGAAATGTTGCAAGACGGCGACGCACCTGCCATTCGCTTTTTATAATCTATCGGGTCAATAGGGGATGCTCTGTTGAGATACAGGCTCACCCGTTTAGGGAAGTGACGCGGTGCCTCTTATCGGTTAATCTGCACTGAGGCCAACGATCTGTTGGAGGAATTTCCATGCAGTCGAATGGTGGGAGCCCGGGAGAATTGAATGATCGATCGATCCATCGCAAACCAGCCCGCGACAGCCAGACCTTACGTCTGGCTCAGCACGATCATCATCGGGTATATCGGCGTGTATCTCTGCCGCAAAAATCTCTCCGTCGCGATTCCAATGCTCCAGCAGGAGTTTGGTGTTTCCAAGGCCGATCTCGGCACCGTGGTCAGTGCGAGCACGATTGCTTATGCCGCCGGGAAATTTGTGTTCGGCCCGTTGATCGACCGCATCGGCGGACGGGCGTGCTTATTTGCCTCGATGTTTCTGGTGGCCGTTTGGGGAGTGTGCGGAGCCTTCGCCGGAAGCCTCGCGTCCCTCACTCTTTTTTATAGTGCCAACCGGCTCGCGGGTTCCATGGCCTGGGGTTCCATGGTTAAGTTGGTGCCCGATTGGTTTGGGACCAAGACGCTGCCTCTCGCCATGGCTTGTCTCTCGCTCAGTTTCGTGTTTGGTGGTGTCTGTGCCACGTTATTCGCGGGGCAGGTGGCGGCGTGGACCTCCAATCAATGGCGCATGGTGATGGGTGTTCCCTCTGCGGTCGTGATCGTTCTCCTGCTTCTTAACTGGATCATCCTGCCTCGCCACGTCACCGCAGAGACTGGCCTTGCGAACGGAACTTCTTCCGGATTTCGTGCGGGACAAATTCTCGCACTGCTCCGCATCCGCCAGTTCTGGGTTGTGTGCGCGTTAAGTTTCACGCTGACCTTGTTGCGCGAAACTTTTAATACGTGGACGGTGGATTTTTTCAAGACCGAGGGCGGAGCCGCGATGTCGTTGCAGGTGGCTGCTTTTCTCTCCACCCCGTTTGACGCCTTCGGAGCGGTGGGCATCGTGTTGCTCGGATATGTGTTCGGACGCATTTCGAAACCGGCGCGCAGACATCTGCTCTGCGGGATTCTGGTGGCGTTGAGCTTCTTGATTTTCAGCCTGCCTCACTTGATCCATTTCAACCTTTGGGCGGTGACACTGGCGATCGGCGGCGTGGGCTTTCTGGCCTACGGGCCCTACAGTTTGCTCGCCGGAATTTTTGCCGTCGAAATTCGCGGCAAGGAACAGGTCGCCACCGTCGCCGGGTTGGTGGACGGCACGGGGTATGTGGCGAGCATTCTGGCAGGCCGCCAATTCGGAAAAATTGTGGACTCGGGCGGATACGCTTTGGGTTTCAAATGCCTCGCGGGACTGGCCCTCGCTTCAGCTTTTATATGTCTATTCCTCTATCGAGATTCGGAGTCAAAAACCTCCTCCAACTAAACTTGTGGGCACTGCTGTGGGTCTTCACGCTCGTCGCCCGCGCGCAAGTGCCGGGGGTGGAACACTTCGTCATCATTGGTTGTGACGGATTGAGCCCGGATGGGGTTCTCAAAGCCAAATCACCCGTGATGCGCCGTATGATGGCCGAGGGTTCTTGGTCATTAAAAGCCCGCGGAGTGATGCCCACTTCGAGCAGCCCCAACTGGGCTTCGATGATCATGGGTGCAGGCCCGGAACAGCACGGGGTCACCTCCAACGAATGGCAGACGAACAAGTTTGAAATCGCTCCTTCCGTGGTGGGTTCCGGTGGAATTTTCCCCACTATTTTTGGTGTGTTGCGGGAACAAAAACCGGCTTCCGTCCTCGGCGTTTTTTATGACTGGAACGATTACGGACGATTGTTCGAACGCGCTGCCTGCGATCAGATCGAGGACTCCGTCGGCCCCACGAATGCAGCCCGGCATGCGATTGCATGGTTCAAAGAAAAAAAGCCCACCTTCCTTTTCATCCACTTGGATCATGTCGATCATGCAGGGCATCATGACGGTCACGGCACCCCTGAATACTATGCCTCGGTGGATGTTGCCGATAAATTGATCGGGGAAGTGCTCGCAGGCATTAAGGAAGCGGGTGTGGCGGATCGCACGGTGGTGTTGGTGACTTCGGATCACGGGGGCATTGCCAAAGGACACGGGGGAGCCACCATGGCGGAGATTGAAATTCCATGGATCCTGACCGGGTCCGGTGTTATCAAAGGACACGAATTAAAAGTGACGGTAAACACCTTCGACACCGCCGCAACGGTGGCTTACGTTTTCGGGTTGAAACAACCGCAGGCATGGATTGCGAAACCGGTGCTCGCCGCGTTTGGTCGTTGATCCCGCGCGCAAGTCTCCAGCCTTGTATCACCCGAATTTGAGTTGGAGCCTGCACACAACCTAACATAACCTCCATGCCTGATGCCACAGAACACATTGCCACCCACTCGCGATAAACTCCTCTTCACACCGGGCCCCCTGACCACCAGTCTTTCGGTGAAACAGGCGATGCTGCACGATGCCGGATCGTGGCACAGTGAGTTCAATACCGTGGTGGCCTCAATCCGCGAACGCCTTCTGGCTCTGGCTGGGGTGAGCCGTGCGGCGGGTTATGAATGTGTGCTGATGCAAGGCAGTGGCACTTTTGGAGTGGAGTCCGTTTTGGCCAGTGTCGTGCCGCACCACTCCAAATTATTGATCCTCTCCAATGGGGCGTATGGCGAACGCATGATCCTGATGGCCGCGGCGATGCGCATGCCTATCGTGATCCTTCGCACCGCCGAGGAGGAAATTCCGACGGCAGCAGCCGTGCGCGAGATTTTGCAACGCGACCCGGAAATCACGCATGTGGTCATGGTTCACTGCGAAACCACGACGGGGATTTTGAACCCCATCGCCGAGGTGGGTCAGGTGGTGCACGAGTGCGGACGCCAGTTCATCCTCGATGCGATGAGCAGTTTCGGCGCGGTCCCGATTGATTTTTCGGCGATCCCGATTGATTACCTCATTTCTTCTGCGAACAAATGCATCGAAGGCGTTCCTGGATTTTCATTTGTGATCGCCCGACGCAGTGCGTTGCTCGCCACCGAAGGGATCGCCCGTTCGTTGAGCCTGGACCTGTTGGGCCAATGGAAAGGCTTTGAAAAGAACGGGCAGTTTCGTTACACCCCACCCACCCATTCCATTCTCGCGTTTCAAATTGCCCTGAGCGAATTGGAGGCGGAAGGCGGCGTGGTTGGACGCGCCAGCCGGTATGCGGAGAATCATCGGGTGTTGTGCGAAGGCATGGCTCGGTTGGGATTTCAGGCGCACCTCTCCCCCTCCGTGCAAAGTTACATCATCACCTCGTTTCATTTTCCCAAGGATGCCCGATTTAATTTCATGGATTTTTACCATCGCATCAGCGAAAAAGGCATGATAATTTACCCGGGGAAATTGACCAAAATTGATTGTTTCCGCATCGGCAATATAGGTCGGCTGTTTGCCGCAGACATGCGCCAAGTCGTGCGGGCGGTTGAAGAGGCAGTGACCGAGATGGGCATCGCCTTACCCTTACCCAAGGAGGGATTTTGAACCTGCCATCCACCCAAGCCTTCACCGTCAACGGACGCACGTATCATCCGCCCGCTCGGCCCGTGGTCGTCGTGTGCTTGGATGGATCAGCAGACGAATATCTCGACGCGGCTCTCGCACGGGGACGGATGCCCAACCTGCATCGGCTCTCGGTCGAGGGTTACCGCGGGATGGCACGCGGGGCGATGCCTTCGTTTACGAACGTCAATAATTCATCCATCATCACCGGCGCGCCCCCCTCGGTTCATGGGATCGGCGGAAACTTTTTCTACGACCGGACCTCGAGTCAGGAGGTCATGATGAACTCCTCGCGGTTTCTCCGGTGTGAGACCCTCCTCGCGGCGGCGTCACGAGCCGGACGCCGGATCGGTGTCGTCACCGCCAAAGAAAAACTGCGAGATATTCTTTCGGCAGGTTTGGATTTTGTGGGTGAATCCGGACCGATTTCATTCTCCTCAGAAAAGGCGAGGGAAGCAAAACTGGCGACTCATGGATGGGACAACGCAGAGACCCTCGTGGGTGCCGTGACTCCCGCCATCTACAGCGGCGAGGCGAGCCTTTATGTCCTGCGTGCCGGCGTGGCAATGCTCCGGCAAGGTCGCGCGGATCTGCTCTACCTTTCCACCACCGATTTTATCCAACACAAATACGCACCCGACACTTCGGGGGCATTGGATTTTTACGAGGGGATCGATCAGGAACTGGGTCACCTGCTGGCCTTGGGCGCGGTGCTCGGGATCACGGCGGATCACGGGATGAACGCCAAACAAAACTCCGACGGCACACCCAAAGTGGTTTATGTGGAGAGCCAACTCACCGAACATTTTGGCTCCGGATTCAGAGTCATCCTGCCCATCACGGATCCCTACGTCGTGCATCACGGCGCCCTAGGCTCGTTCGCGGTCGTGCATCTTCCCGAAAGTTTCAGTGACCCGAGCCGCGTCGCCGCTTTTCTGACCGATCTCCCCGGTGTGACGGAGGTCCACGCCCAAGCCCACGCGGCACGATTGTTCGAGCTCCCCGTGGATCGCCTCGGGGATTTTGTCGTCCTGTCAAACCGCGACACCGTTCTTGGGCGCACTCCGCAACACCATGATTTGACGGCGATCGAAGGCGGCTTGAGATCGCATGGCGGGCGGTATGAGGAGATGGTTCCCTTCCTGAGAAGCGAACGGTTGAATCCCGTGTATGCTCAACGGGCTACGGGAGATGTCCGCAATTTTGATATTTTTGAATTCACAATGAATGGCGGACTGGAAAGCGTTTTGAAATGAATGTCATGGAATTGAAATGCCTCGTGGCGGGAAAGCCGGTAACCGGTCAGGACACGTTGACGGTCCGTAATCCCTATCATGGCGGGATTGTCGGCACCGTGGTCGTCGCCAGCCCTGCCGATGTTGAGGCCGCGATCACCGCAGCGTGCGGTGCGGGCTCCCCTCCCAGCCGGTTCGAGCGTTCTGTCATCCTCGAAAAAACACGTGCCGCACTCGAGGAACGCAGTGAGGAATTTGCACGCACGATCACGGCCGAGGCTGGTCTTTGCCTCCGCGAGACCCGCTATGAAGTCGGTCGAACCGTGGACGTTCTACGCTTCGCCGCGATGGAAGCCTTGCGCGATGATGGTCAGATTTTTTCGTGCGACATCTCCGCCCAGGGAAAGGCACGGAAAATTTTCACCCTGCGCGAACCGTTGCGTTGTGCGGTGGCGATCACTCCGTTCAACCATCCCTTGAATCAAGTGGCGCACAAATTGGCTCCCGCCATCGCAGCGGGCACGCCCATGATTCTCAAGCCTTCGGAAAAAACGCCACTGGTCGCGTTAAAATTCGCCTCCTTGCTTTACGAGGCGGGGCTTCCTCCTGCCATGCTGAGTGTTCTGCTCGGGCCCACAGCTCAAGTGGCCGAACCCTTGGTCAGGGATGAACGCGTCGAATCGGTCAGTTTCACAGGCAGTGTCGCGGTCGGAAAACGGATCGCATCCACGGCGGGTTACAAACGAATCGTTCTCGAATTAGGCGGCAACGACCCTCTCATTGTCCTTGAGGATGCGGACTTGGAACTCGCGGCACACCTCGCGGCGGAAGGCAGTTTCCGCAACTCCGGCCAGCGTTGCACCGCGATCAAACGCATCCTCGTTCAGGAATCGGTTGCGGAAGAATTCACCGCGTTGTTGGTTCGAAAAACAGCCGAATATCGGGCAGGCGATCCGTTCGATGAAAATACCCGAGTCGGCACGGTGATTGATGAGGCTTCTGCGATTTATTTGGAAACCGTGGTGCGCGAGGCAGAGACCGCCGGAGCCCGAGTCCTGATCGGTGGCCGACGCCAGGGAGCACTGATCGAGCCGACGGTCATCGCCGATGTCCCACGGGATTGCCGCATGGTGGTGCACGAAAGTTTTGGACCGTTGGCTCCCATCCTTAAAGTGCGTGATCTCGAAGACGCAATCACTCTCGCCAACGGCACTCGTTATGGATTGAGCTCCGGTGTCGTGACACGCCGCATGGATTGGGCACTTGAGGCCGTGCGTCGCCTGCGTTGCGGCACGGTGAACATCAATGAAGTGCCCGGGTTCCGAGTGGAAAATAGCCCGTTCGGTGGCATCAAGGATAGCGGCCTTGGAATCAAGGAAGGCGTGATCGAAGCCATAAAATGTTTCTCCACCGTCAAGACCTTCTCACTCCCTTGGTCCTGACCCCCTTGCACCTATGGAACATCTCAAATCTGAAGGAGACATCAATTTAACTTCCGCGAGGGCCGAGTGGATGTCCGAGAATTTGGATGCCCCAACGCGACAGTGGCTCGACGAGGACGCCCGCTATTTTTTACACCAGGCACTTTCCACCCCGTGTCTGGATGTGTTGCAAAGTGCCGGGGGAGCTTCGATCACGGCATCGAACGGGCGCGAGTTGCTCGATTTCCACGGCAACAATGTGCATCAGGTCGGGTTTGGGCATCCTCGCGTGATTGAAGCCATCACCCGGCAAATGCAGGAGCTCTCCTTTTGCACACGGCGTTATACCAATATCCCTGCCATCCAACTGGCGAAACGGTTGACGGAATTGGCACCCGGTGATCTCAACCGCGTGCTTTTTGCGCCCGGAGGAACCTCCGCGATTGGCATGGCCTTGAAGCTCGCTCGTTCCGCGACAGGCCGGCACAAAACCATTTCCATGTGGGACTCTTTCCATGGAGCATCGCTCGATGCGATCTCGATCGGGGGCGAGGCTATTTTTCGAAGAAATGCGGGACCGCTCCTTTCCGGTTGTGAGCATGTCCCGCCTCCCGATCCGCGGAACTGCCTCTGGGATTGCGGTGCGGCGTGTTCGCTGAAATGCGCCGATTACATCGAATATATTCTTAAAAAAGAAGGAGATGTCTCCGCGGTCATTGCCGAAACCATCCGTTGCACTCCCTACATTCCACCGCTGGATTACTGGAAAAAAGTTCGCGCTGCCTGCGACAAATACGGAGCCCTGTTGATTCTCGATGAAATCCCCATCGGCCTAGGGCGAACAGGGAAAATGTTCGCGTGTGAACATTACGACGTCGTGCCCGACATGCTCGTCCTTGGAAAAGGACTGGGGGGCGGCATTTTTCCGCTCGCCTCATTGCTCGCACGGGAAGGTCTTAACATTGCTGCTGATCAAGCATTGGGTCATTACACCCATGAGAAAAATCCCGTGGCGTGTGCGGCAGGTTTGGCGGTGATCGAAATTCTGGAGCAGGAAAAACTCGTCCAACGAGCTGCCGCGCTCGGTCAATCCACGCTCGAGAGACTTCGTCACTTGAAGTCCAAACTCCCGATCATCGGCGACGTGCGCGGATTGGGGCTCTTGATGGGAATTGAATTAGTCACCGACCCCGTCAAAATGACTCCGGCCACCGAGGCTGCGGAAAAAGTCATGTATCAATGCATGACCCATGGACTCAATTTCAAAATCACAATGGGCAACATCCTTACCCTGACTCCAGCCCTCAACATCACCCAACCTGAAATGGACCGAGCCTTGACGATTTTGGAAAATGCTCTGAAAACGACGTCGCCCTAGAACTGGCGCAACCGATCCCCCGGCCCCCTGTGGATTAAGGGTTCGGATTCGAGGTCTCGAAAATGGAACCGAAGAAACTCCCCACCTCCACTCTCCTGATGAACCCAAACGATTTTGCTCCTGTCCAAGCTCGGCACTTGATGCAGTGTTGGTCCTCCCAAAAAGGCTATGCTCCCATCCCCGTGGCTGAAACGCGCGGTTGCTGGATTCATACCACGGATGGTCGCCGGATTTTTGATCTCCGGAGCGCGCACGAATGCATCAACCTCGGCTTCAATCATCCCCAAGTCCTCGCGGCCATGCGGGCGCAGATGGAAAAAGTTATCTACGTGACTGATGATTTTGCCACCGCACCCACGGCAGAACTTTGCCAACGGCTGGCGCGTCTCGCTCCCGGCGGGCCTGATAAAAAAGTTTTTCTTTCCCAGAGCGGAGCCGTCGCGGTCGAGGCCGCCATCAAAGCCGCACGGCTCTACCAATACAATCGCGTCTTCAAATCGTCAGGCACACCGCCGGACATTGATGCGCCGATGCAGTATCCCTACCCCTACAAAATAATTTCACGCTACCGTTCTTGGCACGGTTCCTCGGCCGGTGCAGCCTCTGCGAGTGGTGATCCCCGCCGATGGTTTCAGGAACCCTTCAATCTCCCCGGTGTCGTCTTCGCACCCGATGCCCACGCCTATCGCTCCTGCTTCGGGGAGAGATCGGAAGCGGTCCAAGCAAATCTGGACTATTTCGATTACATCATCGAACAAGAAGGCGGCAGCAACAAGGTGGCAGCCGTTTTGATCGAGCCAGTGGTCGGCAGCAACGGCATCATCCCTCCGCCGCCCGCCTATCTCCAGGGTTTGCGGGCTCTCAGTGACAAATGGAACCTGCTCCTGATCGCAGACGAAACGATGACCGGCATGGGGAGAACAGGCCGCCTGTTCGCCACCGAACATTACGGCATCGAGCCGGACATCATCATTCTTGGAAAAGCTCTCGGGGTCTATTGTCCCTTGGCCGCCACAATCTTCTCCGAAAAAGTATCGCGCTCTTTCGATGATCATATTTTCGGTCATGGCCAAAGTTTTTCGGGGCACGCTCTCGGATGCGCCGCCGCCGTGGCCAGCCTTGATGTGTTGCAGAGCGAAGGCTTTCTGGAGAATGTCCGAAACGAAGGAGAATATCTCGGCATGCGGCTTCGAGAGCTGGCCAGCCGGCATCCTTCCGTCGGCGATGTGCGCGGGTTGGGTTTCTTTTGGACGCTCGAATTAGTGAAAAACCGCGCCACCAAAACTCCCCTCCGCCGCGCCACCGAAAAATACAGCCCCACCCTTGTCAATCGACTCTCGGAGTTTCTGCTGCGCGAACATCAGGTCTATATCCCCTCCGACAAATTTGGACTCTGGGTGGTGCCACCCCTCATCGCAACGCGGGATGAACTCGACTTTGTTCTCCGCGCCATCGACGCCGCACTCACGCTCGCCGATACCGAACTGGCCACAAACACCGTCACCACACCGTCGAGTTGACAAACGGGCATCGTCCATTATTTTTTCAGAACATGAAAATCGCGTTCGGCACCTTAATGCTCCTCCTCCTGATCGCAGGACTGTATTCCGTTTCCAAGAAGTCCCCAGATTCCACACAATCAAAGGAAGATCCCGCAACCTCCGAGGCAAATCAAACTCCGATCCGCCTTGAGGCAACAAAAGGTGATGCCGACAAAAACAAGGGAGGATACCAGCCACGAATTCAAACACCGGCAGGAATATCCAACACAACCCCCGCCGTTTCCAACACGATCATTCCCCCTTATTCCTTTGATGCACTTCTCGCCAAAGCCGAACAGGGCGATGTAAAAGCGCAATATGCGGTCGGTCAAATGCTCGCCCAAGGAAAAGGGGTTTCTAAGGACAACGTCCAAGCCGAAAAATGGCTGCGCCTCGCCGCAGAGAATGGGCATGTGGCCGCTCAAAACGCGCTCGGCCGAATGTATGCGAGCGGCGAAGGTGTGCCCAAGGACGAGGTCGAATCCGAAAAATGGTATCGCAAAGCAGCAGAACAGGGCAGCACCGCAGCACAAAGCACCTTGTCCACCCTTTATTCCAGCGGGAAAAGCGTGGACAAAGATCCGCGTGAAACGGAAAAATGGATCCGCCAAGCCACAGAAAATAGTGATGCCGATTCCCAATTTCGGCTGGGCTGGAATTATAAATATGGCAAAGGCGGAGTCGCTGCGGACGATAAAGAAGCCTCCTATTGGCTTCACAAATCTGCGGAACAAGGTTCCTCACAAGCCCAATACTTTCTTGGAGTTTTTTACGGATATGGCGATGGCCTGCCGAAAGATAAAATCGAATCCGAACGCTGGTACCGCATGGCCGGAGAACAGGGTCATTCCATGGCTCAATACAATCTAGGAATGATGTATGGTGCGGCGGATGGAGTCCAAAAAGATGATGTCGAATCAGAGCGTTGGTATCGCCTCTCCGCAACTCAGGGATTCCCAAAAGCGCAAAGCTCGCTCGGACTCCTGCTCCAGCAAAACAAATACTACCCCGAAGCCCATTACTGGTTCACCCGCGCAGCCGCAGCAGGCGACGCTCCTTCCAAGGCACACCTAGCCACCCTCACCCAGCAAATGACGCAGCAACAATTGGTCGAAGCCCAACAATTCGCCGCATCCCAGCAACCCAAAAAGAATCCCTGAAACCTAGGGAAAACTGGAGGAGAGAGGGGGATTCGAACCCAGTTTCAAGGCTCCTCAAATTTTCCCTATGTTGCATTGGTAGTGATCAAATGGGGGTCTTGATTGGCTTGCCAAGGAACATGGTGGACTTCACGACCGCCTGATCCGGATCACTCCGAAGAAAACCAACCGACTCAGCAAGAGGCTGGAAATTCCTATCTCCCCAACTCTATTTCAGTTTCTCAATGCCCTTAGCGAGGGCAAGGCCATGCAAGGTTTCACCTGGCTACAGCAGGCGGTGCACTATCGCGAAAATAGCGGGGCTCATTCTCCAATCAGTTTTACGCAAAATGGGGCAGTTGGACTTGGAGGTTTTCTTCACCTTCGTATTTGGTGATGCGGTTCAGGATTTGGATACAGCATTTTATGTCGGCGCAAGCTTTTTGGTTGATACGCGCCTAGCCGGACGCTCGTTCATGAAATTTCACTTGGACATGAGCAACGCGGAAATGGAAATTATTAACATTGCGATGAGATCAGTGAAGTATGTGTAGTAACAAGAAAAAGGCGCGAACCAAAGTTCGCGCCGTGTTACTGTTTATTGTGTTCCAGAAATAACTTACTGAGCCCGCACAATGAGGAACTTCGCACTGCCCGTGGTCGGAACCGAAAGGGTCACTGATCCGCCATTACCGACAACAGCAGTGCCTTCACTCACCCAGGAAACAGGCGTGGTGAGGGACGTCGCGGACTGGAGCTGATAGCTAACGCCAGCCTGCGTCGCGAAGGTGACTTCGATGTTTGCACCGTTCAGCGTGCCCATCGCGATCGGCTGATTCGGCGTCACGGGAACAGTGCCCACTAGGACTCCGCCTCCGGAGCCAGTCAGAATACCGTATTCCGACAAAGCGGTCCAACCAGCTGCCCAATTGCTGCGACCCGGGCCAAACGCGCCTCGATAATTTGCCTGCTCGTAGCCCGAAGGAACCGCCGCGGAGTCGGCAAAAGCTGGGCTGCCAGCGGAGGGACGAGGATCAAGGAACGCACCGTTGTTCGTGCGGGAGATGCTTCCCAGAAGTGGGTTGGCGATCTGGTTCACTAACGAAACATCGGTCCAATAAGTCGAGGCCACTGTTGATCTCGAAAGATTGGTGATGCTGTTATCAACCACGCCGGAACCGGAACCCGTTACAAATCCCCACCACAGGGTATTATGGAACTGCGCATAGGCGTTGGTGACGGATGTCGCCCCGTTGGATCCGTTGCGCGCATCCAATTCGATACCTCGTTCATTGAAGTCGGTGAAGATGGAATTGTAAATCTTCGGCCCAGCAAAGGGGCGGAGGATCAGCGCGCCATTTCGACCGCCCGTGGTCAATTTATTGCCCGTTCCTGAACCGATCAAGGTCATGTTATAGACTTGGAAATCGGACTGCGGAAGCAAGCGTTCCGTCGTTACAATTTCATTGATCTGGCTGTTTAATTCCATGCCGTAATTGCGGGCATCTGGAGCCTGGATGCCGAACCAGAATTGATTCTTTCCGCGATACCCCATGTCCACATCAAA
>CAMBHS010000061.1 GCA_945867235.1 Akkermansia muciniphila
ATTGGAAGGGTTACCGAGAATATTATTCTGTGGGCAGGTCCACTCTGCTCCCAAGAATGTTCGGTTATCAGGCCGCAGGAGCTGCCCCCATTGTCGAGGGTCGGGTGATTCATGATCCCAACACAGTGGCCACTGCGATTCGGATCGGCAATCCCGCCAGTTGGATCGGCGCAACCACGGCGGTTGCCGAATCCAATGGGCACATTGACAAAGTGACTGACGAAGAAATCTTGTCGGCCTATAAGCTCATCGCTCGCACGGATGGGATTTTTGTGGAACCCGCTTGCGCTGCACCTTTGGCGGGTTTGATCAAATGCGTCAAAGCAGGTTGGATTCCGCAAGGAAGCGTGGTCACGGCCACGATGACCGGCCACGGATTGAAAGATCCTGAAACTGCAATGAAAGTGGCGGACTACCAACCCATCGTTGCGCCAGCGGAGAAAAACGCCGTGATGAAACTGATCGGATTATGACGTTACCAACGCTCGTAATAAATCATCAATCTCGGATCCATTCCTATTTCGGCATCAGGATCGGCCTGTCCCCGGAATCACCTCTCCTTTATCTCAGCCCGTAAGTTCCATGGCTTTAATCGTTCAAAAATTCGGTGGCTCCTCCGTGGGAAATCCCGATCGGATCAAAAATGTCGCTGCTCGCGTTGCGAAATACCGGGCACAGGGCGATCAAGTGGTGGTGGTTGTTTCCGCGATGAGCGGCGTCACAGACAACTTGATCCGAATGGCGAAAGAACTCATGCCACTCCCGAGCGAACGTGAGATGGACATGCTTCTCGCAACGGGTGAGCAAACCACGATTGCCCTTACCGCCATCGCGCTCCACGCGATCGGGATCGCCGCCGTCTCAATGACAGGTGCGCAAGCGGGAATCGTCACCAATGGCGTTCATACCAAGGCGAAAATTCAAAACATCACCCCCAAACAAGTTCACGAACTATTGGACGCAGGTAATGTCGTTATCGTCGCCGGTTTTCAAGGCCAGACTCAGGAAGGCCAGATCACCACACTCGGCCGCGGGGGTTCCGATCTCACCGCCATTGCTCTTGCTGCCGCGCTTTCTGCTGATCTCTGCCAAGTTTATACGGATGTGGACGGTGTCTACACTGCGGATCCACGCATCGTCCCCACGGCAAAAAAGCTGCCGGAGATTTCCTACGATGAAATGCTCGAACTCGCCAGCCTCGGAGCCAAGGTGATGCAATCTCGTTCAGTAGAATTTGCCAAAAAATTTGGCGTCGTGTTTGAAGTCCGTTCCAGTCTCAACGATAATCCCGGAACCATTGTGAAAGAAGAAACAGCCTCCATGGAGGACGTCGTGATTCGCGGCGTCTCGCTCGATAAAAACCAAGCCAAGGTCACTTTGATTGGCGTTCCAGACAAGCCCGGTGTGGCGGCACGAATCTTCAAAGCCTTGGGCGAAGCCGCGATCAGTGTCGATATGATCGTCCAAAATGTTTCCCACGGCTCCGGCAGTCCATCGACAGACCTGTCATTCACAGTGGATAAGCCCGATCTTCTTAAAACCAACAAGGTCATCGACAGCCTCAGGATCGAGATCGGGTTTCAAGCCGTGGCTTCCGATGAAAAAATCGGCAAATTGTCCATCGTCGGCGTTGGCATGAGGTCGCACTCGGGCGTTGCCGCAAAAATGTTTGAGACCTTGGCTCAAAACGGGATCAACATCGACATGATCTCCACCAGCGAGATCAAAATATCCGTCGTGATTGATCTCGCCAAAGGTGAGCAGGCCATGCGAGCCATTCATCAAGCCTTTATCGGCTGAGTTCAAAATCCACTTTGACAATTACTGGCGAATGACGGATTTCTCATGGCATGAATCATGATTTCATCCTCCGTAAGGAGAGGTGGGCCAGAAAGATGTCGGGTCAGGAAAAACAGGAGATTCGATCCACCGATCGGCTGCCTCCGGGTCAAAGGGAAGTCACCAACTTTCCGGTGCTCGATCTCGGGATTCAACCGGAGGTTCCTCTCGACAAATGGACCTTGAAAATCCATGGCCACGTCGAAAATCCTGTCATCCTTAACTGGGAACAATTCACCGCATTACCGCGATTCCGTGACGTGAGCGATTTCCATTGCGTCACCACGTGGAGCCAGTTCGACATGGTTTGGGAGGGAGTCGCTTTTTTCACCTTAGCCGACCTCGTTCGACCCAAACCCTCCTGCTCGCACGTATTTTTTAAAAGCTACGACGGCTATTCCACCAACAATCCTCTTGATGTGTGTCTTGATGACGATGTTCTCATCGCGCACCATTGGAACGGCTCCCCGATTTCAACGGTGCATGGGGGTCCGGCACGCGTGATCATTCCTAAAAAATACGCGTGGAAAGGAGCTAAATTCATTCGAGAAATCACCTTTCTCGATCGCGATATTCTAGGTTTTTGGGAGGTGCGTGGTTACTCGAACAGTGCGGATCCATGGCTCGAAGAACGGTTCTCGGATTACGACTCCCGACAATTATCTTGAGTCCAACCTTGGGGGGTGGCGGGATTGGATTTGGTCGATGGCCCAACGGGCGTGTTCGGCGATGAGAGGTTCTACATCCAGAGAGGCGCGTATTAGGTTGGGGAGTGCATTAAGATCCCCGATATTACCAAGGGCGACACAGACATTGCGGAGAAATCCTCGGCGTTTGGTGCGGAGAATCGGTGTGCCTTGAAACTTTTTTTTGAACCCAGCGTCATCGAGGTCGAGGAGTTCGAGCAGGTCGGGTTGGTCGAGATCATGCCGCCGATTAGATTTCATTAAGGCTCCTTCCTTGGCAAACCGATTCCAAGGACACGCTGCGAGGCAATCATCACACCCATAAATCCGGTTGCCAAGTGCTGGGCGCAGGTTCTCGGGAATGGAACCTTTGAGCTCGATGGTGAGATACGAAATGCAGAGGCGGGCGTCCAACTGGAATGGCGCAGTGATCGCCTGCGTCGGGCAGGCCGTAATACAACGCTGACACGTTCCGCAACGGTTGGGTTCAGGTTCGTCGGGGTCGAGGGGCAGGGTGGTGAGAATTTCCGCAATGAAAAACCAGTTGCCGAGGCGACGGTTGATCAGGTTGGTGTGTTTTCCGACGAAACCAAGACCGGCACGTTGGGCGAGGTCGCGTTCGAGTATTGGCCCCGTGTCGATATACCCTAAAGCTCGGTGGTTGGGCCCGGCTAATTGAATCAGATAATCGGAGAGTTGCCGGAGAGGAGTTTCGAGAACGTGATGGTAATCCTGGTGGCGGGCGTAGCGGGCAATGATTCCAGCGGAGGTGGCCGTGGTATTTGGAGTGGATGGTAGGGCGTAGCTGGCGGCCAACGTGATGAAGGAGCGTGCACCGGGTAGGATCAGATCGGGTTGGGCGCGTTTGGCCGCATTTTTAGCCATCCACGACATCTCTCCATTAAATTGAAGATCGATCCAGTTTTGATATAAACCGGCAGTCTCTGGGGGTTGGGCGGTCGTGAAACGGCAATCGTCAAAACCCAGATCGATGGCACGTCGATGGAGGAGTTGCTTCACGCAGGAATTTCCTGGCGGGCTGCGCGAAAATTGTAGGCGAGATGTTGAGCGAGATCTCGCAGGGAGCGTAGCTCGCTATTGACCAAGAGATCCGCCTGGCGATAGGCGGATTCACGTTCTTTTAGGAGCGATAAAATTTTATTAACAGGATCCTCGCAGTTCAGTAAAGGACGATGGGTTTGGTGACGAACCCGTTTATAAATGCCTTCAGGAGAAGCCCACAAACAAACGATCAGGCTATGCGTGCGGAGACTGGCGAGATTCGCGGGTCGGAGGATACATCCCCCTCCTGTCGAGATGACACAGTGTCGGCGCGATTCGAGAGCTTTCAGGGCGTCGCTTTCCAACTCGCGGAAATGAGACTCGCCTTGTTGGGCAAAAATATCAGAAATGCGCACACCGGAGCTGAGCTCGATCTGTTCATCGGTATCGACAAAATCAAACTGGAGCAGGTTGGCGACGAGCCGACCGACAGCCGATTTCCCAGTCCCCATGAAGCCGACGAGGGCTAAATTGTTTATATGGCGGGAAGGATCCAACATGTGTCTCTAAATGTTTACGTGGTTTCACCGGTCAGAGTCGAGCCCTGAAGCGCGGGGAAGGCTGGGGATTGAATTGTATTTTTATTGTGTTTCAATCCTAGGGATTATTGTTAACTGATAAAGTATGCCAGATCCGACCCAAAAAGGAGAACAAGTGTTCCGCGGTATCCCTGTTTCTGGGGGAGTTGCGCGGGGCCATGTATTGATCCTAGGCAAACCCAGTGATGAAATCCCCCGCTACGAAGTGTCGGAATCCCAAGTCGAGAACGAGGTCAATCGATTGGAAAAAGCGTTGGTGCAAACGCGCCACGAATTGATCGAGGTTCAGCACAAGGTTGAAGCCGCAATGGGCGCCAAGGATGCGAGCATTTTTGATGCGCACTTGTTGGTTTTGGAGGATCAAACACTCATCGAGGAGGTGACCCGTTTGTTGCGCACGCAGCGGATAAATGTGGAGCAGGCGTTTTTTGAGATCGCAGAGAAATACGCAACAGCCTTGGGAGCTATCGAGGATGATTATTTGCGGGAACGAGCGGTGGACATGCGAGATGTCACCCAGCGGATTCTGGATAATCTGCTCGGTCGGAAAGAGGTGATGCTCCGGGATCTGAAAGATCCTTGCATCATTGTGTGTCATGATTTGACCCCCTCCACAACGGCTCAGTTAGACAAAAAATTGGTATTAGGTTTTGCAACAGATGTAGGGGGGAGAACCTCGCACACAGCCATCATGGCGAGGTCGCTCGAAATTCCAGCGATCGTGGGCTTGAAAGAGGTCAGCACATCCTTGGAAAGTGGCGATGACGCCTTGTTGGATGGTTACAATGGATTGCTCATCATCAACCCGACCGACCGAACCTTGTTTGAGTATGGTCAGTTGGTCCGCAAGAAATTGAGCACCCAGGAACGCCTGCGTGAGTTGGTGAACCTGCCTGCAATCACTCTGGATGGTCAGAAAATTGTGCTTTCGGCGAATATCGGCACAGCTGAGGAAGTGGAGGCGGTTGCTTCTTCAGGAGCGGAGGGCGTGGGACTGTTTCGCACGGAGTTTTTGTTTTTGAATCGCGGTGAGATGCCGAATGAATCCGAGCAGTTCGAGGCTTACCGACGAGTGGCAGCGGCCTTGAAACCGCATCCGGTCGTGATTCGCACGCTTGATCTCGGGGGAGACAAATTGATGCCGGATCAGGAGATCCCAGCTGAAATGAACCCTTTTCTGGGGTGGAGAGCGATCCGTTATTGTTTGCAGGAGTTGAGCGTATTCCGCACGCAATTACGGGCGATATTACGAGCCAGTGTGGAAGGAAACATCAAGATCATGTATCCCATGATCTCAAGTTTGGGCGAGTTGAATGAGGCCCATGAATTCCTATCCCTGTGCAGGGAGGAGTTGAGAGTTGAGGGGATTCCTTTCGATCCCAATTTGGAAGTGGGCATGATGATCGAAGTGCCTTCCGCAGCTCTCGTGGCGGATGCCCTAGGAAAACGAGTGCGATTTTTCAGCATTGGTTCGAACGATCTAATTCAGTATTGCCTCGCTGTGGATCGTTCGAATGAACGGATTGCCCACCTATACCAACCCACCCATCCGGCCGTGTTGCGTTTGATTCAACTGACCGTGCAGGCGGGTGATCGGAATCAGATCTGGACAGGGGTGTGTGGTGAGATGGCGAGTGATCTTACATTGGTTCCGCTGTTATTGGGGTTGGGTGTGACCGAGTTGAGTGTGGCTCCTCCTTTCGTGGCTGCCGTGAAGTTTTTGA
Organism: Akkermansia muciniphila; assembly: GCA_945867235.1. Classification (GTDB taxonomy): domain Bacteria; phylum Verrucomicrobiota; class Verrucomicrobiia; order Limisphaerales; family SXQI01; genus SXQI01. The sequence continues at coordinate 5,851 of CAMBHS010000061.1, forward strand.
TCCGTAATATAACCATGACAGAGGCGCGCGAGTTGGCGGAGTTTGCTCTGAATTGCGATTGTCCGCGGGAGATCCAAGCGAAATCCGAGGCCTTGGCTCGAAAAATTACTCCTACCCTTTTTGCCCACAAAGATTTAAGATAAAACTCCTCCACAAACATGAAAGTTCTGATCCTAGCTGCCGGTTACGCGACAAGGTTATATCCTTTGACCTTAACCCAACCCAAACCGTTGCTGCTCGTCGCAGGCAAGCCGATGGTGGAATATGTTCTGGATAATCTGGTGCCGATCGGTGGGATTGATGGCGTTTATATCGTGACCAACGCCAAGTTCGCAGGGCATTTCCAGCACTGGGCCGACGGATACCGCCAACAGCATCCATCGCTTGAATTCACCATTGTGAATGACGGTTCCACAGATGACTCCAACAAGTTGGGGGCCATTGGCGATTTGCATCTCGTTTTGACTAAGGAAAACGTGGACGACGATATCATCGTCGTCGCCGGGGATAATCTTTTCAGCGAGAGCTTGGAGGCATTTGGAAAACTTTGCCGAGCACGAAAGGCTCCTGTGTTGGGGGTTTATGATGTGGGGAGTTTGGAACTTGTGAAGAAATACAGCAGCATCAATTTGGATGCAGCCGGGAAGATTGTTTCATTCGAAGAAAAACCCCCAATCCCGACGAGCACCCTGATCGGGATCGCATTATACTATTACCCCAAACAAACTCTGCCGTTGATCAGCCAATATATGGATGAGGGAAACAATCCCGATCAGCCTGGGCGATTGGTGCAATGGCTTTATCCGCGCACACCGGTTTATACGTGGACCGTCCCCGGGTTATGGTACGACATTGGCTCCAAGGAAACCTTGGAAGAAGCCAACCGGATTTACGGGAAAAAGTCCCCACCCCCTGCCTCTCACAGGTAATCCATACAAACGACGGCGTAGGGTTTCAGGGTGAGTTCAATTTTTCCGCCCATGGAATCCAGGGTTAGATTGGATAATTCTCGGAATTCTTCAGGTCGTTCCTGCGCCATGAGTATCGTGTCTTCATCCATGAGGCGCACGCGGACACTCTGGGTTCCCGTCTTGATTTTTATCGTCTGTGAATCCGGAAGCAGATTGGCGAGCACCACTCGTTGCTGGCCTGATTCGTTCGTCAAAGAAAATCCGTCGAGGTGGAGAGGTAAGGTCGAGCTCGTAGGGAGGATGCGAGTGAAACCGGCGAGGTCGGCAAGGACATGATAAAGCGGATAAACGGCACCCGGAATTGAAGGGAACAAGCTCGGCCACTGCGTGCCAGATAGAGCTTCCATAACTCCTCGAACACCTACCGTTTCAAAGTAGGTGAGGCTGTGCACATTTTTTATGCCCACAAGCCGAGCAAGGCTGGCAACGGTCCACGCGGCACCAAATAGGGACGATTGGCGGGAATCGAGATCCGCTGGAATCTCCCCTGGAACCGGAGGCTGTGCGTTGGAAAAAGGTTTGAGAGTGATCGGAGAAATAACAACCGGTTGCACGGAAAACGCTGGAGCCGATTCGACCATTTCAGCCACCGTGGCGACATTTTCGATCATCGTTGTCGTATCAAAAGCGTGAACCTGCGGATTGATCGGGAAACAGGGGGAGGTCGTAAGGAGCGTCGAGGGCAGGCTTTGTGTGAGGTCCACATAATGCCCGTGGGTGCCCGCTGCGACAAAGGCGGGCAACGCCAATTCCGTCAGCAGATTGTAAAAGGATTCAACCAGTGGACGTGGGGTCACGCGTTCGTGGGTATGCAGCAGCAACCACAGGGCGACCGATGGACGGGATCGAGCCAACACGAGCTTGAGTGCCGCGAGTTCCTGATCCTGATTTTGGGTGAAGAATAATCCAAGATTCAATTGGATTCCCAGTTGTGCAACTGCCTCGAGACCCCGGTGCAGATCGGCTTCCCATTCGGGAAAACCAAGACGCAAATCCACTCGAAGATGAGAGAGTTGGAGCGCGCGGAGCCGTTTGATTTCAACGGGACTAAGGACAGGATGGGCGAGCGACAGGCTCAAACCAATCGCTGGTTTGGGAAGGATCAGCGTTGTCGCGATCGAGAGTTGAGCCTGACGACCTTGAACGACAGGAAGAATGGGCTGACCGCTGATCTGAGGCGTGACCGTCACTTTTTGGTGCACCTGACTGCCAGTTTCCATGAGGGTTGGAAAAGGAAGTTTGACAGAGGTGCTGTAAATTTTGAACGACATGTCCGAATAATTTCGTTGGTCCTCCATTTCAAAAACATCCCCTCCAAAACACACCTCGCTCCGAGCCCCTGCAACCACTCCGTGCGTGATTCGCCGTATTTGAGAAAAGGGTTGAAACGCATGAATTGCTTTTGGGAAAAAGGACGACGCACGTTGCCCGTCATCAAATTCGATTTCCATCTCGCGTCCCGCACATTCAGGGATCGGATGCAGAACACAGAGTCCAATTCGATTTTTGAGAAAATTGGACCGAGCCTCGCCATCGAACGTATATGTGATTAGCCCCGTTTCGGTGCCAATAATCTCTCCGCGCCAGAAGAAATTCAAATCGCCCTCATGGCAATCCGCATCGAACGTGATATGAAACGATTGGTCACGAACCTCGATCTGCATATTTTGCAAACCGAGTGCAACGGTTTTCCACTCGTGATTGCGGACGGCTCCATAGATCGCTCTTACCACCTCGTGATCCCCCAATCGGATGTGCCTCAAAAAGGCGATATCAGGCTCAAACTCAGCCGTTAATGGCCCCGCCCGCAACTGAACAACGGCTGGGCGCGGGCTGGATCCTGTGGGTAAAAAGTGAGTGTTGGCAGGCATGAGATAATTGGTGATTACTGACCGAGTTCAATTTGACCCTTTTGTAAGAAATTGAAACCATAAACCGCCGCGCGCCTCTTGACCGTGAAGCGATCTGTCCCTTAGTTTGATGATTGAACCCTAGAAATGCGTCTGACTGATATCGATGAAATTGTATAGCTGGAAAACGATCAAGGAAGTTGCGTTTTGGGGAGTGTTCCTCGCCGCAATCCCGTCGGCTGGGGCCGCTTCCAAGATCGACTTTAACCGCGATGTGCGACCCGTGTTGGCAGAAAACTGTTTCTCCTGCCATGGTCCCGATGCAAAAAAGGTTAAAGGCGATTTGCGCCTTGACCAGCGCGACTCGACAATCCGCCCCGCTAAATCAGGCAAAATCGCCGTGGTTCCCGGAAAACCGGGCAAGAGCGAATTGGTGCGTAGAATAAGAACGACCGATGCCGATGATTTGATGCCGCCCGAAGAATCTCATAAAACGCTGACGTCGGCACAAAAGGAAATGTTGCAGCGATGGATCTCCCAAGGAGCGGAATACCAAGGGCACTGGGCTTACACCGCTCCCACCCGACCCCAGTCCCCTGATAGGGCAAAAGCCATCGATTCTTTGGTGAAAACTCGCTGGCGATCGCTCGGGTTGAAGCCGGCTCCCTCGGTGGATCGCCGCACGTTGGCGCGACGACTCTATTTCGATCTCGTCGGCTTGCCTCCAAAACCTGAGGAGGTGGACGCATTCGAACAAGATCGTTCACCCAAAGCCTACGAAAATCTAGTGGATCGATTATTAGCCTCTCCTCATTACGGAGAACGCATGGCCATCGGTTGGTTGGATATCGTGCGATTTGCCGACACGATCGGTTATCACTCGGACACCCCGCGGAATATTTGGCCCTATCGAGATTACGTGATCCGAGCCTTCAACGAGAACAAGCGGTTTGACCATTTCACTCGGGAACAATTGGCGGGTGATCTTTTACCCGATCCGACAGTCGAGCAAAAAGTGGCCTCCGGATTCAATCGATTGCTTCTCACAACGGAGGAAGGCGGAGCGCAATCCAAGGATTATGAAGTGCGCTATATGACGGATCGAATCCGTGCGGTGGGAGCGATCTGGTTGGGACAAACGACCGGCTGTGCCCAGTGTCATGATCACAAATTCGATCCCATCACCGCGAATGATTTTTATTCGATGGGTGCATTTTTTGCCGATATCAAGGAAACCATCATCGGTGCACGTGAACCCGGAATGCTTGTCCCTGATGTAAAGGAGGCGAAAGAACTAGCGCGACTTGAGCAGGAAATCAAAAAAATTGAGGCTGATTACAACGGGGCACATCCGGAATTGTCTGAAGGCTTCGCGGACTGGCAAAAATCCGAGTTGATCAAGTTAACTCAAGATGAGTCATGGGTGCGTTGGGCACCGGCCAAGGCGGATTCGAGTGCGGGAACGAAACTGAAAGTGCGCGACAACCAATCGGTGCTGGCAAGCGGAAACAATCCCGAAAAGGACAACTACACCCTGCAATTCACCAATGAAGTCGCAGGGGTCGTCGGCATCCGATTGGAAGCGTTGCCCGATGATTCTCTTCCCGCAAAAGGATCGGGACGTGCTGGCAATGGAAATTTTGTGCTGACGGAAGTGGTGGCTCGCGTAGAAAGGGACGGCAAGGAAACACGGCGAATACTGTTCGATTCAGCCCTAGCAACCATTGAGCAAACGGTTGCGGCGGATTCCAATCCCTACAAACTTTGGTCCGCCGCGTCCGCAATCGATGGCGATATCAAGGGCGACTCTTCGGGTTGGGCGATTTTGCCTGACGTCACCAAAGCTCAGCACCTGCAACTTCGATTGAAGGCACCCCTGAATTTGATGAAGGAAGAAATGTTGGTCATCGAGTTGCAGCAGCGTCACGGAGCTAAAGGACATAATCTGGGAAGCTTCCGTCTGGCGAGAACCACTAATTCCGAAGCGATCCAATGGCTCAATCCCGTGCTTGTGAGTGCTGACATCGCTGTCCTATTAAAAATCTCGCCCAACAACCGAGACGGATCCCAGCGAGACAAACTGTTTTCCCATTACAAAACTCTCGCCCCGCTGTTGAAGCCCCTGCGCGACACATTGGAAACAGCTCGCAAATCGCTCACCGATTTTGAAAGCAAATTACCACGATCGTTGGTCACTGAACGGTTAGAGAATCCGCGCACCGTGCGAATTTTACCTCGGGGCAATTGGATGGTCGAAACGGGAACCGAAGTGAAACCCGCTCTTCCAGCCTATCTCAACAAACAGGGAGCCTCGGTGGCGAGCCAGCGTTTAACCCGGTTGGATCTGGCAAATTGGTTGGTCGCACCGGAGAATCCCCTGACCTCGCGGGTGGTGATCAATCGCATCTGGAAACAGTTTTTCGGATTCGGTCTTTCCAAAGTGATGGATGATTTTGGATCTCAAGGTGAAGCCCCACCGAATCAACCGTTGTTGGATTGGCTGGCCTGCGAATTCAAAGAAAGCGGGTGGGATGTGAAGCATATGGTTCGCTTGATGGTGTTGAGTGAAACTTATCGGCAAGACTCCCGCAGCTCGCGCGAAAACCTAATCAAAGACCCTGAGAACCGAGGATTGGCTCGACAAGGTCGTTGGCGGTTGGAAGCCGAATTGGTGCGGGACAACGCGCTGAGCTTGGCTGGTTTATTGAGTAGAACCGTGGGAGGGCCCAGTGCGCTTCCTTACCAACCCACGGGGTATTGGGAGAATCTAAATTTTCCCCAGCGCACCTACCAAGCGAGCGAAGGCGAAAAACAATACCGACGTGGACTTTATACATGGTGGCAACGATCCTTCGTCCACCCCAGCATGTTGGCGTTCGATGCCCCAACACGTGAAGAATGCGCGGCAGAGCGAAATCGATCCAACATTCCACAACAGGCTCTCGTCCTGATGAATGACCCCAGTTATGTCGAGGCTGCGCGTTCGTTGGCGGTTCGTATTTTGAAAGAATGTCCCGGCGACATTTCGGCTCGCATCACCTTTGCGTGGCGCGAGGTGGTGGCGCGTCCTCCGACACCGAATGAATTGGCTACCATGCGCGATTTACTCGAAAAACACCTCGTCCAGTTCCAAAACGATCCGAGTGCTGCGGCACGGTATCTCAAAGTGGGAGCATCCCCAGCTCCCACCACGGTCAACGCCGCCGAGTTGGCCGCCTGGACAGATGTCGCTCGCATTTTGTTGAATCTTCACGAAACCATCACCCGTTCCTGAGCCATGAAGTCATCCCAAGAAATAGGACAATTCCTTCTCCAGCAGCAGACCCGCCGAGTCTTTCTGGGTCGCACCTCCCAAGGTGTCGGAGCCCTGGCATTGGCTGCTATGTTTAGTCCCGACAAACTCAGAGCCGCCGCGACCCAATCCGATAAATGGCAGGGGATCGTCAAACCGTTCCACTTTCCCCCACGCGCCAAACGGGTCATCTGGCTGACGATGGCGGGCGGTCCCTCCCATCTCGAAACCTTCGATCCCAAACCGAAACTTACGGAGATGCACGGGCAACCGATGCCGGAATCCTACACCAAAGGGAAACAGATCGCCCAGTTGCAGGGTCAAAAACTGACCTGCTTCGAACCTCAACATAAATTCCAACGATTCGGAAAAAGCGGTGTAGAAATTTGCGAGCTCTTTAAAAACATCGGTTCGGTGGCCGATGAAATCTGCTGGGTCCGGTCCATGACAAGCGAGGCGATCAACCATGATCCTGCCCATATGTTCATGAACACCGGCTCGCAAATTGCCGGGCGTCCCAGCATGGGTTCATGGCTCACCTACGGGTTGGGCTGTGAGGCGGAAGACCTGCCGGGATTCGTCGTTCTGACTTCCCTAGGTCGAGGCGGTCAAAATCAACCCATATCCGCACGCCAATGGGCTCCAGGGTTTTTGCCAAGCCGGTTTCAGGGTGTGCATCTGCGAGGCCAGGGCGAGCCGGTGCTTTATTTGGGCACCCCGGATGGCGTCACTCGATCGCAGCAACGCGATGTCGTCCAAACGATCAATTCTCTGAACAGGCAACGCGACACGATCGTGGATGACCCCGAAATCGCCACGAGAATTGCACAATATGAAATGGCTTTTCAGATGCAGGCCAGCGTGCCTGAATTGATGGACGTATCCGCCGAGCCCAAATCCATGCTGGACCTTTACGGGTGCAAATCAGGAGACGGTTCCTTCGCCTCCAACTGTCTGCTCGCCCGCAGGTTGGCAGAGCGCGGGGTGCGATTCATTCAATTGTATCACAAGGACTGGGATCATCACGGCGGCATTAAGCAGGGGGTGGAGTATAAAGCGGAAGAAATAGATCGCGCCTGCATGGCATTGATCACCGACCTAAAGCAACGCGACATGTTGCGTGACACGCTCATCGTCTGGGCGGGCGAATTCGGCAGAACTCCGATGAGCCAAGGAGATGGTCGCGATCATCATAATGCCGGGTTTACCGTGTGGCTTTGCGGCGGAGGCATCAAACCCGGCATGGTTTACGGTGCCACAGACGAACTCGGATATGCCGCTGTGGAAAATCCCATCGAGGTTCACGATCTTCACGCCACCATGCTCAAGTTACTCGGCATCGATCACACCCGGTTGTCCATCAAGTTCCAAGGGCTCGACGTAAGACTCACAGGCATCGCCGGCAATGTGATCAAGGATATTATCACCTGAACAAAACCCTGCCGTCGGCTACTCGGCGGGGGGCGCGTTTTGTGGGGATGCAAATTTCTTATTCACCAAGTCTTTATTCCAGAGATTGCGAACCACACCCAATAAAACAAACCCACTGATCAGAAATACCAACAGCATGAAGACCGCCATCGGAATGCGTCCGTAAAGAAGGTTGCCGATTCCGAACAGCGACGACCAGATCGCAATACATCCCGAGACCCATCCGAGCGTGGCGGTTCCCATAGAATCCCCATGGCGGGCTGCTTCCACGCGAGTCACCCCAGCGGCCCGGCGGATTTTTTTCCAACCAGGTCCCGCCGGATGCACCTTCAGATAAAACGCAATCAAACAGTCCCTGCTTGTCGGGGTGCCCACATACGCCGCGATCACCCAACAAACCGTCGTGAACCCCACGGAATACAAAACAGTATGTGCGAAAGGTAATTCGTAACCGTATTTTTTCATGACAAAAAAGACGGTTGTGATCGCAAAAGAGCTGATCATCGCCACCACTTCACACAAAGCATTGATCCGCCACCAAAACCACCGCAACAGATACAAAAGCCCCGTCCCAGCACCGATAGAAATAAGAATCTCGAACCCCTCTTGGGCGGTACTCATGAAAAGACTGATCACGGCGGCAACGGCATAAAGCAGGATGCTGCAGAGCCGCCCCACGTTGACGTAGTGCTTCTCACTGGCATTTTCGACAATAAAACGGCGATAAAAATCGTGGACTAAATAGGAAGATCCCCAGTTGAGATGGGTCAGGATTGTGGAAGAATTCGCAGAGATCAGTCCCCCCACCATGAGCCCCACAAACCCGACCGGGAGAAATTTAAGCATCGCCGGAAAAGCACTGTCATGCCCGATCAGCCGCGGATCCGCCGCCGGAAAAGCAGCTTGGATATCCTTAAGCTCCGGATAAATGATGATCGAGCACAACGCGGTGAGGATCCACGGCCAGGGCCGCAATACATAGTGTGCAAAATTAAAAAACAGCGTGCCTTTCAAAGAGTCCTTCTCCGATTTGGCTGCCAGCATACGTTGGGCGATGTAACTGCCTCCTCCCGGTTCCGCTCCGGGATACCAATTGGCCCACCAACCGATAGCTATCGGGAGAATAAAAACCATCAGAGCCAATTCACTCATCGCGAAGTTGGGCATCAAATCCAAAATGGGTTGCCCCTTCCCGTCAATCGCAGACAGGATCGGTTGACCTCCGGGTTGAAAGTTCACCTGTTTCGTGCTCAGAATTTCCACCATTTTCTGGAGCCCCGCCCAAGCTCCCACCCCAACACCCAAATGAATCGCCACCGCCTTCAAACTGAAATACGCAGCGGCAATCACAGCGGTCATCTTGATAAAAAACTGGATCATATCAATGACCAGAACCCCCCAAAGACCCGAGTAGGCGGCAAAAACCACATTGAGCACGCCGCAAATCAAAATGGTCTGCCACGGAGGCATCGCAAACAGGATGTTGGCGATTTTGCACCCCGCCAAAGTCACCATTCCCATGATGAAACAGTTGAAAAAGAGCCCGAGATAAACCGCACGAAACCCCCGCACGATCGAGGCCGCTTTGCCAGAATACCGGATCTCGTAAAATTCCAGATCCGTCATCACTCCCGAGCGTCTCCACAAACGGGCGAAGAAAAAAACTGTCGAAACCCCGGTCAGCACAAATGCCCACCACTGCCAATTCCCTGCGACCCCATATTGCCTGACCTGTTGCGTGACCCAGTTCGGGGTGTCGCTGGCAAAAGTTGTCGCCACCATGGAAAGTCCCGCGAGCCACCAAGGGACGGATCGCCCGGATGCAAAAAATTCCGCTGTGTTTTCACCCGATTTTTTGGCGAAGAAAAGTGCAGGAATAAAACAAACAGCGACACACAACAGCACGATCAACCAATCGAGAAAGGTCAGATGCATAAGAACACGTTTTGCGGTTAGGGGGTATCCCGTCAGTTTTTTGGCTTGGTAGTCGCAGCAGTTTATACAAGACCCACCAATAATTCACAGCCCAATTATTATTCCGATGCCCGCCTATCCAATGAAAAGAGTGAACTCAGGCTCGGAACACATTGTCTCGGTCATTAGACCAAAGGATTGACCTCCGTTCCAATAAGCTCTGGGGCGCACACCACAATAGCCGAGCCGCCACACAATTAAGCTTTCCGCCAGCAACGCCAAGGGCACTTCAGCACCC
>CAMBHS010000062.1 GCA_945867235.1 Akkermansia muciniphila
ACTGGCGAAGGAATCACGCACCAAGGATCGAAAGCTACGGGCCGAAGTCAGAATCAAAGACTGATTTTGACCATGGACATCCTCGACGCCATCCGCGCCAACCTGCTGTCGCCCGCCGTGCTGTTCTTCGCGCTCGGCCTCATCGCCGCCCTGATGAAGAGCGACCTCAAGTTTCCCGAGCCGCTTTACGTGGCTCTTACGATTTACCTGCTCGTTGCGATCGGCTTCAAAGGCGGCGTAGCCATCGCTGAGGCAGGCATCGCCAAGATCTGGTTGCCTGCGCTCGCGGCCTTGGCGCTCGGTGCCTTGATTCCGCTGTGGACATATCCGCTGCTGCGTTTCGGCGGAAAATTTTCCGCTGTGGATTCCGCCGCCATCGCGGCGCATTACGGCTCGGTCAGCGCGGTCACCTTCATCGCAGCGACCAATTATCTGAAAGCCGTCAACCAACCTTACGAAGACTACGCTACGGCATTTCTTGCCGTGATGGAATCGCCCGCCATCCTCGTGGGCGTGGTGCTGGGTAAACTTGCGACGAAGACGGCCGGCGAAGGATCTGGCGTGTCGCTCAAGAAAGCGATGCACGAGGCGATCTTCGGACGCAGCATCTTCCTGCTCGTCGGCGCGCTGGTCGTCGGCGCGCTTTGCGGCAAGCCGGGCATGGAAAAAGTAGAGGCGTTCTTCGTAACGCCCTTTCAGGGCGTACTCGCGCTTTTCCTGCTGGAAATGGGTATGGTCGCCGGCCGCCGACTGGAGGATCTAAAAAAGGTCGGAACGTTCCTGCTCGGCTTCGGAGTGCTTGTACCGTTGGTCAATGGCGCGCTCGGGGTTTATCTCGGCAAACTTGTCGGCCTCGAACTCGGTGGTGCGACTTTGCTCGGCGTTTTGTCCTCGAGCGCGTCCTACATCGCCGCGCCGGTGGCCATCAGAATATCACTTCCCGAAGCGAACCCGACACTTTACCTCACATCGTCACTCGCTATTACCTTCCCGTTCAATATCACGCTTGGCATCCCGATTTACTTGGAGATCGCCCGCCAGCTTTACTCTTGAAGCCATGCACACACACCCTATGAAACTTGTTACCATTGTCTGCGAAGCCTACGCGAGGGAGGCGGTGACGAAACTTCTCCGCGACTCCGGCGCGCACGGCTACACACTCTTCGTGGTGGAAGGCGACGGCTTGCACGGCAAACGCCCAGGGGACATCCCCGAGTTTGCGAACATCCAGATCGAAGTCATCGTGTCACCGGCAGTCGCAGAAACATTGCTAGCGCGGCTGGAAAGCGATTTCTTTCCTCGCTATGCGATGATCGCTTTCGAGTGCGAGGTGCGTGTGTTGCGAAAGGAAAAATTCTAACCGGACTTCGTGCCTTGCCCACTCGAAGCGTCGCGATTCCACAGCGCGACATTCTATTTGCCCGCTAGCGCTTCGCCGTTCATGAGGGAGATCCAACTCCTTTTCGCAGGGTATGAAGTAGCGGAGATCGATTGGTGTGTCCGGCGGCATGCGTGAATTTGAAGCCAAGAAGTGACGGAAACTTTTCTGGACGAATACGAAGTCATGCTTATCGGCGAGACTCGCCAAATTTGCGTAGCGAGCGTCTCTTGGGTGAGGCAATGAGCTTTTCTAACATTTATGTATTACGCCTACATTCTGCAAAGTATCAACCATCCCGATCAAGTTTATCGGGGTCCCAGCTCCGATTTAAAACAACGCATGGCTGACCATAATGCGGGACGTTGCCCACACACTTCGAAGTTTGCTCCTTGGAAGATTAGGTTCTACGCCGCCTTCGACACACTCGAGCAGGCAAGGAGCTTCGAACGTTACCTTAAAACTGGTTCCGGTCATGCCTTCGCAAACCGACACCTTTTGTAAAGCATCCACCTAGAGTCCACGCGAAGGAGTTGCGTACGCCCAAGTGGGTTACTTCGCTTTAGGATCGACGCACTTTAATGGCTTGCACTAATTCGACGATCACCTCGTCGCGAGGTTTTACGCCGATGTTTCCCTTGCCATGAACTCGCACCGCGACGTTGTTGGCCTCTTTTTCCCGGCTGCCGATGACGAGCATGGTGTGGACTTTTTCCGTTTCAGCTCGAAGGATTTTACCGTTGATTTTATCAGAACTAAAATCACTTTCGGCACGCACTTGTTGTGCTCGAAGCTCGGCAACAATAGCTTTTCCATATTCGACCAAGGGTTCCTCATCCCCAATGGTCAAAACCCTCACCTGTTCGGGTGCCAGCCAGAGCGGGAAATTTCCGGCATAATGCTCGATCAAGAACCCTATGAATCTCTCATGAGTGCCTAAAGGAGCGCGGTGGATGCAGAGCGGCGTGGCATCCGTGTTGTCTCGAGTGCGATAGGTCAAACCGAATTTAGATGGCACAGCAAAATCGACCTGATTGGTAGCGATAGTAAACTCCCTCCCAATGGCGCTCCAAACCTGCACGTCAATTTTAGGACCGTAAAATGCGGCTTCGTTCGGGACTTCCACATAGTTAATGCCTGAATCGATCAGAACCTTCCGCACCATGTCCTCCGTGCGTTTCCACAATTCAGGTTCATCCACGAACTTTTGACCCAGCTTTGATGGATCGTGGGTGCTATACCGCATGGTGTATTTCTCAATTCCAAATATCTTGAAGTATTTAAGATACATCTCATTCACGGAACGGAATTCTTCGGCGAACTGATCCTCGGTGCAGTAAATATGCGCGTCGTTCATGTTGAGAGAACGCACGCGCATCAATCCAAATAATTCCCCAGATTGTTCGTAACGGTAGCAGGTGCCATACTCGGCTAGGCGCAAAGGTAGCTCGCGATAACTGCGAGGTTCAGCTGCGAAGATGCGATGATGATGAGGACAGTTCATCGCTTTGAGATAGTAGCGTTCAACCGGACGGATTTCGTTGGCTGATTTGGATTTATCTCCGCCCTCGCTTCTATGCGAACCTTCCTCAACTAATTCCATCGGTGGAAACATCGACTCCGCGTAATAAGGGAGGTGCCCCGAGGTTTTGTACATTTTTTCGCGAGCCAGATGAGGGGTTCGGACTCGGACATAGCCCGCAGCGAATTCAGTTTCCTTGGCCAAATTCTCTAATTCTTCAACGATCACAGTGCCTTTTGGCAACCAAAGCGGGAGGCCAGGACCGACATATTCCGTGTCCATCGCGAAGAGCCCCATTTCAGCTCCGATTTTTCGGTGATCGCGTTTCTTGGCTTCCTCCTGCATTTTCAGCCACGCTTCAAGCTCCTCCTTGTTTTTGAAAGCAGTTCCGTAGAGTCGCTGGAGTTGTTTGTTTTTTTCGTTCCCTCGAAAATAGGCAGATGCCACGCGAAGAAGTTTAAACGCTTTGACATTACCGGTGCGCATCACATGAGGACCCGCGCAGAGATCAACAAACTCACCATTTGTATAAAAAGAAATCGACTCGCCTTCGGGGATGTCGGCTAATCGTTCTATTTTATAATTTTGACCTTTAGCAGTGAAATATTCGTGGGCTTCAGCACGAGACAATGTGCTTTTGGAAAACACCTGATTTTCCTTCACGACCTTGGTCATCTCGACCTCGATTTTGAAAAAATCCTCGGGCGTGAATCGGTGACTGACCAAGTCAAAATCGTAATAAAATCCTTCTTCGGTGGGTGGACCAATATCCAGTAAAGCGTCGGGCCAAATCCTTAGAACGGCTGTCGCAAGAACATGCGCGCAGGAATGACGGAGCTTTTGCAAATCGCTCATCGCGTCGCGTTGCTCCAATGTTTTTCTTTCGATCGGATCTTTCGATGGTTCAGCCATAATAACGTTCAGTGAGACAACCAAAAACAATGCGAAAGGTCAATTCCATCGGCATAAAAACCGTAATGGAAGAATGCTCATTCCAAGCGGGTGTCAGCGAATTGTAACACGCGGGCAAATTCTTTTGCCGACAAGGGAGTCACGGATAATCGACTGTTCCGTACAAGAGGGATCAATTTCAGCAAGGGATCGTTTTTGATTTGCTCTAAAGGTACGGAGTTCCGCAGTGCGATCAAAGGAGCTAGTTTCACGGCAGACCAGTCCCCTTCGTCCGCCGTGGGATCAGAGAAAGCATCTAGCACCACCTTTGCGATCCCAACGATCTGTTTTTCAGTAACGCTGTGGTAAAAACAAACCTTATCCCCTATCCGCATCGATCGAAGATGATTGCGGGCTTGATAATTTCTAACTCCAGACCACGTGGTTTGGCCATCATGGACGAAATCATCCCACGAATAACTCGCAGGTTCCTGTTTAACGACCCAATACTGTTCCAGCATAAAGGACAGATTTCAGTGTGATATCAGAACAAAAATTCGTCATGGGGGAAACTTTGTTTTTTTGAACTGCGACGAGCACCATCATAGCCCCTTGGCTCTGCGGGAATTTTTGCCCACTTGGAAAACAAATTTTCGAGCTGTTCAATATCTACCCGGATGCGCTTTGTCGAGTCCGACAGGGATCTTTGAAAAAATACCCTGAGGGCATCCACATTTTTATTTTTCGAAAAATCCCAAGCAGGCTCCCGGCGGCACTGTGTTAAATGGCGCTTAATGCTATAAAGTGTCTTCTTGAATTCCTGGGTTACCTGCATCAAGGAGGTAAGATTTGTCGTGGCTGTGAAACCTTCCGTTTCAATGGTGCAGAGAGTTAAAATTGTTTCCAATTGGTGAACGTCGTCAGAATTGTAGGCCTCCTGGACTTGATGCCACCACTCTAGTTTTTGAGGGGTCATCTCTTTTTGGATATCCGGATGAAGGAGACGCACCAATGCACGATAAATGTCTTTGATCCGAGGATCGGGTCGCGGGGGGTTGGATAGATCCATTGCCGCGAACATCCGGGCTAGGTTCGGATCATCCTCGATATCAAAACCAAATTTTTCAAAAAACTCCGCACGCAATTTATTTTTGTAATCGTTCTGCCATCCGTCGGTTTTAGAATTAAAGCCACTATCCTCCTCCTCTATTGGGGTTTCGGTATTTTCCTCAGCGGTTTCTTCATGCGCCGGTGTGGAATTTCGGGCTGCCATTATTTTTTGATAGGCTTTGGAGATTGAAACCCTACCAACGAATGTTTCCCGCTCCACCTCCCGACGAAGCGAATCCATTTCCTGGAATTTGCGTATTAATTCACGTTCCTCGCTTAGCAGTGATCCAAACTCGCGCCTCAACCAACGTTCAAATGAAGGTAAATCCACGGACTCATACTGATTTAGCAGGATTTTGGCGCGCTCAATATCCTTGCGTGCTTTCTGATACGCCCTTCGTAATCGGTGGCGCAGTTTGGATGAGTCCACCCATACTAAAGACCAGTCCATCGGCTTATGCGTGGGATTACTTTTGGCTTCATACCTAGTGCCACGTTTTGGACTTTTTTTCGTCACGCCAAGAACATTCTGGAAGGTGGTCCTTTTTGCAAAGGAAATCTATTGAGCCTGCACGATGGATATACTCCGTCAACGATTGCAGGCCAATGATGCCCTGCTTATAGTTCATGCATGGATTATGCTGCCAATTTGTTAACAATTGAATCACGCATCAAGGCGGCGTGCGATCGGGCTTTGAGACTTAGAGAATCTGTAGAGTTGCTCGCCGTGAGCAAAGGCCAAACATCGCAAGCGATCCAAGCCCTTGCTCAGGAGGGGCTTATTCTATTTGGTGAAAACAAGGTTCAGGAAGCTAGGGCCAAGATTCCCCAATGCCCACCGCATCTGAAGTGGCACATGATAGGCCACCTTCAATCCAACAAATGCAGGGACGCCGTCCTGACATTTGATTTTATCGAAGGCGTCGATGGACTCAGTCTGGCCTCGGAATTGGAAAAATGGGGACAAAAACTGGGACGAATTAAAAAAGTGCTTATCGAGGTCAATATCGGTGGAGAAGGCAGTAAATACGGCGTCCCTCCGGTGGAGATCGTGCCGACATTGCTCCGGATCAATGAATTTCCGCATCTTGAAGTTCACGGACTGATGACCGTCGCACCCTATAGCCCTGATCCTGAACGGGTGAGGGGATTTTTTCGAAAGATGCGCGAATGCAAACTCGATTGCGAAGCCGCTCTCGGAGCCCCATTACCACAATTAAGCATGGGAATGAGCAATGATTTTGAGGTCGCCATTGAAGAAGGATCAACGCGGGTGCGTATAGGAACCTTCTTGTTTGGAGCCCGGGTTCGAAAAAACTTCGACAAATCCGAGTCCGGCTATAACGAATAAACACCCGATTAAATCGTTTTGAATTTACAAATCGTTGGCGTAACCCTAAAGCACATCTATGCCTGAAAAGAGCGGAAAGATAAAAAAGAAAGCGATGATCCTAGGAGTAGGTCTCGACACGGACGGTCACAAACGGATTACCAAAGGACCAAATTTTGCATTGGTAGGAGGCACTCAGGAAACTCACGAGGCCATGACTGAAACGGCGGTTAAAATAAATGAGAAACTGAAAACAAAAGGCAAAAACCTCGAGGATCTTTCCCACGAGGAATTTGACGACCTAGCACACCATGTTGGGTTGCACAGAAATCGTCCGGAATTGAACTGATTATCCTCAGCGGGTTAAGGAAGCAATGCGTTGATCTCTATGCCTAGAAGGCACACGTCATCCTCAAATCCTTTGTTGTTTGATCCGTGACCCAACACCTCAAGAAGTTGATCGATAATAAGTTCAGCTTTTTGGTTCATTCTCGCGGCAAGTTGATCGTGCAACCATTCATGGCTGAGGAGTTCGCCGTTTAATTCCACATCATACACTCCATCGGTAAAAAGAAGTATAAGGTCGTCCGGAAAAAAAGATCGCGTGGTCGTTGTGAATTGAATGTCCGGAAATAAACCGAGTGCGGGTTGATTTTTGTTGGTTGGATTGTCCAAAAAGGCAACCGTTTGCGAAGTCCGATGCGCAATTAAAGGTTTAGGGTGTCCTGCATTGGCGTAGCTCAGTTGCCGTGATTCCAGATCCACAACCATGTAAAAAGCCGTCGTGTAGAGCGGGGTTCCACTCTGTTTGAGAATCGCTCTTAGATCACGATTGATTTGTCCTAGTAACTCTCCCGGATCTGCTGCGTATCGGGTTAATTCCTCGACTAATGCGCGTAAAATTGCCGTAACGAGAGCGGAACGCACGCCGTGACCCATCACATCGCAGATAAAAATGCCTGCCTTGGTATCGGAGAGAGCGCGGACATTAAAAAAATCACCCCCGACTTCACCACTAGGCAGGTAGCGATGACAAAATCGGAGGGCATTGGATTCAAAGGAAGCGTGCTTCGGAAAGTGAGGGTATTGCTGCGGCAACATGGCTAATTGAATCTCCCGAGCCATGCGCAGATCATCCTGCATCTGAGTATTTTTTTCCGTCAGTTCCTCTTGGCTTCGGGCGAGTTCGAGATTTGCTTTTTTTAGCCCCTCTTCAGATCTTCTCCTACGCGTAATATCCCAAAATATCCCCTGCAAACCAATGATCCGACCATTGGAGTTGTAAAGGGGTGTTTTGACGACATTGACATAAATTTTCTCCATGCCTGGAGGTTGGTTTTCCTCGATCGTCTCGAACATTCGCCCTGTTTTGAGGATTTCCTGATCATCCCTTTGATACTGAGCAGCGAGTTCTGGGGGAAAAAAATCAAAGTCTGTTTTACCTATGATTTCATTCAAAGGTTTGCCTAACGTTTCACAAAACCGCTTGTTTGCAAAAGTGAATTGCTCCTCCAGATTCTTACGAAAAATATTCTGTGGCAGTGTTTCCACTAAAGAATGGTAAAGAGCCTCGGAGTTTAGAAGGTTGTCTTCCGCAATTTTTTTGACGGTGATATCTTCAACCGTTCCTTCATAAAAACTGACCCGTCCTTTGGCGTCTCTCACGACCCTGACATTTTCCGAGATCCAAATAATGGTTCCGTCCTTTCGTCGAATTTGTGATTCAAATCCGCCGACACTACCATGCTTTTCGATGAGAGTGATAAACTGCGATCGACGCCCTGCTTCCACATACAAATCCCTCGCAATATCCGTGAGACCCAACATCAAATCTTCAGGGGTGGCATAGCCATAAATCCGCGCCAACGCGAGGTTTGCCTCAAGATACTTGCCTTCAGGGGTGGTCTGAAAGATGCCTTCCACTGAATTCTCAAAAATTTTCCGGTATTTGGTCTGAACAGCCAGCAACGCTGCTTCAGTCTTTTCCCTTTCGATTGCGTAAAGCACCGATCGCTTTAGGAGTTGTCCGTTCAACATCGGCTTGACTACATAATCTTGGGCGCCTGCATGCAACGCTTCCACCCCCAATCCATCCTCCTCCTCATCGCTCAAAATGATGATTGGAACCTGGGGTGCATGGAAACGGAGATCCTTGAAACCACGCAAACCTCTACAATCAGGCAGGGAATAATCCAATAAAACCAAATCAACGCCGGGTCGTTCAATTCGTGCGAGTCCGCTTTGTAAACTCGGGAACCATTCCAGGTGAAATGGGAGCATATTGGCGTCGAGGAGCATTCCACGGATTGTTCCCGTGAATTCCGGATTCAATGCAATTAATACAATATGAATCTTTGTTTCGCTCATGGCATCATTCCGCCTTCGCTTTGCGCAATTTCTGTCCTCTGCATTCGCTCGCTGTCATGGAACATTGACCGAGTTCCGAATCTCTAGCAAGCCGGGATGAATTCATAAACCCTACGAGCAATACGGGTCGGAATCGCTAGTTCGGAACGGAGTGAAGTTGCCAATTGTAAGGCATTGCCTCAGTCTGACCACGGATGAAGAAATGCTTTTACCTCACCACCGCGATCGACTACGTCAACGGACAGCCTCATTTGGGCCATGCCTACGAAAAAGTCGTGAGCGATGTGATTGCCCGTTTCCGCAGAAGTTTGGGGCAGGAAGTATTCTTTCTCACGGGGCTTGATGAACACGGCCAAAAGGTTCAGCTAGCGGCTCTGGCTGAAGGAAAAACCCCACAAGATTACTGTGATCTCTTAGCAGGAGACTGGCAACGATTCGCCGGGGAACTTGACTTATCCCACCAGGATTTTGTGCGGACTTCTCAGCTTCGTCATAGAGCGGTGGTTCAAGCAATCCTGACAAAACTACAAAATGAAGGGCATTTTTATCGCGCAGAATATCGCGGCTTTTACTCAACTCGGCAGGAGACGTTTCTCACGGAGAAGGATCGACTACCCGATGGAACTTTTGATGCGATCTACGGCGATGTGACCGAATTGGTGGAGGATAATTACTACTTCAATCTTCGCGATCATCAAAAGTGGTTGATTGAATACATCGAAAACAATCCTGATTTTATTGCCCCTAACTACAGACGCAATGAGGTTCTAGGCTTTCTAAAAAACAATGAACTGGAAAACCTTTGCATTACGCGCCCGATCTCACGTTTAGGTTGGGGTATTCCCCTGCCCTTCAACCCGGGCTACGTCACCTATGTTTGGTTCGATGCACTCGTCAATTACATCTCCGTTCCGGCATCCTATGGAGATCCATCTGTGATGGCCGCTCTCCCCGGACTCAAGCTTGACGAACCCACAACGAACCAATCGTTATCGCTATGGCCTGCTGATCTTCACATTATCGGTAAAGACATCTTGAAATTCCACGCGGTCTATTGGCCTATCATGCTCAAGGCGATTGGACTGCCATTGCCCAAGCAAATCCTCGTCCATGGTTGGTGGCAAAAGGATGGTGAAAAAATATCCAAAAGTACTGGCAACATCATCGATCCGGTCGCTGTCATTAAGGAATGGGGGTTGGACGCCTTCCGCTATTATGTCACCCGTGAATTGGGAATTGGTCCGGATGGCAATTGGACCGATGCTGGTTTTGCTTCCCGCTACACCTCTGAACTCGCCAATGGCATCGGCAATCTATTGAATCGTTCCTTGGTCATGTTGCGCAGTTATCGACAGAAAATAATTCCGGCGAGACACGATGAACTAGCCAGCGAGACAGAACGCACCGTTACAAAAGTGCGCCAACAGCTTCTAGAACCTGATCTTCAAGGAGCCCTCTTAACAATTTCCGGGCTGATCAATCATGCCAACAAATACATTGATCAAACAGCCCCGTTTAAGTTGGCGAAGGATCCAACCCAAAGTCAGAGGCTTGATGAAGTTCTCTACAATTTGATGGAAGTCTGCCGCATTCTCGGCGTGCTCCTCTGGCCTTTTCTGCCATCGACAGCGGATAAAATTTTTAAGCAACTTGGGATGGTAAACGCTCCTGACGACTTCAATCTCGCCACGTGGGGAGGGATTTCTCAAGGCCACGTGACAAATGACCCCGCCCCCTTATTCCCACGGCGAGATACAGTGCCAACCAAGACATGACCCATGGTTGATATAGTTCTCAGCACACTAAACGCCAAGTTTATCCACGCTGCTTTTGGATTGCGTTATTTATACGCGAATCTCGGCGAGTTGCGAGAACGGGCATGCCTGCTCGAATTCGATATTTCTCAACGTCCCGTGGATATTGTGGAGGCAATCCTTGCTCGCAACCCAAAGATTGTTGGACTCGGGGTTTACATTTGGAATGCCACTCTTAGTGCAGAGGTAGTCCGTATTCTCAAACGCATTCGACCTGATATTGCGGTGGTTCTTGGTGGACCGGAGGTGAGCTATGAATCTGCCGATCAGCCCATCGTTCAAGCTTCCAATCATACAATTACCGGTGAAGCGGACTTGGTTTTTCCAGAAGTTTGCCGACAGATACTCCGTGGAACCCCGTCGCCCCACAAGGTCATCCATGCTCCAGTGCCTGATCTTGCCAAGGTCGTGATGCCCTACGATCTTTATGATGATCGTGATGTCGCCCACCGTATTATTTATGTCGAAGCCTCTCGTGGATGTGTGTTCACCTGCGAGTTTTGTCTTTCATCATTAGATATTCCTGTGAGGCAGTTCCCCACGGAACTATTCCTCCAGGAGATGGATCGACTTTTTCAACGAGGGGTTCAGCATTTCAAATTCGTCGATCGCACCTTTAATCTCAATCTCCAAATCAGTAAAGCCATTCTGGAATTTTTCCTAGCTCGATTACGACCGGGATTATTTCTGCATTTTGAAATGATTCCTGATCGACTGCCAGAACCTCTTCGAGAATTAATCCGCCGATTTCCTCCCGGCGTTCTCCAGTTCGAGGTCGGCATCCAAAGCTTCAACGACGAGGTTTCTGCCAACATAAAACGCCGCCAGAATTTGGACCGACTGACAGACAATTTCAAATTCTTGCGAGGCGAAACAGGGGTGCATATCCATGCTGATCTCATCGTCGGACTCCCCGGTGAAACGATGGCAAGTTTTGCAGCGGGTTTTGATCGACTTTTGACGCTGAACCCGCAAGAAATTCAGGTCGGAATTCTGAAGAGACTTCGCGGCACCCCCATCATTCGTCACGATGTCTCATGGGAGATGGTTTATAGTCCCAATCCACCCTACGAAATCCTACAAAACCGATTGCTGAATTTTGAGACTGTTCAGCGATTGGGACGATTCTCGCGATTCTGGGATCTGGTGGCGAACAGCGGTAATTTTGTTGAAACCACCCCGCTACTTTGGGCTGGGGGCGTCTCCCCTTTTGAAGCGTTCCTGCGATGGGCCGACTGGATTTACCACCGAACTGGACAACGCCACGGAATCGCACTTTCGAGTCTCGCAGAACATCTTTTTCATTATCTGACGCACGAATTGCAACAGTCACCCTTAGAGGTAGCGCAAGTCATCTGGCGCGATTATCAAAAAGGAGGTCGCTCGGATTGTCCCCCGTTCCTCAAGGCGTTCCTGCCCGATCACCAATCAGCACGCATTCAAAAAAATGGCAGCACATTAAAACGTCAAGGGCGCCATCGTAACGCTTAAGAAAAAAGCTGTTTTTCCAAGTAATCTTTGCAAATGGTCTCCTGTTTTTCTATAACATGGGCTTTATCTTATGAGTTTAACCCGTGGTAAATCATCCACTGCACCTCCAAAAAGCCCCGTAAGCCCTCCTGTCCTGCCTGTTTTTAAAAAACTGCTTGTTGCAAACCGCAGCGAGATTGCAATTCGCGTTTTTCGTGCGGCGACAGAATTGGGGCTTGGCACGGTTGCTATTTACGCTCAGGAAGATCGATTGTCCGTGCATCGTTTCAAGGCTGACGAAGCTTATTTGGTGGGACAGGGCAAGGGTCCCGTCGGAGCCTATTTGGATATTCAAGGGATCGTGGCTCTAGCAAAAGAAAAGGGTGTGGACATGATTCACCCTGGGTATGGGTTTTTGTCAGAAAACGCAGAATTCGCGCAAGCTTGCGTCGATAACGGCATCACCTTTGTTGGTCCCCGCCCTGAGTTGCTCAAATTGATGGGCGACAAGGTGGCTGCACGAGCACTCGCCCGCAAAGTGGGGGTTCCCACGCTTCCTGGCACAGAGGAACCGGTGGAAGATCGAGCTCTGGCTCTGAAAATAGCGAAAGAAATCGGCTTCCCCTTGATCATTAAGGCGGCCTTCGGTGGGGGCGGACGAGGAATGCGAGTGGTAGAGCGATCGGCGGATCTGTCGAATTTACTTGATGAAGCTCAAGGCGAAGCGGAGCGCGCTTTTGGTAATGCCTCCGTGTTTCTCGAGAAATATATTCCTCGCGCCAAGCATATCGAAGTTCAAATTTTAGGAGATCGCCACAGTCATGTGTTGCACTTGCACGAACGGGATTGTTCGGTTCAACGTCGGCACCAAAAAGTAGTCGAAATTGCCCCATCTTTCGGGCTCGATCCTGTAGTCCGCGAAGAACTCTGTGCGGCTGCCGTCAAACTTTCTTCAGCCATCCACTACGACAACGCCGGAACGGTCGAATTCCTTCTCAATCTGGATACGAATGAGTGGTTCTTCATCGAGATGAATCCACGTATCCAAGTAGAGCACACGGTGACTGAAGTCATCACAGGAATTGATCTGGTGCGCTCACAAATTCTCGTTGCGCAAGGCCGCTCGTTGCACGGACCAGAGATTGATCTGCCGTCTCAAGATAAAATTCCACGCACGGGATATGCCGTGCAAGCGAGAATAACAACCGAGGATCCAGAGAATAAGTTTACCCCAAATTACGGACGTATATTGACCTATCGTTCGGCGGCCGGTTTTGGCATTCGACTGGACGGAGGCATGGGCGAGGCAGGCAGCGTAATCACGCCCTTTTATGATTCGCTGCTGGTTAAGGTGACAGCTTCTGGAAGGGACTTCCCAAACGCGCTGCAACGAATGGATCGAGCCTTGCGCGAGTTTCGAATACGTGGTGTCAAAACCAATATCCCCTTTATCGAGAATGTCATTGCCAATGATCGCTTTCGCGCTGGGTTGGCGACGACGACGATGATTGATACGACTCCTGAATTACTGACGTTCAAACCTAAACGAGACCGTGCCACTAAGTTGCTCGCATTTCTTGGGGAAGTCATCGTCAACGGTAATCCTCAGGCGAAGGGATACTCATTCAAGAGTCCGCCTCCGAACATCACCCCCCCGAATTACGATCAAAAAATATTGCCGCCACCCGGAACCCGTCAGTTGTTGCTCGAACTTGGGTCCAAGAAATTTTCAGAATGGGTCGGCAAACAAAAACGGTTGCTGATAACGGATACGACCTTGCGCGATGCCCATCAATCCCTATTGGCCACTCGTGTTCGAACCATCGATATGCTTGCCGTGGCCGATGCGGTGGCTCGCCGTACTCCTCAATTGTTTAGTCTTGAAATGTGGGGTGGCGCGACCTTTGACACCTCCATGCGTTTTCTTCGTGAAGATCCATGGCAACGCTTGCGACTGTTACGTGAACGCATTCCTAATATCTGTTTCCAGATGTTATTTCGGGGTTCCAACGCGGTAGGATATTCCAATTACCCCGATAATGTCGTTGCAGGTTTCGTCAAACATTCAGCCGCACAAGGCATTGATATTTTTAGGATTTTCGACTCCTTGAATTATTTGCCCAATTTGAAAGTGGCAATGGAGGCCGTGCAGGAAACCCATGCGATTTGCGAGGCAGCACTTTGTTACACCGGGGATATACTTGATCCCTCTCGAACCAAATACTCGCTGAAATATTACGTCAAGATGGCGAAAGAGTTGGAGAAAATGGGTGCGCATTTCCTCGCCATTAAAGACATGGCGGGTCTCTGCCGCCCCTATGCAGCGCACCAATTGGTTAAAGCCTTGAAGGAAGAGGTCGGGCTCCCAATCCATTTTCATACGCACGACACGAGCGGGATCAATGCCGCTTCAATTCTCCAAGCCTGCGATGCCAAGGTTGATATTGTGGATTTGGCATTGGCTTCCATGTCTGGATCAACCAGCCAACCGAATTTGAATTCTGTCGTTGCTGCGTTACAAAACACTCCGCGCGCCACCCGTCTTGACATGGCAGCGTTGAATGAGTTTTCCGATTATTGGGAGCTGGTTCGGACGATCTACGCACCGTTTGACACTTCCCCAAAAAGTGGAAGTGCGGAAGTTTACCTGCATGAAATGCCCGGCGGACAATACACTAATCTGAAGGAACAAGCGGCGAGCATGGGGTTAGCAAGTCGGTGGCCTGAGATTGCCCGTTGTTATGCGGAAGTTAATCATCTGTTTGGGGACATCGTGAAAGTGACTCCTTCGAGCAAAGTGGTCGGAGATATGACGATGTTTTTGATCACCCGTGGGATCAAACCTGCTGATGTTGTTAATCTCGAACCCGGCACCACATTTCCAGAATCAGTCATCGATATGCTTTCGGGCGGTCTCGGTCAACCCATGGGCG
This sequence comes from Akkermansia muciniphila, assembly GCA_945867235.1. Lineage (GTDB taxonomy): Bacteria > Verrucomicrobiota > Verrucomicrobiia > Limisphaerales > SXQI01 > SXQI01. The sequence continues at coordinate 14,816 of CAMBHS010000062.1, forward strand.
GCTGGCCCAAGGCCGTGCAGAACGTCGTGCTCGGTAAACGCAGTGCACTTGATGGCCGACCCGGTGAGCACTTGGCTCCATTAAACTTTAATAAAACCCGCTCCGATCTCGCAGCAAAAATAAAACGCGATGTAACGGATGACGATGTTTTTAGCCACGTGATGTATCCTGAAGTGTTTGCAGATTTTGCTAAGTCAGACCGCGATTACGGGACGGTATCTGTCCTGCCAACCTGCGCGTTTTTTTACGGACTGAAACCCGGCGAGGAAATTTCTGTCGATATCGAGCCGGGCAAAACTTTATTTCTCAAGCTGATCAATATTGGCACTCCGGATACTGCTGGAGCGCGCATTATTTCCTTTGAATTAAATGGAATGCCCCGCGAGGTAACCGTTCTTGATAAATCCATTCAGCCCAAAGTCAAAAGCCGTGCCAAGGCCGATCCAGACAACATCCTGCATGTAGGAGCTCCGATTCCTGGATTGATCACAAACCTGGCAGTCAGCGCAAAGACCAAGGTTCTCAAGGGCGATAAACTTGTCACTCTTGAGGCGATGAAAATGCAAACCACAATCTATGCCCCCTGTGATGGAATCGTTCGTGACATTGCGATTAAATCGGGAGATTCATTGGAGGCGAAAGATTTGATTCTCACTCTTGATGCACTCATCCCCTAGTGGAA
>CAMBHS010000063.1 GCA_945867235.1 Akkermansia muciniphila
GCAAGGCATTCGATGGAATGCATCCAAATTATTGCCGCTTCCGGATCCCCAGACTCATAGGCAAGCACCAACTGCTGGGTGGAGGCGTATCTGCCTTTGGATCGATCGAGGATATTATAATTGCCAATCTCAGACTCGAGACCGCCCGGACAATTGGTGGTGTTCCAAGGTAAATTTGCGGAAAGCGATATGTGCCCCAGATGACCGGCTCGTCCGATGGCACCGCGTAATAAATTGCCATCCACCATCGCGGCACCACCCACCCCTGTGCCGAGCGTCAACAGCAGGACGTTTTTTTCCCCTCGCGCCGCTCCATGATGCACCTCGCCGAGCAACGCCGCTTGGGCATCGTTCAAAATGGGAATGGGATTAGGGGCGTTGAGATAATCGGTCCAATCGAAATTCTCCAATCCTTCCAAGCGACCTGGCATATACGCAATGGCTCGACCACCTTTGGCGACGAGCCCCGGTGCGGCCAACCCGATGGGGTGTGTTCCTGATGGGACATGGTTTTTGAGACTCTGAATCGCCCCTCGCACTTTCACAGCCCAATCCATGGGAATGTTGACATCGAAGGAATGATTAAGTTGGTGGAGGATTTCACCCTCTGCCGTGAGGGCCACCCCTTTGACACTTGACCCGCCAAGATCCAGTCCTATGGCGTGAAAGGGGCGTTCTCCAGATTTGTCAGCAGTGGCTATCATGTCCCCGTTAGCCTTCACTCACGCACCATCCTCCGTCAACCGCCAACACCTGACCTGTGACAAAGCGAGATGCATCCGACATGAAGAAAACCGCGGCTCCATCTAGGTCAGAAGGTCGTCCAATGCGCCCCCCGTCGAGAGGTTGCTTCTTTTTAATAAAATCCATGATGGCTAAGTTTTGCTGAGCACGTCCCGACATCGGTGTGTCCACCAATGCAGGCGCGATGACATTGAGTCTTATATTTTTTGATGCGTAGTGCGCCGCAGCAGATTGAGTCAGCCCCACAATAGCTGCCTTTGCCGCCGCGTAGGCATGAGTGGTAAAAAACTGGGGTGACGGCGAAAAGCTCAACACCGAGCCCATGTTCAAAATAGTGCCTCCCGTTGCTTGTTTGAGAAATTGTTGGGTTGCGGCCCGGTTAGAATAAAAAAGGGAATTGAGGTTCAGGTGCAGCGTGTGATCCCATCCCGTGTCGGAGATTTCTGCCAGTGCCCCATCCCCCGCAGGACGACCACTCCCACCTGCAACATGGTAAAGACCATCGAATCCACGGTGATGTTGCAACGAAAGTTGAATGGCTGTCGGTGCAGTCTTTGGGTCAGTGGCGTCGCCCACCCATACGAGTCCCTCCTTGCCTATCGCGTGTTGTGCTGATTGGGCGTTTTCCTCATTGCGTCCTACAAGAATGACCCGTGCCCCCTCGTTGATAAACGCGTGAGCGGCTGATAATCCGAGACCAGTGGTTCCACCGATGATCACGATCGATTTATTGCGAAGAGAATCACTCATAGGGGTTGAAGACGTGAATGGATGCGACGTCTTAATTCCGTGTGATAAACCCAGCATTCGCCCAGTCAGCAAAATCCTCGCGAGATCCATCGCCAGCATCCATTGCAACGAGGCTGATTATTTTCGCTCCACGAGGGATGGGGACATCAAAACGCCACGCTAAGGAAAGCACTCGCATGACGGGACTGGCCGCCATTTCTTCTCCGTCAATGAACACTTTGAAAACCACGCTCGGATGTTTCGCAAGATTGGAACCGTTACTGATGTTGACGATATTTTCATCCGCGCCCGCCAAGGCGACAAATCGTTGATAATCAGGCTTGAGATCGAACATCAATGCGCAAGGGGCATGGACGCCGAGACCGTGCGGGTATATTTGACGATTGATTTTTAAGTCTTGTCCGAGATTCGACTTGTCTTTTTGGGGCGGCTTTGTATTTCCGGAGTAGCGCACGACCCCTCCGTAGGTATGCCCGAAGCCCACACTTCGCGACGGGGTTAAATCTCCCAAATAAACATCAGGTGATGGAGGCATTGGACTCAGTCGTTCAAAGGCGCCCTCGGATGCGACACTTACTTGACGACCCCCGTCGAATGCCGCTGTCCTCAGTCGAGTTGTTTCGCTGAACACCAACGGTTGAGCATACAGAGGAGAATCGAGCGTTGGGTTTTTACCATCCAGCGTAAACCGAATCTGAGCCGCACGATGGAGTGGCGCGGTGAGGGTCACAGTGATCGGTTGCTCGAATAAATGGGGTCGCATTGACGTGCCCCAAGGTGTGATCCGCACCGGATCCTTCATCCAACTTTTTTCCCAGAGACCGATCTTGGTCAGCTCCTCTTGAAAATGGAGGGTGGGGGCGAGGTGTTTCTCAAAATGTTCCACGACCTGCTCAGTATTTAGGTCAGGTGTAAAATTTCGTGTGGGATCATAACCGGGATGCGCATCGGTCATGTCACGAGCTAATACGCATTTTAATCCGGCAGACTTCATGGCTTTCAATCCCATCGGTTTACCAAGCAAACAGACCTGAGTATGAAATCCAACAAATATAAGATGCGTCAATCCCCGGAGTTTACAGATCGCGTAAACTTCCGCTTGCGTGTCAGGCATCAGATCATGCTCGCCGATTTTCAAACCCGGATGCATTCCGTCCCAACCATAATTGCCAGCACATCGTTCCCGACCACAGGCGCACCCTCCCGCATCCGGAACAGGGGGGCAAGTGACATTCACCACCATGGGCACGGTTACCTTGGGTAAAGCAAAAACTGCTTCGCGTTGAAGGTAACCCACATAATTGTCCACAACATCGGTTGGACACAACAGAACCGTCATCCCCAAGGAACGAACTGCCTCCAGTGCTTTATTAATCCGTGGCACGATCGCATCCACGCGCATGGTGGCTGTTTTACACCAGTGATAATTCCAAACATCCACAGCCACCACGCCCACGTTCTTTGGATCGACACTTTCGGTGGTGAGTTGGATGTTGCCGGATACTGGATCGCGTGACTGCAGGGTGAAATCAATTGCCATGGAATCCGGAGATTGAAGACATCCCAAAACTAAACTTGCCATCCAGCACCCATGGAACGCGGAGAGGACGAGGGCCCAAGTTTTCGTCCTGTATTTATTGATCTCCTGAATCAACCTGCGTGCTGTGTTTTCGGACATACGAGTTCTCCTTCCGGTTTATTCCACTGCAAGCCCCCCTTAACCGTTTGATTTAAGAGGCGAATGAGCTGCTTTTTTCACGCCTAGCCGGAATAATGTAAATACTATTTGTCCATCAATTCAACCGCGACCGAAGGATTTGCTTTAATTCCACGAGGGTTTCTTGGATTTCAATGTCGGAGGGATCCAATTCCAAGCACTTAATAAAGATGAGTTCTGCATTGGCTGCGTCACCCATATCTGCATGGACGAACCCCAAGCAACCATGAGTTCTGGCGACCTTTGAGTTGAGTCGGATAGCAGTTTCCAGTTCGATCTTTGCCTCGGCAAACCGTCGCTCGAATCTCAAGATTATTCCCAATTCCAAATGGGGTTTATCCGAGGTGGGATCCAATTGTGCTGCGAGGATCAATTGCTTTTTCGCCTCTTCTATTTTGCCTTCAGCAGCACACATCACAGCGAGTTCAGTGTTAGCTTCTGTGTCCCTAGGATTTATTCTTTGCCGGTGCTCGGCCGAGAGTTTGAACTTACCTTTTAAGTGTTCGTTAAAGGCGAAATCCAATAGACGTGTCTCTGCGGGATTCACCGCCAGAGTTTGTAGGCGTAATTCACACATCTCATCACTCGACTGCGACCCATAGACCACCCGCCGCACCGTGGTTTGAGAATTGTGAATGTTATTCGTGGAATTGTCGTAGGTGAAACGCATATGCACTGTCGAACCTTTCGGCAGAAGAAATGGTTCCGCATATTCGTAGGTTCCCTGCCATTTGAAATCCCATCGTTTAATGAAGATTAGCCACTTTTTTGTCCCATCCGGAAGGATTGCATAACTCTGAATCTCTTTCGCTAAGTAATGGGCATGAGGCAATATGGACAGCACTTGTGTATCCACTGGAAATGTAAGCTGATCGGACACCACATAGTTTGATTCACCTGCGGGAATATCCAGAGTAAGCGAGGTAAGCGTTGCTTTGATCGCAATTTTAGAGGGAGGAGCATTGGTGAAATACAGTCCTATGCTCGGTCGAAATTTTTCTGGTTTTCCAGATCTGTTCATGTGCAGTTGCAAAACCAGATCGCTGTTTTTTGATAAAAGCCAACTCAATCCTTCAGGAGAAACCACCGGCAAACGTCCAGGTTGCCAAGAAAGAAATTGGCCAGCCGGAATTTGTGCAGGGATGTTCATTCCAGAAAACCCCACCTCGGCATCAAGTGCATCACGCAATCGCGAGGCGCGTTTTTCATCCACCATAAAAAAAGCATGATGAACAATCCTCGGGTTACCCGGCGAAAATTCCAGTGCCCGCACATATCGAGCTTCATTCAACGGCACAGGAATTACGAAATTACGATAAACATCCACGCCTTCGGCACCTAAAGAATACTCATCTGGCATCGTCACGATGAGATCAGGACGCCCTAAAATCCAACCCTCAGGAAAAACAGGAGCGGGCGGTGCTTTCTCCAAACCTTCAATAGCCCCGTCCAATGCCCATTGTCGGATCAGTCCCTTTTCCTCCGAGGAAAGTCGCCGTTCATGCGCGAACTTTCCGTATCCAGATTCAGGCAACCAAGGGGGCATCAGCAGGCTCTGGGTGACTTCGACAATTTGTTGGGTTCTGCTGGTGACATCCTTGTAGCTCATCAGTTCGAACGGGGTGGATTGACCCGCATGATGACATTGTGCACAACGCGTAAATATAACTGGGGCGATGTCTTTATTAAAAGTGACTGTCCCTGTCGGACGCGGCTTATAAGGCATTTCCTCGCTGCCTATTGGCGATTGAATCACGCTTGGGTTCGCTCCCACGACGGTTCCGAGTTGGGGAAATAGGCTGATAAAGAACAATAAAATACAAAGATACACTTAGATGATGACCTCCGGTCCGGAGGGATAAATGATGTGGGTTAACTAGGGGTTTAGAAAAAAACAGCGATTGCTCTGCTGTTGCCGACTTACGCAGCAGGGTGATGAAATCCTGTAAACAAAATGAATTCACAACAGTTCTGTTGTGTGGCATTTGTTAGAAAATAATTCCGATTGGTTTTCCGATTCATCTCGCGTGTTTACTTCCATCCGATTTGAAAATTCAAATCGATCGCGACAAACAGCAAAAATCCTGCCAACCGATTTAAGGATGAAGGAATTATCCCATCGAATGATGGGACGTAAAATACATCCCCCCTCGATTCACGGCAGGAGCGTAATGAAGAATCGGAGCCGAAACCCTGTCAGAGACCAAGTTTTTTGAAGCGGGCTTTCACCTGTTTGAAATGAAAGTCCAGACTACACAGTTTGTCCAACTCGGTTTTTGTTAAATAACGAGCGACCTCTGGATCAGCAAGAAGTTGAGTTTTGAAATCTGCGTTTGCAGTTCCTTCGTGTTTGACCTTCCACGTGGACATGGCGTTGCGTTGAACCAATTCATAGGACTGTTCTCGGCTCAGCCCTTTCTTGATCAAGGCCAATAAAACCGTTTGAGAATTCCACATGCCGAGAGATAGCCCGAGGTTGCGTTTCATATTTTCGGGATAGACGATCAACCCTTCCGTGAGCTTGGCGAGTGTTGCCAACATGTAATCCAGCAGGGTGCATGAATCTGGAAAAATAATGCGCTCAACACTGCTATGGCTGATGTCCCGTTCGTGCCAAAGGGCGACGTTTTCCAATGCGGCGACCGCGTTCCCTCGGATCACTCGGGCTAGACCTGTGAGCCGCTCGCCCGTGATAGGATTTCGTTTATGCGGCATCGCGCTCGACCCTTTTTGTCCCTTGGCAAAAAACTCTTCAGCTTCCAGAACCTCCGTGCGTTGAAGGTGTCGAAACTCCGTTGCCCAGCGTTCGATACTCGCCGCCACAAGAGCGAGAGTCGTCATAAACTCGGCATGAATATCACGCTGAATGACCTGTGTCGCAATCGAAGCAGGGATCAACCCAAGCTTCTTACAAACATAAGCCTCAATCTTGGGGTCCAGATGCGCACTGGTTCCGACAGCTCCCGACAATTTGCCCACAGCCACCCTCTTTCGCGCCGATTTCAATCGCTCCAGTGCCCGTCCAAATTCATCATGCATCAGAGCCATTTTCAACCCGAAGGTCGTCGGTTCTGCATGGATCCCGTGGCTGCGCCCAATCATGGGGGTGAATTGATGCTCGCGTGCTTTGGTGGCGATCACCTGACGCAAAGCCTCCACATCTTGGATCAGAATATCCGACGATTGCACCAACTGCACCGCGAATGCAGTGTCGCCAATATCGCTGGAGGTCAAACCGAAATGGAGCCAGCGGCTTGCTGGATCATTGATGTTCTCCGCAACGTTGGTGGTAAAAGCGATGACATCATGATTCAACGTGCGCTCCAACTCCTTGGCGCGTTCCACAGTAAAGGCTGCCTTCGCTTTCATGATAGCGAGATCCTTGGCCGGCACCAATCCTTGGGCTGATAGGGCTTCGCTGGCGAGCAGTTCGATTTGCAGCCAGATTTCCAGTTTTCGTTGTTCCGTCCAAATCTCGCGCATCTCAAGTCGCGAATAGCGTTGAATCATGTTCAATAATAATAACGGTAATAAACTCCTTGGGCAAGTCACCGCACTGTTTCTTCCAAGGCGGCAAACACTCGGTAGAGGGTGTAGAATAACTGGAATAACCCCATGAACACTGCCCCCACGACGTTGGAGCCAAGATGGCCACGAGAAATATTTTAGAGCCCTATCCTTGGACAATTCTGCTGCGTTTTTTACCTCTTTTTGAGACGGAGTGAATTTCCGATAACAATAAGGTCTGACAGGCCCATCGCGACCGCAGAGAGGATGGGGCTTAGAAAACCGAACATCGCCAAGGGAATCGCTGCTGCGTTATAGAAAAAAGCCCAGAACAAGTTTTGTTTGATGGTGCGCAACGTGGCTTGTGCCAGGTTCAACGCCATTGGAATGGCTTCGATGTCCGAATTCAAAAGGAGCATATCGGCTGCGTCGCGTGCCACGTCGCTGGCCTGGGTCATGGCAATCCCGAGATCCGACTGCTTCAATGCGGGGGCATCGTTAATTCCATCCCCCACAAATGCGACACGATGACCTTGACCTTGTAATTTCAGGATGAGATCGGCCTTTCCTTCAGGGCTAATCTGGGCATGCACGAATGGATTCGCGATCCCCACCTGAGACGCAAGAGCCAACACAGTTTGTGTTTGGTCACCGGAAACTAGGTGCAGTTCATAACCGGCGGTTGACAATTGCTGAAGGGTATCTGCAGCACGCGGTTTTATTGGGTCTATCAATGCAAACAAAGCGCACAACTGATTGTCCACACCCATGGCGATCACGGTGGCTGCCTGCCTCGAATGCTGGTTTACAAAAGGAGCGACCCATTCTGGCAACGGCCGGTTCTGATTGATCCATTGAATCGATCCCAGTTGAATATTGTGGCTTTTGTTATCGCAAACAAATTGGGCACTAAGTCCAGAGCCTCGTATTTCTAGGAAATCCTTTAAGGCGAGTTTTGTGTTGGCGAGTGTAGCGATCGCCTTGCTGAGGGGATGCTTGGAATTTTCCGCAAGTGCCGCCGCCAATGAATCTGCCTTTGGTAAATCTCCCGGGTAATCGGCAGCCACATAGGTCGATGAGACGCGAAACTTTCCTTGGGTCAGTGTTCCCGTTTTATCGAATAAAATGGTGGTGATGGTGCCTGATTTTTCCAATGCACTTCCATCGCGGATCAGGATGCCTCGACGAGCCGCCGCGTTTGTTCCCGCCATAATGGCGATCGGCGTTGCCAAACCCATTGCGCAAGGACACGCGATGATGAGGACAGCCGCTGCATGAAAAACAGCACTCGCCAACGCAGAATCGGGAACGTGCGGCATCCACAAATAACCTGCCAAGTATTGGGAAATCCCATGAGCGGATTCCTGAGCCAATCCCCACCACAGTCCTGTGATCAACGCAATTCCAATGACCACAGGAACGAACACATTGCTCACCTTGTCGCCGAGTCGTTGGATGTGTGCGCGACTCGATTGCGCTCGCCGCACGACCTGTATTATTTGTGCAAGTGCTGTGTCCTTCCCTAAGGTGGTCACGCGCATTACCAACCGGCTGGATTCATTCAGCGTGCCACCGAATAGTTTTGATCCATGCACTTTCTCGACAGGCAACGATTCTCCGGTGAGCATCGCTTCATTGACCGCCGACTGACCTTCCACCACGTCCCCATCCGTTGGAATTTTGTCACCGGCGCGTAAAACCACCAGGTCGTCTGGTCTTAATGATTCCGCCGGCACCTCAATTTCAAGCCCATCCGATCCAATTCGGAGTGCGGTTGTGGGCGTGAGTTGCAACAAGGAGCGGAGCGAACTTTCGGCTCGGGTCGCCATGCGGGATTCGAGGTGATGTCCCATGCTGATCAAGGTGATTATGGCCGCTGCATCCATGAAATAAAGGTGCCCTGGCCATCCCGCAAATAATCCCCAAACGCTGAACAGATAAGCAGTCATGGAACCTAGGCTCACCAGAGTATCCATATTGCTGCGACCGGCGCGGAGTTGTGACCATGCGCCACGAAAAAACTTTGGTCCGCAAATCCATTGCACAGAACTCGCCAACGCGAATGCCACCCAATGATAAACCCGATTAGACCCAAGATTGAGAAGCCACTCAGCCGCCATCATTGAGGCGGTCGCCACCACTCCCAGCACCATGGTTGACCGCCAACCGGAAAGCGGGGTGGATGTCGCTGTGGTGTTTGTCTCGTTTATGGCTTCAACCGATCCGTAGCCTGCGGCATGCAATGCAGCGATCAAGGAAGCAGCAGGATCGAGTAAATCCGTAGTGCAACCAACGATTGCGGAAGTAGTTTCAAGTTGAACATCAACAGAGATCACTCCGGCCACAGCGAGAAGAGCTTCTCGGACATGGCGTGCGCAATTGCCACAGGTCATCCCCGGGATTCGAAGATTGATGGCTATTGAGTTCATTTATTGGATCATCCTTCGACACCAACCTACCGTATCAACCCGTTTTTGTCCAAAACCGATGGAGCAGAATCAGGCCCCGGTCATTTCGAGGAGTCGGTTATTCTCAGTCGCTGAAGCGGTACCGCGACGATCCTGAAACCGATGTGATCATGTCTTCGTTCCGGTTCGAACCTTAGCCGGAAGGCCCCTCACAGTTTGGCGTTCATTGAACGGCAACGGGAAGTTGAACCGTTCGTTTCAGGCGTGCACTTCGGACAGCCGCATCCACGATTTCCTGACCCAGTCGGCTGATGGGGAGACTCACCGGACCTTCGAGAGGCTGCCCATGGTCAAGGGAATGGACGAGGTATTGTACCGGATTTTGGTGCGGAGCTTTGAGAGCCGGAGCCGCAAGAATATGGGGATTTTGTTTTTTTCGTGTTTGGACCGTGACATGGTTTTGGTAATCGTAGGAACTGATCGTGCCTTCCGTGCCGGTAATAATAAAACCACAATTGGGCTGAGGTTGAATGGTCCATGGATCGGTGAAGGTTCCCCAGCGGGTTTCGAATTTGGAGAGTCCATGAGTGTAGCGAGCCACGACAAGGCTATGCTCGTCCACCTCGAGCCCGGCGGGCGAATCAACGACAGCGGTGACCTCGATGGGGCGTCGTCCCCCTTGGAACCAGGTCCCCAACGTGGTTCCATAGCCGAGATAATCCAAGAGCGATCCTCCACCATGAGCACGTTTGTAAAACCATGAAGCGGGTTTTTCGAGGGCAACTTGTTCTAGTGATTTCTCGACCTTATCGGCTCCATGAAATAATGGGCCACGGTTGCCTCCAAAATGCCAAACATTGAGCACTTCTCCGATGTGTCCTGAGGTGACCAGTTGATGGGCTTTGCAGTGGGAACGCACCCATTGCAGCGGCCAATTGATCATCAGCGTTTTTTCTTTCGGCATGGCTTGGATCATGGTGTCCGCTTCCTTCAGTGAAGCAGCGAAGGGTTTTTCCACCATGATATGAACATTGAATGGAGCCACTTTTTTCACCCACTCACCATGCTTGGAAGCAGCCGGACAGAGGATGACAATATCGGGCTTCGTTTTTTCGAGGCAGGCACGATAATCAATAAAAGCGCGGTCACGATTCAATCGCTGTTTACGGATCGCCTCCTCCATTCGTTGGGGTTGTTCGTCGGAGATTCCAACAAGTTCAACTTGGGGATGGCTTTTTGCCATTCGGAGCAAGTCGCCCATGTGAAAGTGGTCAAAATTGATTCCTGCTATTTTCCAAGTGCGCGTTTTCATAGGAGATTGGTAGTGGTCAATACCATCCCTGAGCCGTCCATTCAAGCAAAGTCAAATGCGTGTTATAATTTGAATTCGATGCCCACCGGACAATGGTCGGATCCAAGGATGTGAGAATGGATAAAGGCGTTCTTAAGTCGCGGACGCATTAATTTAGAAATCATGAAATAATCAATGCGCCACCCAACATTGCGCTGTCGTGCTCCGCTCATCGGACTCCACCACGTGTAGTGGTTGCCTTGCTTCTCAAATTCGCGAAAGGTGTCGATAAACCCTGCTTGAACAAAGGCCTCGAATCCGGCTCGTTCCTCGTCCGTGAAGCCGTGGTTGCGCTTGTTGGCTTTGGGATTGGCCAAGTCGATTTCGGTATGTGCGACATTAAGATCACCACAAAACACAACAGGCTTTTTGAGTTCCAGTTTTTGGAGGTGGGCCAAGAAATCAGCATCCCAGAGTTGACGATAGGGTAACCTTGCCAGCTCTCGCTGGGCATTCGGCACATAAACATTCAAAAGGAAAAAGTCGTCGAACTCAGCATTCACCACTCGACCTTCCTTGTCGTGCAGCTCCTTTCCAATGCCCTTGGTCACTCGGATGGGTGGTTTTTTCGTGAAGATGACAGTGCCGGAATAACCTTTCTTTTGTGCTGAATTCCAGTGGGTTTTGTAAAAATTCGGCCAGACAACATCGACATCGCTTTCAGTGGCTTTGGTTTCCTGCACGCAAAGGATGTCGGGGGATTGATCGTGGAGATAATCGAGAAAGTTCTTACGCAAACAAGCGCGGATGCCGTTGACATTCCATGAAATGAGTTTCATTTAGAAAAGGAGACGATGGTGGCTTGATCAACCGTCAAAAGGCAGGGGATTCTGCCAAAAATTTGATATGTTTGAGCACGCGGAGTTGCACTTGGCGGACGACATAATCAGAGATGGGAAACCAATAGGACTCCGGCCATAAACGGTTTTCGTAATGGCTCGTGCCGTCGATCCGGGTATGCCCATTTGGAAGCTGGGTCAACCGGAACTCTCCTCGTTTTGAAACGTAAAATCCTTCGATATGGGGCGGGTTGAAATCATCGTAAAAAGAGATTTCCTTCATGGAAGGAGGCGTATTCAACACTTCAAATCCGAGATGGTGCGGTGGGTTCCAAACGGAGATGGTTTCCGCCATGGTGCCAGTGGAAAGCTCGCAAAAACGCCTGGAGCCAACCCCTGAACCTTCCATCCGGCTGCTGATCGGGAACGCGATGCCTACCTTAAAAATGAATTCCGGATCCGTTTCGATCGGCGGAAATTCGGGGATGAACTTCCAGACCTTTTCGATAGGCGCATTCACTTCGATGGAAGAAGTGACGATTGAAGAGGGAGTTGTCACCCTAAAATGAGCCTCCATCGCGGTGAGCAAAGGAGTGAGGGAGATCATAATGCAGGAAATCAGGACTTTCAGAAACCTTCGGTTGATGAACGCGGCCGTGTAATAGCCGCCATAGGCTCCCAGCCAGCAGAGGAGCATGGCAATGGGGAGAACCATCAATATGCAAATAAGACCCTCGATGGCAAAAACCAATGCTGTTGCGGCAACAATTAGCAAGCTGATGCAGGCGAGAGTTTTGGTCGAACCTAGGGTGCGTTTTTGACCGAGTGAATAAAGAAGTGCGGTGTTAAACCCCAAAATTCCCGGGGTCCACATAAAAATGACCCAGCCGTAGAGCCCTAAAGTTTCCAAGGTGATACCCAAAACGGCTGCCACAAGCAATGCGTTCAGCAATATCGCTACCCCGACCGAGGCTGCTCGACTTCCCGAGATGAAAAGTATCAGTCGTCTGAACATGGATTATCACTAAGTCGCAATTGCAAGTGAGTCAACTCTGTTAGCCTCGCAGTTTTTTTACTACGACTCTTAGGATTGCGGATTGTCTAGTTCACCCAATAAAAGATCCACCGTCTTTGCGCTGTTGGTTTTTGAATGATCAATCCAGTGCGCATTAAATTGATGCTTAAAAAAAGTGAGTTGCCGTTTCGCAAACTGGCGGGTGCGTGACTTGATAAGGTCAACTGTTTGGAGGAAAGTGTGCTTGCCATCGATGTAATCTGTGACTTGCCGATAACCGAGTGCTTGAAGTGCGGTTTTGTTTTCCCTCAATCCTTGATTCAACAACACGCGTGTCTCCTCAACTAATCCCAACTTGAGCATCCCATCCACTCGACGATGAATCCGTTCGTTAAGCTCCGCAGCCGGACAGTTGAGGACGAAAAAATTCCGCGTTTTTGTGGTGTTTTTTGGAGGAAGGAAATCTGCGTAGGGACGTTGAGTCAGACGAATAACCTCTAGGGCACGGATCACGCGTCGGGGGTTTTGGCGATCAATCGCAGCGTAGGCATTCGAGTCACGCCGAGCCAACTCTTCCAGCAGTTGGGGCATCGGTGTGGACTCTAGTTCGAGGCGCAGGGCGGTATCGCTGGGCGGGGTTGTGGAAAGCCCGTCGAATAATGCTTTGAAATAAAAACCTGTCCCTCCGCAAAAAATCGGCAAATGGCCACGGGATCGGACGTCTGATTCCGCACAGCGCGCGAGGCTGATAAATTGAGCGACATCAAACGATTTGGATAAGTCCACCACGTCGATCAGGTGATGCGGAACACGGGCACTCTCTTCGCGGGACGGCTTGGCGGTTCCAATATCGAGCCCTCGGTAAACCTGCATGGAATCCACGGTGATAATTTCACCCCTCAACCGTTCTGCCAATTCAAGGGCAATTGCGGATTTTCCGACTGCTGTAGGACCAGCGAGATGAATGGCTGGGAGCTCTGAATTCACGGTTTTATCGCCAAGATCGTAACCTGTCATCCATTGGGATCAGGAAACATCGGGTGTCGCCGGTTTTGAGACTTCGGTTTGCCACGAAATCATGAATAACAATCCGACTCCAAGGCAAATCGAGATATCCGCAACATTGAACGCTGGAAAACCGATTTCATTTCCGCCGCGTGGATAGATGAAGAATCTTAAAAAATCGATGACATGATGGACAAAAAATCGATCAATCATATTGCCTGTGATCCCTCCAAGGACACAAGCGAAGGCCACTTGACCCGCCTTGGATTGGATTGCGAAGTATTTCCTAAAAAGAATCAATCCTACCAACGCGACCAAAGAAACGATTGCAAGAAACTTATTATTCCCATGGAACATGCTCCAAGCGGCACCGGTGTTCCCCCAGTGGACGATTTTTAAAAACCCATCCACCACGACCCACTCATCCGTCGGGTTCAGGTAATTGACCACCAGTCGTTTGGTCAACTGATCCAAAAGCGCAATCGAAACCGCGATGATGCTGATGCGTACTGCGTTTGGGTGCTTCATGCGCACGCCAACTTACCGTTTTTTAGCGGATACACCAGAGACTCTTTTGACGGGAATTTTTTTGAATTCCCGGGTCAACGCTGTCAACGACTCTTCGACGGCGAGTCTTTCCAAGCTGGAAGCTCCGACAAATCCCACGCAATCCGTGTGGGTATTGACGTAAGCCGCATCTTCGGGGGTACAGATCGGACCACCATGGGAAAGAAAAACGATGTCTTTCCGCACTTTTTTTGCTCCGTCGATAATCGCCTGAGTCCGGACGACGGCATCGTCCAACGTGCAAACAGCACCCGTCACCCCGATCGATCCTCCCACTGTGGTACCGACATGAGCGATGATGGCGTCCGCTCCCGCACGAGCCATGGCTTCTGCTTCATCCGCCGTCGCAACGTAAACAATCGTAAACAAATCCATCTTGCGGGCGAGCCTCACCATTTCAAATTCATGGCTCACGCTCATGCCTGTCTCCTCCAGCACCTTGCGAAAATGTCCATCTATAATGCAATGGGTGGGAAAATTATTCACCCCCGAAAACCCCATCGCCTTGACCTGTATCAACCAATGCCACATTCGGCGGCGGGGATCGCTGGCATGCACCCCGCAGATCACCGGGATCTCCTCGACAACAGGAAGAACCTCGTGTTCCCCAATTTCCATGGCGATAGCATTCGCATCTCCATAGGCCATCAGACCCGCTGTCGATCCACGACCCGCCATCCGGAACCTTCCAGAGTTATAGATGATGATCAGGTCGGCTCCACCTTTCTCGATGAACTTCGCGCTGATGCCCGTACCTGCCCCCGCAGCGATTATGGGTTCGCCTTTTTTCAGCGTCGCCCGCAAACGTTCCACTACTTCTTTACGGGTGTAAGGATTCCCTTTTCCAGTCCAAGGATTTGGCATAAATAAAATGTCCACCGAAACTCGTTACCTGCGATCCAGAGTGCTGAGTATTAAATGAAAATGCAACCCGGGAATCTCCACGATTCGGGCGTTTCCCTTATAATAATCCCGTAATTAACATAAAAAAAGCC
>CAMBHS010000064.1 GCA_945867235.1 Akkermansia muciniphila
ATCCCCTAGTGGAATGGGTGCCAATGGGTGAATTGACGGAATTTTTTCGGTCGTCTCATTTTGAGATCCATGCCATGTCAACGGTAAGAATAAAAATTTGCGGGATCACCCGATTGGAGGACGCACAATCGGCGGCCGACCATGGAGCGGATGCCATTGGCTTCATATTTTTCGAGAAAAGCACTCGTCATATCACGCCGCAAAGAGCCGCACGCATCTCGACATCATTACCTCCGTTACTCGGTCGTGTGGGTGTTTTTGTCGATGCCTCCTCCTCGACAATTCTTGAAACAATTCGAGAATGCGGATTAACAGCGATCCAGTTGCACGGCTCTGAATCGCCCGAATTTTGCCAACAATTCCTTCTCCCCGTGGTCAAAGCATTCCGAATTCAAAATGATGCATCACTCGCACTATTGCCCCACTACAACACCCAAGCCTGGTTACTCGATGGCTTCGTTTCCGAACAACACGGTGGCAATGGCATTTGTTTTGATTGGGATTTAGCCCTGAAAGCACAAGCCCTTGGACGGCCTTTATTTCTCGCAGGTGGATTGACCCCAGAGAATGCGACTGAAGCCGTGCAAAAGGTACACCCCTACGCCTTAGATGTTTCCAGCGGCGTGGAATCAGCACCGGGAATCAAGGATCACGCGAAGATAAAAGCGTTTATTGATGCTGCGCACCGAGCTTCCCTAAAATGAATTGATTTAATTGTGCCTCAATCCAATTCCAACTCACCCATTGCCTGGTCCTCAGAACCTCCAAAAAACTTGGAAATTCTTGGCATCATTGCCGGGAGCCATTCGCTCCCGTTTGTATGTGCAAAAGAGGCACGTCGATTGGGAATAAAAAAAATCGTGGCGGTGGCGTTCGAGAATGAAACAGCCCCAAGCCTAGCAAACGAGGTTGATGAAATCGTGTGGATCAAAGTGGGACAATTAACCAAGTTGATCGAAGCATTCACCTCTCGAGGGGTTCGTCATTGCATCATGGCGGGACAAATTGCACCTCGAAATCTTTTTGATATTCGTCCTGATTTCAAAGCCGTGGCGATGCTTTTTCGATTGAAGGAAAAAAATGCCCACACTGTGTTCAACGCGATCGGTGAAGAACTGCTTAAAGACGGTGTAGAATTGATCACCGCACTGCCTTGGTTACAACCGAACATGCCTGGATTGGGTTTTTTCCTCGGTCCTGAACTCACGATGGTTGAACAATCTGATGTGAAATTCGGCTACAACATCGCGAAGGAAATTTCTCGGTTGGAGATCGGACAAATCGTAGTTGTGAAGGACGGCACTGTGCTCGCTGTCGAAGGCTTTGAAGGCACCGACCGCTGCCTGCAACGCGGAGGTGAATTGGCCGGAAAAAAGGGTTGCGCGGTCGCCGTCAAAGTGGCCAAGCCAAATCATGATCTTCGTTTCGACCTTCCTTGCGTGGGTGAACGCACCCTGCAAACGTGTGCTGAAGCAGGGATTCGCGTCCTTGCCCTCGAAGCCAATCGCACTATCCTTTTAGAACAAGCCTCTGTTGAACGCCTTTGTCATCAATCCAAAATCACCCTTGTCACCGTGGCGCACTGACGCATCGGTCCCTGTTCAACAACGCAAAAAGTTTGCGGCTTTTCTCTCATTCCTTAATGTTACTTCTTTGCTGAGATGAAAATTTATATCGACGGAAAATTCTGCGACGAAAAGAACGCGAAAATATCGGTGTTCGATCATGGTCTCCTGTACGGCGATGGCATCTTTGAGGGGATTCGCGCCTATAATGGTCGAGTTTTTCGTCTCAAAGAACATATTGACCGTCTTTTTTATTCGGCTAAAGCGATCATGCTTAACATGCCCCTCACCCATGAGGAGTTCATGAAAGCCACCGTCGAGACCTGTCGGCGCAACAATCTTAAGGATGGTTACATCCGCCTCCTAGTCACCCGAGGCGTAGGCACATTGGGACTAAATCCGAACAAGTGCAAAAAATCTTCGGTGATCATCATCGCGGATAAAATCCAGCTTTACCCTCAAGAATTCTATGAGAAGGGACTGACAATCATCACAGTCCCCACCACGCGCAATCTGCATAGCGCCCTCAATCCCGCGATCAAATCGCTCAATTATTTGAACAACATTCTCGCCAAGATCGAGGCGAACAATGGTGGATGCGAAGAGGCGATCATGCTGAACTCCGAGGGCTATGTCGCTGAATGCACAGGGGACAACATATTCTTGGTCAAGGGGCGGCAATTACTAACCCCACCGCTGAGTGCCGGGGCTCTCTACGGAATCACGCGAAAGGTCGCCATGGACATCGCCCGAGAGATGGGATTTGAAGTGCTCGAACCCAATCTGACCCGATATGACGTGTTTAATGCCGATGAATGCTTTCTAACAGGCACCGGGGCTGAGGTGGTTCCCGTGGTCAAAGTGGACGGACGTGTGATTGGGTCTGGCATACCGGGACCGGTGACGCTCGAGGTTGTCACCCGCTATTTGCAACTAGTCCATGCCTCTGGCGAACCCATCTTTCCCGCCAAAAAGGGCAAGCGATAAACCATTCGATTCTGAGGAGTCTACAAAAAAGCCGCTCTCTTGATGAAAGCGGCTTTAACTTTTTTGGTTTTTGAAACCTTTCCGATCGCCTCAATATTTCGCGACGCTGGAATCGATTTCATCACTCCATGCGTGAATTCCGCCCTTCACACTCTTGACGTATTTGAACCCGCGTTCCTGAAGCAGTTTGAGCGCCTTCATCGAACGCATCCCACTCTTGCAATGGAGAAAAATTTGTTGGTTAGGATCAAGCTCCGTGAACCGATCTCCTAAAGTTCCCAACGGGATCAAATGAGTCCCCTGCACGTGGGCAATCTCATATTCATCCGGATCACGCACATCGACCACCTTGATGTTCAATCCCGGATTATCAAGTGCGAGCTTCATTTCGCGCACGCTCGTTTCGTCAGGGTTTTGGGTGGGGTTGGCGACTTCAGGAATGATGCCGCAGAACATTTCGTAATCGATCAATTCATGGATCGTAGGGTGATCGCCACACAATGGACATTGGGGATCGCGGCGCAACTTGACCTCGCGAAACTTCATATCCAGCGCGTTGAAAAGTAGAAGGCGCCCAAGCAGGCTGGTTCCTTTTCCAATGGCTAGCTTGAGAATTTCAGTCGCTTGAATGCAACCCACAATTCCAGGGAGCACCCCTAAGACTCCGCCCTCGGCGCAACTCGGAACCATTCCAGGAGGCGGAGGCTCCGGATATAAGCAACGATAGCACGGACCGCCAAGGTGGGGAGCAAAGACACTTGCTTGACCTTCAAATCGAAAGATGGACCCGTAAACATTGGGCTTCTTCAGCAAAACACAGGCATCATTAGTTAAATACCGTGTGGGGAAATTATCCGTTCCATCCACAACAATGTCGTAGGGACGAATTATTTCCAAAGCGTTCTCGGCGGTAATACGAGAGTTGTGCACCACGACCTGCGTGTTTGGATTGATCGCCTCGATCCCTTCGCGAGCCGAGTCAGTCTTCGGGCGACCGACATCAGCGGTGGAGTGAATGATTTGACGTTGAAGGTTGGAAAAATCGACGGTATCAAAATCCAAAAGCCCAATTTTACCCACGCCGGCCGCCGCTAAATACATGGCGATTGGAGATCCTAATCCTCCCGCTCCAATGCAAAGCACACTCGTGCTTTTGATCTTTTTTTGTCCCGCCAACCCTACTTCGGGGAGGATTAGATGGCGCGAATACCGCTTTATTTCGTCATTACTTAATTCCATACCTTGCGTCACGATTCGATAACCGTAAGTGACTTGACCCTGCCATTCAAGGGAGGAATGTGATTCTTCACGACAGAATCAATCTAAGTGGTATTAAAAACCGGTTTACGAGAAGCTTCATTTCCACCAAACTTCACTATCAACCAACATCCAACCTCCCTATTGGGTTACCCTGCGGAGGAGTAATAAATGCCATGCAGATAGAAAGCTTAAAAGTATTTTGCGACCTCGCGGAAACGGAGAGTTTTACGAAATCTGCGCAAATAAATGGTATTACACAATCCGCCGTGAGCCAACAGATCGGGATGCTGGAGCGAACCTTCAAGTCGTTATTAATCGAACGCAGCAAAAAGAAATTCAGGCTGACCCGCGAAGGGGAAATCCTCTTTGATTTCAGTAAACAGATCATTCAACTCTACGATTCGTGCCAGCACAGTATCCAGGAGGTCAAAGAAATCGTCTCAGGAACAATTCGTCTCGCCACTATTTACAGTATAGGCCTGCACGACCTCCCCCCTTATTTGAAGTTTTTTCTGAAGACCTTTCCGACCGTGAATGTTCATGTGGAATACAGACGAGCCAACCAGGTATATGACGATGTGTTGAGCAATGTCGTAGATCTCGGACTAGTCGCCTATCCCATGAAGGATTCAAAACTTGAGATCATCCCATTGCGAAAGGATAAGCTCGTTTTGATTTGCCATCCTCAACATCCGTTCGGAACTCTTAAAGGCATCCGTCTAGCAGCTTTGGAGGGACAAAAATTCATCGGATTCGAACCCGATATTCCGACCCGAAAAGCCATCGATAAAATCCTGAAAGATCAAGGAGTCCAAGTGCAGACAGTCATGGAGTTCGACAATGTGGAAACGGTAAAACGTGCCGTTGAAATCGATGCAGGGCTCTCCATCGTACCCCTAGCCACGGTCTCCCAAGAGGTATCCAAACAAACGTTACATCCAATAGATTTGGAGGATGGCGACTTCCATCGACCCCTTGCCGCTATTTACAAAAAAGGCAAGATTCTATCTCCGGCGATGAAACAATTTATCACGACCTTAAAAGGGTAACCTGAGACATCCTGCTGCAACCGACCTGATGCTAGGTTTTCGATTTTTGTTCGAACAAGAATCTCCAAACACCCAATCGCCATTTTTTAGGCTTCGTTTCTTGACTTGGGGGTATTCGAGAACGATATAAAGATAAACGGATATGATTTGTGATGTTTGCAAACAGAATATTGCCTCGGTTCATCTTACTCAGATCGTTAATCAAGAAACGAAGAAGATTGATCTGTGTGAACCCTGCTCAAAAGAAAAGGGGGTCGACGACCCCACTGGATTTTCAATCGCCGACCTCCTTCTTGGTCTGGGTGCGGCTCAGGAATTGGAGCAATCGACAGGGGGTAAGCAGATAAAATGTCCCAGTTGCGGTTTCACGCAGGTTGATTTTAAAAAAGCAGGACGACTCGGTTGCTCGGAGTGTTACCATCATTTTAATGAAGGGCTCGAGACCTTGCTGAAGACCATGCATAAAGGAACGCGGCACATCGGAAAAATGCCGCAATTCTACCGAAATACTCAAGATTTAACAACTAAACTCGTGAACTTGCAAAAAAAACTAGAGAAAGCTATCGCGGATGAGCAATTTGAAAAAGCTGCAAGTCTGCGCGACGAGCTGCGTCTATTAAACACACAATTGAAGGACACGACTCCGTGATCGGCCGATGAATATCAACGATTTTCTCAGTAGTCCCCCATTGTCCCAGCACCGCCCTGAACCCGACGACCTCATCGTGCTATCCAGTCGCGTGCGCCTCGCCCGTAACCTGAGACAACTTCCGTTCCCAGGGTTTGCTAAAAAGAATGACAGGGTTCGAGTTCTGGAAACGATTCGACCCGCTGTGGAATCATTACCCACGATGGTCGATGCATTCTCCGCTACGATGGATAGCCTTACGAATTTGGATAAACAAATCCTCGTGGAACGTCATCTCATCAGTCGGGAACATGCAGCCAAGAGCGTGGGGAGCGGCTTCGTTTTGAACAAGGAGGAAAACCTCTGCGTAATGATCAATGAAGAGGATCACCTGCGGATGCAATCTCTCCGTCCGGGATTGCAGATCAAAGAAGCGTGGAAGGCCATCAATCAAATGGACAGCACGTTGGAAAAGAAACTTGATTACGCGTTCTCCCCTGAGTTGGGCTATCTCACTGCCTGCCCAACCAACCTAGGAACCGGCATACGAGTCAGCGCGATGCTACATTTGCCTGCATTGGTTTTAAGTGAGCAAATCAACCAGATCGTGCAAGCGGTCAATAAACTTGGACTCGCTGTGCGCGGTCTTTACGGAGAAGGAACCGAAGCATTAGGCAATATTTTCCAAGTTTCCAACCAAATGACCTTGGGTGAACTGGAGACGGACATCGTAGAACGTCTCTCAAAAGTCGTTGCCCAATTGATCGAACATGAACAAAACGCGCGGGCAACATTGCTCGAGAAAAAAAGTAAAACCGTTTATAACCATATAGGTCGCGCCTACGGCATTTTGGCGAACGCACATAGCATGTCATCCAAAGAGTCGATGAATCTGCTTTCCCTGATGCGTCTCGGCTTTGACCTCAGCCTGTTTCAAGGGGCAGATCGGATTCTTGTCGACGAACTCTTCATCACGACGCAGCCGGCGCATTTACAAAAACGATTTACAGAGAAACTGACTACGGAAGAACGGGATTTCTTGCGTGCCGATATGATGCGTGATCGTCTGAAGGACGTCAGTCGCCCGATGACTGATAAAAATGAATCTCGCCGTTCCCCATTGGACAAACCAGCAGAGTAGTAGCATTGTGAACCACTGATTTTATGCCAGACGAAGCAATGAACAATTTTACCCCTCGTGCGCAGCAGGTTTTAGCTCTTGCACGGAAGGAGGCTGATCGGTTCAACCATAATTTTGTAGGCACTGAGCATTTGTTGCTCGGGCTGATTAAACTAGCCCAGGGCGTCGCGGTTAATGTGCTCCAAAAAATTGGACTTGATCTCGAAACGGTTCGCATGGAAGTGGAAAAACTAGTGGGAACCGGTCCTGATCAGAAAATGATCGGCAACATCCCTTACACACCTCGCGTGAAAAAAGTGCTATCTCTTGCCGCCAAGGAGGCGAAAGCACTGAGCCATACCTATGTGGGCACGGAGCATATTTTGCTGGGGCTTCTTCGGGAAGGAGACGGTGTCGCCGCACGTGTTCTGAAAAACATGGATGTAGATATCGAGCTGACTCGCCAAGAAATCTTAAAAGAGCTTGATCCCAATTTTAATGCCACCGAGGAATCCTCTCAAGGTGAAGCTGCGGTTCCTGCCAGCGAAAAAGTTTCCGCGGATAAAAAAGAGGCGACAAAAACACCTGCTCTCAGGGCTTTTGGACGTGATCTAACAGAAATTGCCCGCAAGGGGGAGATGGATCCGGTCATCGGACGCCAGAATGAAATCGAGCGGGTCATACAAATTCTTTGTCGCCGAACTAAGAATAACCCCGTGCTTTTAGGTGAGGCGGGCGTGGGCAAAACGGCGATCGTGGAAGGATTGGCGCAAGAAATTATCAAGGGTAACGTCCCGGAAATCCTGCGGGAAAAAAAGGTGATCACCTTGGATCTAGCCCTCATGGTGGCGGGAACAAAATATCGTGGTCAATTTGAGGAACGCATCAAAGCCGTTATGGATGAAATCCGACGCGCGAAGAATGTCATTCTATTCATTGATGAGTTGCACACGATCGTCGGTGCCGGTTCTGCCGAAGGCACCATGGACGCTTCGAACATCATCAAGCCCGCGTTGAGCCGAGGAGAACTACAATGTGTAGGTGCAACAACCTTGAACGAATACCGCAAGTATATCGAGAAGGACGCCGCTCTTGAACGCCGTTTTCAAAGTGTAAAAGTAGAAGCTCCTTCAATCGAAGAAGCCATTCTTATCCTTCGCGGGTTGCGTCACAAATATGAAGATCACCATAAAGTAGCCTACACAGAAAAGGCGTTGGAAGCCTGCGTCCGACTGTCAGATCGCTACCTTACCGGACGATTTTTACCGGACAAAGCCATAGACTGCATGGATGAAGCGGGCTCACGGGCAAGAATCAGTTCGATGACTCGGCCTCCAGATGTCAAATCCATCGAGGCCGAGATCGAAGAGATCAAAGCCAGCAAGGAACGCTCTATCAAAGAGCAGGATTTCGAGGCTGCCGCCACAATGCGCGACAAAGAAAAACATGCCAAAGAACGGCTTGAAGCCATGTTAACGGCGTGGAAAATTGACCGCGAAGAAAAACGCGTCACCGTGGATGAGGATGACATCATGCATGTTCTCGCCAAGTGGACGGGCATCCCCTTACAGCGAATGGGACAAGGAGAAGCTCAAAAACTTCTACTGATGGAGCAGGAGATGAGCCGCACCGTGGTGGGTCAAAAGGCGGCTGTCGAAGCACTCGCCAAAGCATTACGACGCTCCCGGGCTGATCTGAAAGATCCCAAGCGTCCAATCGGAACTTTCGCCCTCTTAGGTCCAACCGGTGTTGGTAAAACCTTGTTGGCTAAGACACTCGCCGAAACGATGTTTGGAGATGCTAAAGCATTAATCCAACTCGACATGAGCGAGTATATGGAAAAGTTTACCGTCTCCCGTTTGGTGGGCTCGCCTCCCGGTTATGTGGGGTATGAAGAAGGCGGACAATTGACCGAACAGGTCCGGCGCAAGCCCTACTCCGTCGTGCTTTTCGATGAGATCGAGAAGGCTCATCCGGATGTTATGAACATGCTTCTGCAAATACTTGAGGAAGGCAAATTAACGGACAACGTCGGTCGGGTGGTTGATTTTAGAAATACCATTGTATTGCTCACTTCGAATGTGGGTGCGGACACGATCAAACGCCAAGGATCGATCGGATTTGGAGCCGCTTCGGAGGAATCCAATTATGAAAGAATGCGCGAAAAAATCATGGAAGAAGCAAAACGCGCCTTTCGCCCTGAATTCCTTAACCGCCTTGACGACATCATCGTTTTCAATTCGCTGAGCAAAACCGATTTGATCACAATACTTGATTTGGAAATCGAGAAAGTCATGTCTCGTCTCAAAGCACGCAACTTTCGTTTGGAGTTGGACAGCAAGGCGAAGGACTTTTTGGTCGAAAAAGGGAACGATCCTGTATACGGGGCACGCCCGATGAGGCGCTCTGTCGCACGGTATCTGGAGGATCCATTGGCCGAGGAAATCCTGCGTGACCGATTCCATACCCAAGAACCCATCCAGGTGACTGTCGAAGGAGACAAACTTGTATTTACTCAAAAGGCCGGTACTGAAACCACCGTTCAAGCCTGACCATCTCTCCCGCAACGACAGGAAATACACAACAACGTTGAAGGTTCTATTGCGTAATGCCTCAATTCATTAGAACGTTTAACAGCGGTCTGGTTCAACTTGGTGAATTGACCTTGCTTGTATTGGAAGCCTTCCGCTCGATTTTGAAACATCGACCTGACGGTAAGGATTTCCTTTATCAGCTCTATTTCATCGGGGTCAAATCGCAATCCGTGGTGCTCATCACCGGGGCATTTACTGGAATGGTTCTCGCAGCACAGGCTTATTTCCAATTCCATAAAGTAAAGATGGACACGGGCACATTGGCATTGGTCAGTGTTTCCATGTGCAGTGAGCTCGGGCCTGTATTGACGGCCTTGATGGTGGCAGGTCGAGTAGGGGCCGCAATGGCCGCAGAATTAGGAACCATGCGGGTGACAGAACAGATCGACGCCTTGAGAACCTTGGCCACTCATCCAGTGGATTATCTCGTCGTTCCGCGACTCATGGCCACGGTGATCGCACTCCCATTACTCACGGGTGAGGCCATCCTCATTGGCATTATTTCCTCCTACGCTGTGGGAGTTGGGTTGATGAATATTGATGGAGCTTATGCTTTGAAAAACCTCCTTTACTACAGCAGCGCAGAAACAGTGTTCCAAGGATTGATCAAGGCCACGATCTTTGGCGGTTTGATCTCCATCATCGGTTGCTACAAGGGACTGAACTGCCGCGATGGAGCGGAAGGGGTGGGGCGTGCGACAACCGAAGCTGTCGTCATGATTTCCATCTCGATTCTCATCATCAACTTTTTCCTCACGCTGTTTTTAAGTCGAGTGCTCGCTCCATGATCGAAGTCACCAATCTCAAAAAAAGCTTTGAAGAACACCCTGTGCTCGAGGGCGTTTCGTTCTCCATCGCCAAGGGGGATTCGGTGGTAATAATTGGGCGTAGTGGTTGTGGCAAAAGCGTATTGATCAAGCATATGATCGGGCTGTTAATGCCAGATTCCGGCGAGGTGCGGATCGGTGGCGAATTGCTCACTGGAAAAAACGAACGCGAGCTTCTCCGGATTCGCCGACGCTTTGGAATGCTGTTTCAAAGCGCGGCTCTATTCGATTCTTTGACCGTCGAAGACAACGTTGCTTTCCTGCTTCGGCGTGAAGGAAAGATGACCCAAGGCCAAATTCAGAAGCGCGTGGATGAAGTTCTCGAGGTCGTTGAACTTCCGCGAACGCAAAAGAAAAAGCCTTCTGAATTATCAGGAGGCATGAAAAAACGCGTCGGGCTCGCTAGAGCGATCGTTTACAAACCCGAAATTTTACTTTATGACGAACCCACCACGGGATTGGATCCCGTGGTATCTGACAGTATCGATCAATTGATTGTCAGGGTATCCGAACAATTGCACGTGACTTCCGTCGTGGTCACCCATGATATCCGGAGTATGCGACGCGTTGGAAAAAGAATCATCATGCTCGCCCAAGGCTTGGTTTATGTTGAGGGATCTCCGGAGGAAATATTCAGTTCGAGAGACCCGCTCGTGCATCGATTCGTAAATGGGATCAGCGATCCGAAGGAGAACAGTTTTTAATTTATGAAAGATTCGGGGGTTCCTTGGAAGGTCGGAATATTTGTCGCGATTTCACTCGTGGCGATTGGTGTTGTCGTGATGAGTTTCAGTAAGGGGGCAGGTCTATCCTCTCGTTACCCACTATTACTCATTTCCAAAAATGCTGCCGGCTTGATTCCTGGGGCGAAGGTGCTGATGTCGGGCGTTCCGATAGGCAGTGTTCGCCGCATTGAAATCAATGATGATGGTAAATTTGTCACGATCACAACTGAGATCATGACGAAGTTCAATATCCGCTCAAACTCAGTATTCACCATCGCCCAATCTGGGTTTCTTGGAGATCAGTATATTTCTGTTTATCCAAGCGACGTTCACAACCCTCTTCTTTTGCCGGGTTCCACCGTACCCTGCGAGGAACCCTTCGATATTACCGAGGTGGTGCGAGCCTCAGGTAGCCTGTTGAAAAGAGTCGATGTCGCGATCACCCAACTCAGCACTGCGATCGAGCGCGTTGATCAAACCATTCTTGCAGAACAATCCCTGACAAACCTCACCGGAATGATCGGTAATTTTCGAGAATTTTCTGACCGGATGCTCATAACTTGGAATAATGTTGACGCCATCATTGGCACGAATGGTCCCGCTATTGCTCAAGTCTTCACGAACTTAAATGAGTTTTCAATCGAGTTGAAAGGTGTTGCGAATGAACTGCACGACGTGCTGCTTACGAACAAAGCCCAAGTGACCTCCGCATTGCGAAATTTCGACGATTCTTCGAAAACAATTAAAACCTTGTTGGATGATGTGGCAGCCGGACGTGGAATAGCAGGATCCATGATTAAAGATTCCACTTTGGCCTCCAGCATTTCCATGACAGTGAGCAATTTTTCCGTGCTTTCCAGTAACATCAACAGTCAGGGAATCTGGAGTGTGATTCGGAAGCCTAGGACTCCGAAAACAATCGAAGCAGAAAAAAAACAGCCCCCTCCTTCAACGACAAAATAACCCAATTCAACGGAGACTTTATGGAGTTAGTCACGGTGTATTCCTGTTTCAACATTGCATCCGCCGATCTCATGGTGTCGCACCTTCAGGCCATGGGTTTTCAAGCAATCTTGATGCATGATACGGCGGCTTTGAGCATGGAAGGGTATTCTTTCGCAACCGGCGGTGTTCAAGTGCAGGTGCCTTCAGACCAAGCAGAATCCGCCCGCGAACTCGTCCTGGATTTTGAAAAGCCATCGTCATGACGAACACACATTGGCATCAACTTCTCAACACACTCAGCGAACAACTTCCAGCCAATACCTTATCGCTTGACCCAACCCTTTGTGGTCGTTACGCGGGAGATAAATGGTTTGCAACCCACACCCCAGACGCCGTCGCATTGCCTCGCACTACAAAGGTAGTTTCCCTGATCATGCAATTTGCGAACAACCATTGCATTCCTGTGACCCCTCGAGGTTCCGGCTTTGGGTATGTCGGCGGATGCGTTCCTAGTCAGGGAGGGATAGTCCTTTCCTTGGAGCGGATGAACAAAATCAAGGAGATCAATCCTGATGATTTCGTTGCGGTCGTGCAACCTGGGGTGATCACCAAAAATTTGCAGGATGCAGTGGAAGCCGTGGGGCGGTTTTACCCACCCGATCCAGCCTCGCGAGCTGACTGTAGTTTAGGAGGCAATATCGCAACGAATGCCGGAGGTCCCCATTGCTTGAAATACGGGGTTACAAGGGAATATGTTCTCGGCTTGGAAGTCGTTCTTCCAGAAGGAAACATAGTAAGACTCGGCAGTCGCACCCATAAAAACAAATCTGGATTCGATCTGACAAGGCTCTTCATTGGGTCGGAAGGCATGCTCGGAATTGTCACCGAAGCTACACTCAAACTCCTCCCTTTACCTCCCTATCGGGCTGCACTGGCTGTCGGGTTTTCAACAATGAGTGACGCGACTCAAGCGATTAAATCGATTTTTAAAGCGGGATTTTTACCCAGTGCTCTTGAACTCGCCGATCAATTCACACTTGCGGCGGCTCAAAAGCGTACCGGAAGCAAACGCCTCGCAGGTTGCAAGGCTCATATCATTGTGGAACTCGACGGGCAGGAAAAATCGTTGCGAGGGGAGATTCGAACACTTGAAAAAACGATCCGTTCTGGAGCCACACTCTTTGTTGAACGTGCACTCGGTTCGATAGCCTGTGAAGAGTTATGGCAACTGCGCAGAGAATTCTCCTATGCCTTGCGCGATACAGGTCTGACCAAACTTAACGAGGACATTGTGGTTCCGCGTGGAAAATTGGATGACCTTTTTCTTTTCACTCAACAATTAGAAAAACAATTCGGTCTGCCCATTGCCTGTTTTGGACATGCCGGCGACGGAAATATCCATGTCAACGTAATGTTAGATATCGAAAAACCGGGTGCCAAGGAGCGTTCCAACCGTGCCTTGAACGCTTTGTTTAAGAAAGTGGTGGCAATGGGCGGAGTGATCACCGGTGAACATGGCATCGGACTGGCGAAAAAACCTTGGTGGCCGTTAGTCGCCTCCCCTGCCCTCCAAGAACTCCACCGCACGATTAAAAAGGCCCTCGATCCTCAAAACATCTTGAACCCAGGAAAATTCGTTTAATCCGGTCGGTAATAAAAAATGGGACAATTCTTCTTGCAGGAAGTTAGAACCCTAGTATTGTTTAGGACTCATTTTTAAAGTGAATTTGATTTTATGGGACGTATTTGCGAATTGACAGGGACAGGGCCGATCAAGGGCTCTCATATTTGGCGTAGTGGTAAAGCCAAGAAAAAAGGTGGTATCGGCACGCACGTGACCGCGATCACCAAACGACGTTTTTTTCCTAACCTCCAGCGCGTTAAAGCTCTGATTGATGGTGAAGTCCGCTACGTTCGCGTCACGGCATCTGCGATCAAAAAAGGTTTGGTCACCAAGGCGCCCAAGCGTACTTGGAAGAAACCCGTGGCCGCCTAAAAAAGCCGCCTCATTTTCAAGGACGATCTTCGGATCGTCCTTTCTTTTTGCCCCCATGGGTATTACCGCCCTTTAAGACGGTGCATTGTGATTCGTTTTATTTCACGATCACTTTCGCGTTTTTTGATATCGTCGCGCTTATCGAAATCTATTTTCCCCTTACCAATCCCAATCTGAACCTTCACTTTTCCATTTTTCCAATACATCCCCAAAGCCACCAAGGAGTGCCCTTTGATGGAGGCCAACCCAAACAGCTTTCGAATTTCGGCACGATGAAGTAACAATTTCCGTGGAGCTTTCGGCTGATGGTTTTGAGCATTTCCAAATGCGTATTCGTCGATGTGAGCGTTGTATAGCCAAACCTCATCGTTTTCTACCCGAGCAAACGCGTCGCCAATCTGCCCTCTGCCGGCACGTAATGCTTTAACCTCAGTGCCATGTAGAACGATCCCTGCCTCGTATGTCTCCAAGATATGATAATCCCTGCGAGCTTTGGGGTTGGTGACAATCTCGGACATAAGCAAAAAAGCCAGAAGGTAATGCTTCTGGCTGTTGGTAGATCGCAGCTGCTAATTACAATTTACGGCGTTTCTTAACCGGAGCTTCCAGCGGACCTTCTTCAATGAAAATTTCCCAAGCTAACTTGCCTTCGGCGATTTCCAGCAAAGCAATGTCGGCCGCACCCAGACCAGCGGTCTCGGCGATCATCGGTCGGGAACTTCCATTCCCATTGGCACCTGTCAACTGCCGTACACGTCGAGACACAATGTTGATGAGAACGTTGGGGTTTCCAACCTTTTCAAGTGCTTTTCTGCAATAATCGCTATTCAAAATATTCCCTTAAGTTTATAAAGAGTTGCAATCCTACGCGGGAAGTATCCTTATTGCAACCGAATCTTTTGAATTTTTCGGAACAGCCCCAGTACATCGTGACCCCCCTGATGGGATTT
>CAMBHS010000065.1 GCA_945867235.1 Akkermansia muciniphila
CGCGATGAATCAGATTTTCAACTGCGTATCGTTGTCAACCCCAGTGTGTTAGAACGTTTGCGTAACGAGGATGAAAAACTAATGATCGAATTGGAGAAGCGTTATTTTGGTAAACTCTCCTTTCGAGCCGATCCGGCCTTCCATGCTGAACAATTCAAAATTGTCAATGTAACGACCAATGAAGAGGTGGTCAGCGTTGGTGGTTAATGGCAGAAAATAATGTCGATGGGCGCGTCCTTCAAAAGACGCGCCTTTTTTTCGCACAATCGTGCGCAGGAGGCATCATTGCTTTTTTGATGTTCCTGATACCATAAAATCCATTAGGATTATCCCAGCCAGCATGGTTGTTAATCTGTCCATCATCATTCCGGTTTACAATGAGTCGGGCAACGTGCAACCGTTGGTTGACGAGATCTCTTCTGTTTTCAACACCACAAATTGGAATTGGGAGATAGTTTTCGTCGATGATGCGAGTACCGATGGGACTTGGGATCAGATCAAATCTGCAAAAGCTAGGAACCCAAGAATTCGTGCGTTAAGACACCAGAACAATGCCGGACAAAGTGCCGCACTATGGACAGGTATCGTGTCTGGTGAGGCTGAATTCATCGCGACTATGGATGGCGATTTGCAAAATGATCCCTCCGATCTTCCACGGTTATTGGCAACCTTACAGGAGGTCGATTTCGTTTGTGGCATTCGAATGAAACGCCGAGATTCATGGATCCGAAAAGTCTCCTCGAAAGTGGCTCGGAGAGCTCGCAAGTGGGTATTAGGCGTTGATTTTGAGGATACGGGTTGTGCGTTACGCGCCTTTAATCGCAAGGTGCTGCGCGGTGTATTTCCATTTAACGGACTGCATCGCTTTCTCCCAATCCTTGTGGATGGTGGTGGATTCAAGGTTCGTGAATTGCCCATCAACCACCGACCCCGTGTGTCTGGGGTGTCCAAATATGGTGTGTGGAATCGGGTTTGGCGGGGTCTTTTGGATCTTATCGCTGTGGCTTGGTATCAGCACCGCCGGATTGATCACGTAAGGCACGTCGAGATGCCATAAAATGTTATAGACCTTTGATACGACTCATTTTCATTGGATCAATTACGCTCTGAGTAATTCTTTTCTCGATTTTATACTCCCGTTTTTTAATGGGAACCGGCTATTTATTCCCGTGATCCTGCTCATCTTAGGGTTGATGATTTGGAAGGGTGGACGCAAGGCTTGGATTTATATTGCGTGTCTCGGAATTGCGATCGCTATTACCGATGGAGTGGTGGCAATCCATTAAAAAAGGCTATCGGTCGTCCTCGCCCTTTTACAACTTTGGAAGATGTCCATCTGTTGGCTGGAAAAGGTAAATCTTTTAGTATGCCGTCATCTCACGCTGCTAACTGGGGGGCGTGCGTGGCAGTTACATGGCTTTTTTCCGTAGAAGTTGGGGGTATATGGCCCCATTGGGATTCACTGTAGGCTTCGCTCGGATCTATACCGGTGTGCATTACGTATCTGATGTATTGGTAGGTTGGGGACTGGGTCTATTCGTTGGATGGATACTGGCAATGGCAGTGATTCGCTTCTTCAAAAACTCTTCTATGCATGTATTCACAGCGGACAAACCCATCCATAATCCGGCAGATTAATTCATGCTTAACGGTTCAGTGTGGATTAGCGAGTGGCGGCGGGTGCTTTTTTGGGTGGGAGCAGGGCAATGATAGATTGTTGTTCCAAATACCATTCGCGCAAGGGGCGGGACAGCATGGAGTCGCTAAATTCGCGAAAGTTTTGGATGTTCAAAGCAGAATCAACTTCATCCTTGAGTTGTTTATTGAGTTCCCCTTTGGCATCGGCCGACCAACCTTTGAAACTGCCAATGTCATCGCCCAGAGAGCGAGCCGCAGCGAGGCGTGTCTCCAGATCATACCGAAAATCAGCTAGATCGACGTTACTTTTATCCACTTTACCGCGACGTCGATCCTCCTCATTGCGAGCCATGATGATAGCTTTGGCGAGTTCGGTCGTGCGTTTTTCGAGTTGGGCGACGATGTCGTCATCCCCAATCGATTTGTTTGCTTTGACTCCTAGGTCTCGTTGAGCTTTTTCAAGGGTTTGGACGGCACGTTTGACGACTTCTTTTTCGAACTCACTGAAAAGTTTTCGTCCTCGATTGAGGATGATTTCTTTTTCATCGCTTGTGAATGTGTTTGTCGTGGCATCAAGACCTATCCAATTCGTGTAAACGGGGGTTTCTAGCAATTTAGCTAGAAGCTCGTTCAGTTTTTTGGCGTCGATTTTTTCGTTCACTGCCACCTCTTTGGGTTCACCTTTGAATTCCAGTTTGAGATCCACGGGCAGACTTGAGAAGATTAGGCGGTCGATTCCACCTATGCGCTCCGTTTGTTCATTCAACCGTTTCCAATGGGCGACATGGATATCCTTACGATTCAGATCTCCAACATAATCAAATGCGTTCTCCACTTTCAACGAACGCGTGGAGGATTTGAACCATTGGAGAATCTGGGCAAACTCCGTGGCAAAAGTGTTGGCGAACGATGTATGGCTCAGGTTGACATTAGTGAGCGGGATGCGGTCGCGTGGATCCCGTGGTGCTTTGGCACGGATAAAAGCTTCGATCACGCTCTGCGGCAGATTACGCACCAATTCTCCGATGTTCGCATAGGCTCCCACGACAGGATCCGGACCGTAATCAAATGTTCGCACATCTCCATAAACAGCCGTGTCCTGATCCGTGGCGAATATCGTTTTTTTGTCGATGATTCCTTTGTTGTCCAAGTAACCCCATTGGATGGCTGCCTTGTCGTAGGGCAGTGCATCTTTCGAGGTGTGGATCAGGTTGCCAACAAATAGCCTGGATTTGAATGGAGTGTAATCCATCACCGATTCCGTGGTCAGGTGGTTCGTGTAACTATTGGTGGAGGAAATGGAATTGTTGAGGTATTGACGAAACCAATCGTCCAACTCGCGATGGGTCAGAGTGGCTGTGAGGCTGGAAGCAAAATTGTGGCGTAGTCCTAGGACATGTCCGATTTCGTGGGCGACAACTTTGCGCACATAATCTTGAGAAAGCCGAAGCACGCTCGAATCGTCAAGTTTATCAATCGCTAAAACGGCTTCCAATCCCGCCGCAAATTGTTCAGCAAAAGTTACAGGGTCGGAACCACACAAGCTGGACGGATTGAGAAAATCGATCCCTAGGTTGGCAGGAGTGCTTTTCCCTTCCTTGTTATCCAACGTGCTCCTTACCAAGCGGAGGAGTTCGCGCACACGTGCTTTGCTGCTGAAGGCGAATACACTCGTGATATACGCTTGACCATGTTGGGTTGCCCCAGAGATTGGATCGACCAACGCATCGGCGTAAGCGAAGGTTGCGCTGTCATAAGGCACCCATTGCACCATGTTGTGTGCGGCATCAGGTGCACTGACACCTTTGGGAGCTTTCTCGGCCTTGACTATGTCTTTTCCGAACGCACGGTTCCAATAAAGGATCCCTTCGGTGACAGCGGTCTGGTATTCGGGAGGTGTATTTGCACTGTAATAAAACCGGATCGGTTGGTTCGTATCGAAACGAGCGATCTTTGTAGTTTGTCGTCCGGTGATGGGCTCTAATTGCGGCGCGATTTCGAAATAGCGCACATACCGACCTTCGCTTGGACTGGTTTCTTTGTTGGGCAGCGTGGCGGGGATATAAGGACTGAGGAAATAGCGGATCTCAAAGCGTTCTTCCAAGTTGGGGTCGGTCTGCCGGTCACGCAT
Organism: Akkermansia muciniphila; assembly: GCA_945867235.1. Taxonomy (GTDB): domain Bacteria; phylum Verrucomicrobiota; class Verrucomicrobiia; order Limisphaerales; family SXQI01; genus SXQI01. The sequence goes on from CAMBHS010000065.1 coordinate 3,770, forward strand.
CCTGACGCTTTGACGTACGACGAGTCGTTGAGCGTCGCGCTTGATTTCAAATACGCGGCTTTGGGATACCTCCAGAGTGCGGGATCTCGCGGCCGAATCAAAACTGCCACCGCCAATCCAACTCGCCGTGAAGACGCGGTGCATCCCTTTGTTGAAGTCGATGACGATTTGTTCCTCGTTTTGTTCGATGATAGGAAATGAGGTCAGGAGCCGCCTCGCAGGCAGGTCGGTGGTTACGAGTTGACCCTGTGTGGATTCATACATATCCACTCCGTCATGAAACAATTCAAACCGCACCACCTTGCCGGCGAGCCCGTGGCTTGTCGCCGTTACCGCTTGAGGAATACTAGAAGCAGACAGAAGAAAATCTTGTCCCAACGACGCTCGAGGAATGGCAATGCCTAGGTTCTTGGCAGGACTAAGATCAATGGAAACTCGCTTCGTCGGAGGAGGCGGGTTGGTGGATGTCGAAGTAGTTTGGGCGTGCAGGGTCAGTCCAAGCAAAAGCCAAGCGGCCAGAATTTTGACATGTAACGGCATAAGGTTTCAGTATTAAGCAGCTAAATTGGACATTCGGCAAGTCGGGGTTGTTTAGTTTTTTCGATCCGTGCGTAATCGTTGTCTCTCCGCAGCCTTAGCGAACGGATAGTAAACGAGCATCGCGAGCACGATGGAGATCGCTCCCCAAACAGCCGCTTTCCAATCTCCACCCGTGACGAGGTAGTGACCAATGATCGGGGGTGTTGTCCAGGGCACATTCACAAAAGGTTTTTGAATGATATTCCAATCAATCAACAAATAACTCCCCGCCGTGAGGATCAGAGCGTTCAAGATGTAAGGAACCATGAAAATCGGGTTGAGCACGATGGGAAATCCAAAAAATATCGGCTCATTGATTTGAAAAACCTGCGTAGGGAGAGAAATGCGGCTGATTTTGCGGTAACCTGGGTCTTTGGAATTCATCATGATCAATGCCAATGCCAGAGTTGCCCCAGTACCTCCTACATTAACGAATGTCGTAAAAAAACCATTCGCAGTGACATAGGGTAGGGGAAGTCCCTGAGAAATAGCCGTGACGTTATCTGCTAGAAATTGCAGGAAAATGGGTGCGACAAAAGCGTCCATCGCGTTATCGCCATTGATGCCAATTGACCACAGCAGCGTTACCAGAAAGGCATAGACCAGAATCCCAGGGAGTGTGTTGAGCGCAAAAACCAATGGCTTGAACGCAGTCTGCATTAGCGCATTGATGTCCAGTCCCAATACGAACCGGATCAACCAAAAAAACAGGACAAGAAAAAACATCGGCACCAATGACAGGAACGATTCGTAAACTACCGATGGCACATTTTCGGGGAGTTTAATGACGAGGTTTGTGTCGGTAAAAAATTTCTGCACCCGCACCGAAAGAATCGCGATGAGGATTGCTGTAAAAATGCCCTTGGATCCCAGGGTGTCCATGGACAGAGTCAAATCTTTCAAGTTGAGGGAGATCATCAGGAACACGAGCGTGGCCATCGAGGCACTGATGATCGCTTCCTGTTTGAGTCGTTTTCCTAAATCGTAGCCGATAGCGAAACATACAAATACTGCGAGCAATCCAAAGGTCGCCGTTACGGGGATCTGTAGGAGTTGAAGATAGGGCGCAATCCGTGCCTCCCAACCGGAGATCGGAAGGTAGGAAAGAATCATGAACAGACCCCCGATAATGGTCAGTGGCACGACCGAAACCATCCCTGCGCGAATCGCGGAGAGGTAGGCATTATCATTAAGCCCGTTCATGAACGGAACGAGTCGTTTGTTCAGCGTTCCGGTTGACGGGTTCACACGGGTCCTTGGGTTAATGGTGAGGATAGAACGTGGGCGTTGAGGGTTTCACGGTGCGCGTAAATTTTTTGAAAGGCCTCCGAAATGTCGTCCATATCGGCGCGTTTTCCTAAGAACATACTATGTTCCAACCACACACATTGTTCATGGCAGAGCAGATCACTTTGGGGACAACGAACTTTGCGGAAGTTGAGCTTCGCTGAGGCTTTGTGCAAATAAGGTCCAAAGGCTTTGTTTTGAAAAAGGGGTTGTTGCGGCAATGAGAAACCATAACCAGCAGAGCAGGGAATTTCCTCGGCCTGTAGGGCTTTGATCAAAGTGCTGCGCGAAACACCGAATTGTTGGGGATCAATCCGCATCATGAACAAATGGTAGCTGTGTCGCGTGCAGTCGATAGAGCGTTTTTGTGGAATGATGCCAGGAATCTTTATCAGTTCGGCCGCGAGGTATTGACCATTGCGATCTCGTCGATTGGTTTGATCCTCCAACCGTGCCAGTTGACAGGAGAGGAGAGCCCCTTGGAATTCTCCCAGACGATAATTGCCCGAGATAACGTGATGCTCATACCACAATCCACCTTGGACCCGGCCACAGCTTTGAATCGAGCGACAGCTTTCCGCGAGTGCGTCATCATTGGTGGTGATAATTCCTCCTTCGCCTGCCGTCATGTTTTTACTGCTCTGAAAACTGAATGATCCCAAGTTTCCGATGGAACCCGCCGACTTTCCACCTTGGATCGCCCCATGCGCGTGGGCGGCATCTTCAATGACAAACAGGTTGTGCTTTTTCGCAAGGGCCATCAAGGCCGTCATATCAGCGGGTTGACCCGCGAAATGTACAGGGATAATAGCCTTGGTGCGTGGAGTGATCGCTGCCTCGACCGTTTTGGGATCGAGATTGAAGGTGTGTGGATCAATATCTGCAAATACCGGAACCGCGTTGGATTCAACCACTGCAGAAGCCGTGGAAAGAAAGGTGTAAGGAGGAACAATGACTTCGTCTTCAGCTTTTATTCCAGCCGCCAATAACCCGATTCTTAACGAGACTGTTCCGTTGACCACAGCAATGCCGTGCTTGCATCCATGAGCAGCGGCAAACCGTTGTTCGAATTTGGAAACCTCATCACCTTGGAGTCGTCCCCATTTCCCACTTCGCAAGGTTCTTAGGAGGCTTTTCTCCTCAGATTTGTTAAAGATTGGCCACGATGTAAACGGTTTTTTTCGAGTGGGTTTTCCCCCCATTAATGCCAAGGTGTGTTTCATGATTTGTTCTTAAATTGTTTCCCCATGTAAATACAGCAGTCGTTTCTTTCACCCACTCGTATCAGTTCAACAAAACCCAATTTCAAATAAAAACCGAGTGCTTTTTCATTAAGAAGGCTGACACCAAGATGGGCTCCTAGAGATCCAAGTTTTTTTAGTTCATCGATGACCTGTTCGAGCATTTGACGACCATGCCCTCCGCCGCGAGCACGAGCGAGGAGGTCAATATGGAGATGAGAGGGGTAGGTTTCGTAAGGCTCCGGACAATAGTAATCGGGGTGATGATACAAATGGTGAACCTGCTGCGTCCGTGTCCAGAGGTCAGTGTCTCCTATTGGTTTCGGAAATTTGGCACACAAACCCGGTCGCCATTCCTTCTCGTAACGCCCAAAAAAATTCCTTGAATCAAACGCTCCCAAGGCATACCCACAAACCCCTTGATCATCCTCTAGAACCAAACTGAGCCCGGGTTCAAATGCAAGGTAGGGACCGACGAAAATTCGACCGAGCGCGTCGGGGTCTTCGAGATAAAACGGCTCGCCATCCTGCCCGTAATTTCCCGTTTTGAGACAAACGTGGTAGGCCGCAGGGGCATCCTCCGGTTTCGCAGTTCGAATCAGGAATTCACTCATGGAACAGAAGAAACGGGTGATGTCGTTTGGAAGGTGCCATCCACTTGTCGATTGAGCAAGCGTTGGAGTCGAGGCACAATACCTCCCCGATATGTGCCTGCAAGGTGAACCTCCGGATGGAACAATTCTTTCGGATCTTTGCGCGTTGTCAGAAATGCCACATACCGTTCAAGAAAATCCAATTCTTCTCGCAGTTCCCAGATGCGCCGACTGAGGGCATAAAACAATCGTCGATGTCGCAATTCCGTGAGCCGGAAACATAATGTCTTGAGCCGACTTGATTGTTCGCGAAAATGATGGAAGTGCACCATCCAATCATCGGCACTAGGATCCAAAACGGTTTCCACCGTTTGATACAGTGCTTCTGCATGGAAGCCTTCCTCCTGCGGTAGGTAATAACAGTCACCCAACAAAACTAAATCATCGAGAGGGATGGAATGATGAAGGGTTGTGAACTGAGGCAACCAATCTTTCATGGCAGCCAAATACGCGGCACGAGCATCCCAGTATCCCGTGTTATGAACGAACATTGCTAATGTGCAAAGAGGCACATAATTCAATGGGAATTCGTTATTCGGATTGCTTAGAATACCGCTGACCAGATTTCGTAATTCTGGCGAACGACCTGAATACGGACCGCAAAAAAAACGGCGACCATCGTAATCATTAGCGTGAAGATTATCCCAGATGAGGGGTTTGCGGCGAAACAGCCGTTGCATTTCCAGGATATGACTGACGGTGATCTCTTGGGAAATAATTTCCGGTCCGGTCCAAAAGATTTCGATCTCGCTATCGAGGTGCTCTCCTAAAGTTTCCAAGTAACCTTCACCCCCAAGTCCTGCGGCTACCATTCGCCCGCAATATGGAGTCGGGCAGAAACAGAATTTGACCTGCGGGCATCTTTCGCGCATCCGCAAAAGCAACGCATTCGTTACGTGGCATTGCGCGGAGGCAAAGGAACCGAATCGCTTGGCGTCGTCGGCATCCATGCCATCGGGAATATCGTCGAAAAGTATCGCGAAATTTTGGCAACCTAACGATAGCAATTGCTCCAATCGTAATTGTAATAACTCGATGTCCACCGGATTCGAGTAACGAATATCCAACCCGGGACCAATTCCGTAGATAAAGCGAATGCCATGCGTGGCGCATTCTTGAATCACAGATCCGAGCCATTCTGTTTCCGGATTGGTATAACACTCGCGCCAGATGGCTCGGTGTTTTAGGTCGTCCTTGGGACCATAAAAATAAGTGTTCAAGCCCCAACGCGACATCTGTCCGAATAATTCAAACCGCTCCCCTTGTGTCCACGGTTCACCATAGAATCCCTCGATCACGCCCGACATGAATTCGGATTGTTCCGTCATGAGAATTTAATCAGTTTTGTTGTATGCCTGAGAATAAACGCGAGAGCATTTGCCACGCAAGACTGGTTTCTAAATCGCTGGATGAATTCAAGGGATACTTGTCGAGGTGTGCCGGTCGTGTTACCACGGAATGTGGCAGTAGGAAAAAATCAGAATAATTGCATTATGACACAGGGGAAGCTTCGTTGGGGAATTCTCAGCACGGCGCAAATCGCGCGAAAAAACTGGAAGGCCATTCGTAATTCGGGAAATTCCACCGTGGTCGCCGTGGCGAGTCGTGACATGGCGAAATGCCAGCGTTTCATTGAGTCGTGCCAATGCGAGGCTCCTATGGAATCGGTTCCCCAATCCTTCGGAAGCTATCAGGAATTGCTCGCATCGCCGAACGTGGACGCTGTTTATATTCCTTTACCCACAGGTTTACGCAAGGAATGGGTGATCCGCGCCGCACAATCTGGCAAGCATGTGGTGTGTGAAAAACCATGCGCTGTTGGTCTGAATGACCTCAAAGAAATGGTTGATGCCTGCAAGGCCAACGGCGTCCAGTTTATGGATGGGGTCATGTTCATGCACAGTCGTCGTTTGGATAAAATTCGCGAAGTCTTGGACCAAAAGGAGGACATAGGTCAGATCAAACGCATCGCGACCTCGTTTAGTTTTCGTGCCGATGATAATTTTTATTTGGAAAACATCCGCGCCAATAGCCTGCTGGAACCCCATGGTTGCTTGGGTGATCTTGGCTGGTATTGCATTCGTTTTGCTCTATGGGTGATGAACGAAGAATTACCGCATCGAGTGGTGGGGCGCATTTTGAGTTCAAGCCAGGGTGACCAGAATTCGCTACATGTTCCCACGGAGTTCTCTGGTGAATTGTATTTTTCGAATGGTGTTTCATCCGGGTTCTACTGCTCCTTTCTGGTCCACGATGATCAATCTGCCACAATCAATGGCACGGCAGGCTACTTGCATCTAGCGGATTTTGTTGTGCCGTTCTTTGGTAACGAAGTTTCGTTTCGGATCGATCGTTCCGCGCTGAATGTCGTCGGATGTGATTTCTATATGGAGGCACGGCGTCCTGAGATTTTTGTCAATGAATACAGCAGCAGCCATGCGACAGCACAGGAAACAAATCTATTCCGAAATTTTGTGGATCAAGTCCGTTCGGGGAATCTCAATGCCCAATGGCCTGAAATCGCATTGAATACACAAAAGATCATGCAGGCTTGTTACGAATCGGCAGTCAGCGGGGGTGTTCCTGTTCATCTGAGTTCGGGCATCTGAGTTGAGCTTGACCTAGGCGAAGCTCTCGCCAGAATTGCCGTCATGAACCATTTTTTCCTGATAGCAATGATGTGCCTTGGTTTGGTTGTGCGGGCGCAGGATGGGAAGGTGATCAAAGCCGGTATCATTGGGTTGGATACCTCCCACGCCACCGCGTTTGTGGAAACCTTGAACAAAGGTGCAAAGAATCCTGAGGATGCTCCTAAAATCGCGAATATCAAAGTGGTGGTTGCGTTCGCGCAAGGAAGCAAGGATATCGAGAGCAGCACCAAGCGTGTTCCTGAATACACCTCTAAAGTCAAAGCGATGGGTGTAGAAATCGTGGAAACGGTTGAGGAATTGGTAAAGAAGGTTGATGTGGTTTTTTTGGAATCCAATGATGGAAGAGTCCATTGGGAGCAGCTCAAACCCGTGCTGGCGGCACGCAAACCGGTCTTTATCGACAAACCATTGGCAGGCAATCTCGTTGATGTCGTGCGCATTCTTGATGTGTTTGAAAAATCAAAGGTTCCTATGTTTTGTTCGTCATCTCTGCGATTTTCAAAAGCAACACAATCGGTTCGCAACGGGTCGATTGGTTCTGTCCTCAGCGCGGAAACGTATAGCCCTGCCCATATTGAACCCACGCATTCGGATCTCTATTGGTATGGCGTTCATGGGTGCGAAGCTCTGATGACTGTCATGCAATCTGGATGTGAAACCGTTCAACGCGGAGTGACCCCAGACGGTAAGATCGAGGTGACAGGTCTGTGGAAGGGTGGAAGAAAAGGAGTGTTCCGCGAATCCAATGGGAAGGATCGAAGTGGGTATGGAGGCAAGGCGATCGGTGAGAAAGGGGAGGCAACAGTGGGGAATTTCGATGGTTATGACGTGTTATTATTCGAAATAGTCAAAATGTTTAGGGGGCAACCTTCTCCAGTTCGTATTGACGAGATGTTGGAGCTTTATGCCTTTATGGAAGCGGCCGATGAGAGCAAACGTCAAGGGGGTGCTGTTGTAAAAATAAAGGACGTCATCGCTCGAGCTCGAGCAGCAGCGGCTTTACTTCCTTAATTGCCCTTAAGGCAAAGAAAAAGCCGCTGCGATATGAATCGAAGCGGCTGTGATTGAAAATCTCTAGATTAACGATTCTTCGCTTTTTTAATTGGCGTTTTTGCTGGATCTGCGGATTTTGCTTTGGCTCGTTTTTCTTCCAAAGCTGCTTGTGCTGCAGAAAGACGAGCCACAGGGACTCGGAACGGTGAGCAACTCACGTAGTCCAATCCAAGGCGATGGCAAAACTTAACGGAGTCAGGTTCGCCCCCGTGTTCACCGCAAATCCCCAGCTTGATATTGGGACGTGTTAGTCGGCCCTTTTCGATCGCGATCTGCATCAATTGACCAACCCCGGTTTGATCGATCGTGGCGAACGGATTTTTCTTCATGATGTCGGCCTCCTGATACGGAGCAAGGAAGCTGCCGGAATCATCACGGGACATGCCGAGACAGGTTTGCGTCAGGTCATTGGTGCCAAAGCTGAAGAATTCAGCAGTGTTTGCAATCTCATCCGCAGTCAGAGCACCGCGAGGAACTTCGATCATGGTGCCGACACTGTATTTGATCTTTGTTTTCTTTTCCTTCTGAACCGCTGCGGCTGTTTCGTGGACAATGGCGACCTGCAAATCCAATTCTTTCTTGAAGCCGACCAAGGGAATCATGATTTCCGGTTTGGCATTGAACCCTTTCTTGTTCGCATCGGCAGCGGCCTCAAAGACAGCGCGTGCCTGCATCCGGGTGATTTCTGGGTATTTGATCCCGAGACGACAACCACGGAACCCGAGCATCGGATTGAATTCATGCAACTCGTGCACGCGCGCCATGATCTTCTCCACGGGCACCCCGAGTTGCCGAGCGAGATCCATTTGTTGCTCTTTGGCGTGGGGTAAAAACTCGTGTAACGGAGGATCGAGAAAACGAATTGTGGCTGGAAATCCTTTTAACGCCTTGAAAATTCCAAAGAAATCCTCCCGTTGATAGGGGAGCAGTTTGGCCAACGCGGTTTCACGATCAGCTTGAGAATCAGCAAGGATCATTTCGCGCATGGCGTCGATCCGATTGCCTTCAAAAAACATATGCTCCGTTCGTGTCAATCCAATCCCCGTCGCTCCAAACGCGAGCGCATTCATGGTCTGTTCTGGGGTGTCCGCGTTTGTTCGCACCTGCATGCGGGTGGCCTTGGCGCACCACTTCATCAGTTGCACGTAATTCTTGAACTTTTCCGTGGCTTGAGCGGCTTTGTTGCCGTCGATCAAACCAGAGATGATTTCTGATGGAGCCGTTTTGATCTGACCTCCATAGACGGTTCCGGAAGTGCCGTCGATCGAAAGGAAATCTCCTTCACTATAAGTTTTTCCTCCCACTGTGACGGTTTTCTTTTCGTAATCCACCATCAATGCCGCAGCCCCGCAAACACAGACTTTACCCATCTGTCGAGCCACCAAGGCTGCGTGGGAGCTGACGCCACCCCGGGCGGTCAAAATTCCCTCAGCAGCGATCATCCCACGCAAATCTTCTGGCGATGTTTCCACACGAACGAGGAGGACTTTCTCTCCCTTGTCCGCCGCTGCCACAGCGCGATCCGCATTGAAATATATTTTACCTGTGGCTGCTCCAGGACCCGCAGGAAGTCCGGTCGCGATGGCTTCAGTTTTCTTCACTTCGGCAAGGTCAAATACAGGTGCCAATAATTGATCAAGCTGATCTGCTGGATTTCGTAAAATGGCAGTTTCCCAGTCGATGAGTTTTTCTTTCACCATGTCCATCGAGAATTTCAGCGCGGCCATCGCGGTGCGTTTGCCATTGCGCGTTTGGAGCATGAACAATCGACCTTCTTGGATCGTGAATTCGATGTCCTGAACATCCTTAAAATGCTTCTCCAAAATCTTGCGCACCGAAAGCAACTCGGCATAGGACTTGGGCATCACGTCCTTCAGTTTCAACACCGGTTCCGGCGTGCGAACCCCGGCCACCACGTCCTCGCCTTGAGCATTAAGCAGGAACTCACCATAAAACTCGTTTGTCCCGTTGGCAGGATTCCGCGTAAAGGCCACACCAGAACCCGATGTTTCACCTGTGTTTCCATACACCATGGCCTGAATGTTGACTGCCGTTCCCCATTCGGTAGGAATGTTGTATTTACGTCGATAAACTGTGGCGCGATCATTCATCCAGGAACCGAATACAGCCCCAGCAGCACCACGTAATTGATCCCAAGGATTATTCGGGAAAACTTTTCCCGTTCGGTCCTTCACGAGTGCTTTGAATCGTTTGACCAATTCCATCTGGTCTCCTGCCGTCAGATCGCTATCAATGATATCCTTGTGGTAGGTTTCGTGCTTGAATCCTTCGATCAGCGTTTCGAACGGCTCGTGATCTTCTCCCTCTTTTTTCTGCACACCTAGAACCACATCGCCATACATTTGTATAAATCGACGATAACAATCCCAAGCGAACCGTTCGTTTTTCGTCGCTCTAGCCAATGAAAGAACGGTCTGATCATTCAGTCCTAGATTTAAAATCGTATCCATCATTCCCGGCATTGAATCGCGCGCGCCGGAACGAACAGCCACCAACAAAGGCATCCCCTTGGCGTCGCCAAACTTGCAACCCATGATCTTTTCCATGTTGATCACCCCAGCCTCCATTTGGCTTTGCAATTCCTTGGGATAGGTGCGTTTATTCGCGTAGAAATAGGTGCAAACATCGGTCGTGATTGTGAACCCCGGAGGCACAGGCAGACCAATGCGTGTCATTTCAGCAAGGTTCGCCCCCTTTCCGCCGAGGAGAGGTTTCATCGAACCATCGCCATCTGCCTTATTTGCTCCGAATGTATAAACGTATTTAAGTGCTTTCGCCATAATTCCAAATTTAGATCACGGGGTTTTACCAACTCTAACCAAAAACTGAAGGAGGAGTGTAACAGCAGCCGAGTGTCGAATGTCAACCGTCAATTGAAGGAATTACCTTGAATTATTGATCAATTGAGTCAATTCATCCCTGATAATACCGGATCGATAATCAAATCGAGATGTATTTAAAACAAGTTTTCCGAATCAAGTTCTACCCAATCCAGCAACTTAAAAACAAAAGAGGTGTCGAGGGGAAATCATGTTACAAAATTAAGGTTAGCCACTCATAACCTTAAGCCCCAGAAGATGGTGCACCCGGATGGAGTTGAACCATCAACCTTCGGATCCGTAGTCAGACGCTCTATCCAATTGAGCTACGGGTGCCCTGTGGACTAGAACGTAAGGAGAACCCGCCGTCCGTGCAAGTTGAAAATGTTGCCGAGCATAATCTGATTGTCAGATCCAAGGGGCTATTTGTTTTTTTTCCGTTCTCGAATGATCTCGATGATGGCTGGAA
>CAMBHS010000066.1 GCA_945867235.1 Akkermansia muciniphila
GTCGCGCTTTTGCTTGGTATGGACACTCCGAACGAGTGGTTCTTGCTGCCCAGGGTCGCACCACTGACTTTTATTATTTCGTGCCCCAGTATGGTTTTGTCGAATTCGGTCCTCCCAATGCCGATGGTTTAAGGGAGGTCATCGGAACCTCCTTTCATAACATGGTGATGCCTTTGATACGGTATCGCACGGGAGACTACGTGCGCCTGGCTGATCCTGCTGTTGCCAATGAATTTCCTTGGCCGGCTGCATCGGAAATCGCAGGACGGGAACAGGAATTTTTAATCAGTGCCACCGGTCGTAAAATATCTCTCACAGCGTTTAACATGCATGACCGAATTTTCGACGGTCTTTACGCTGTACAATTTTACCAGGATCAACCGGGTGTCGCCGAATTCAGGTATGTTCGGAGTCCTAGGTTTGATGATGCGCGATTGGGGCAAATAGAGGAATCCATCCAGCGAAAATTGGGCGATGATTTCCAGTTTCGACTTCAGCAGGTTGCCGATGTAGAACGCACTCCATCAGGCAAACACAAATGGCTAGTCGCGCGACTGAACACAGTCGAATAACCACCCGTGTTGCCCCCTGTAGAGTCTCTTAGATTCCCGATGCAATCGCCGATCCCATTTCAATCGTACCCACCCTGCGAGCCGATGAATCCGTTGGCGTGTAAATATCCCCAGTTCGCAAACCAGAACTGATCGCCTGGCTCACTGCATTCTCAATGGCATCGGCGGCCGCATTGAGGCCAAAGCTGTATCGCAACATCAGCGCGGTGGAGAGAATTTGGGCGATCGGATTTGCAAGGTTTTTACCCGCGATATCAGGGGCGGTGCCGCCCGCTGGTTCATAAAAACCAAAAGTGCGTTGACCGCTCGTTGCCCCTAGACTCGCACTGGGAAGCATCCCCAGAGATCCTGCAAGAGCTGCTGCTTCATCGCTTAGAATGTCGCCGAACATGTTTTCGCACAGCATTACGTCAAATTGTCCAGGCTTTAAAATCAACTGCATAGCTCCGTTATCCACAAACAAATGTTCAAGGCAAACATCAGGATAATTCCGGCTTACACGCGTGACCACTTCGCGCCAAAGTACTCCGTTCTCTAATACATTAGCTTTGTCGATGCTCGTCACCTTTTTGCGTCTCGATTGCGCGGCCTTGAATGCCACATGAGCGATGCGTTCAATTTCTGGTGTGGTATAAACCATCGTGTCAATGGCTCGCTGAAATGTCACCCCTCCTTCTGTCACTTCCTGCGTCAACTTGGGTTGACCAAAATACATCCCTCCCGTGAGTTCCCGCACCACCAACATATCGATCCCACCTGATTGTCGATCCGGTTGCAAGGGACAGGTGTGCCCCAAATCTTTATGCAGACGAACAGGACGTAAATTTGCGAACAGGCCAAATTCCTTGCGTAGTCGCAACAAGGCTGCACGTTCCGGACGTTGCTCTTTGGGAATCGATGGATCCCGATCAGGAAGTCCGACCGATCCAAACAAAATAGAATCGCTCCTACGACATAGGGCGAGCGTTTCATCGGGCAGTGCTTGACCCGAGGCATCGATACCAGCCCAACCCACAGCGCCTTCTGTAATCTGGAAAGCAATCTCGAACTTCTTTTCCACAGCACGAAGGACTTTTATCGCTTCGCGCATCACTTCTGGTCCAATCCCATCACCTGCCAAGGCTGCAATTTTTAACTCAATCAAACTCATATTCGAGCAAGAGATTATGGAGTGTCTGACAATTCGTGAAGGAGAATATGAAAACCAAACCGAGATTAAGAGGCTCACTCAACAGTCGGAACCGGATCAAATGCTCGCCAAACGCGAGGTTGGTGGGCCCAGTCGGATTTGAACCAACGACCAAGCGATTATGAGTCGCCTGCTCTAACCACTGAGCTATGGGCCCCTCTGGGTATCGAATGGGTGATACACCCATTTTTAGAATTGTTACCGTGTCCCTTGGGAGATGGCAAGCAGCACCTAGGAATTATGGGCTAGAATGCACAAGCGGACGGATCCTTCGGTTTTTTGATTCTAAATAGAGATTGTAGCCAGCAACGAAGCAGGGGAATAAATTAGAAAGCACCCCGACGGAATCGTTTTTTCCAAATATAAAATAAGAAAGTAAAAGCAAGCTTCCGAGCATGCTCATATACCAGAACAATCGCGGCAGAGTAGGGCGTCCGTTGGCTCGGGATGCGATCATTTGCACAAACCATCGCCCTGAAAATAAGGCAACGCCGATATAGCCCACGAGTTTCCAAGGAGTGACCCCGATCTGACCGATGTTAAACATTACCTGATTCATAAAAGTTGTCCGGTTGAGATTTTAGATTGGATCCGTTGTGCGTTGGTCCGAGTGATCGTTGCGGGCTTCCGGTTTATACAACCCGATAAGTCGAGCTGCCACCCAACCTCCCCCAAGGCCGATCATAGTCCCACAAACGACATCTGAAATTCGGTGGCGATCCAAATAAATGCGCGACCATCCAACTAGAGCAGGAACTGTTAGGACGAGATACCACCACCCTCGGCGTCGCTGGAATAACAGCACGGCAACAAATCCTGCCGCGGCGCCAGTGTGTCCGGAGGGAAAAGCGTTGTAATCGTAAACACCCACCAACCATTTCCCATCATGGCGAAGGCCATACCACCCTTGGGGAACTTGGGCACTAGGGCGGGTGCGACCTGTTGAGCAACGAATTGAAAGTGTGACGGAACCCGCGATGAGCGAACCAAGAACCATGCCGAGAATGAGCTTTGAAGCCAACCTCTGTCGACGGCGGTGGCAATAGATGGCTGCGGGAACCAAACAAATTAAAAGAAAGTGCAGTTCGGAATAATGGCTGACCAGTCGGGCGAAGCTCTTGGTGTTTTGGTTTTGGTTTTCCTGAACATAATTTCGAATTGTTTCATCCAATAAAAAACTCACTAAAATGACCGCAGTGAAGGCTCCTATCCAGGCTAGGATGAGCTTGTTTATTGAGGCTGATTTAGCTTGCTCGGGTGATAGATTGGCTGATTTGCTCAGTTCTGACATTGATCAGCCATACTAATACAGCCCATGCCCTTCAGCAATCCTTCGACGTTTGTTTTTGCCAAAATGAATACGACTCTTCGCAAAGTCATATTTCTGGGGTTGTTCGCGTTCTTATTGGCGGCGGCAGGTTCTTGGTGGTTGCCGATTTTGGATCGGGACGAACCTCGTTTTGCAGAGGCGTCTAGGGAGATGAGGGAACGGGACGAATGGGTCATCCCGTATTTCAATAACAATTACCGATTCGACAAACCCCCTCTGGTTTATTGGTGCCAACGCGCTGTGGCTGGATTGATTGGAGAATCGGATGTGAGCGTTCGGGTTCCTTCAATGCTGGCGGCAGCATTGACCGCAATTATTATTTTTGGTTTTGGACGGCGATGGAAAGGAGAGACGACTGGGTTTTGGGCGGCCGTTGTTTTTACTCTTTCGCTGCAAACCCTGATTCACTCAAAATTGGCTTTAGCCGACATGTTGATGATTTGTTTTTCAACCCTCGCAATGTGGGCGGGTTGGGAACTTTTGCAGTCGAATAATAAGCCAACGTTTCGTGGCCAATGGTGGTGGATCTTTTATGGTTCGTTGGCACTTGCCTTTTTGGCGAAGGGCCCCGTGGGGTGGATTGCTATTGGGATGGTTTTATGGTCATCGAAATCCATGGGGAAACGGTGGGCGAATGATCGCATGTGCTGGGGTTATGGCCTGCTATTGATGTTTTTTATCATCGGTCTGTGGGGCATTCCTGCCTTGATTAAAACGCAGGGTGAGTTTTTCAAAATTGGTATTGGTCGTCACGTCGTGGCTCGGTCACTCCAAACAATGGAAGGTCATGGCGGACGAGGATGGTTCACCTACCTCGTTGCACTTCCGTTTTATTTTTTGACCTTTTTCTTTAGTTTCTTTCCATGGTGTCTTTGGGTTCCCAAGTTGTTAATGGCTTGGCGCAAACGATCCGATCAGTTGTGGTTCGAAAAGTATCTGGGTCGAGGGATACTGCTTATCTTCGTGATTTTCACCTTGGTTAAAACTAGATTGCCGCATTATACACTCCCGGCTTTCCCTTGCCTTGCATTGCTATTCGTCTCCGAATGGCAGCAATGCAAATGGCCCCTCCATGCCTTGCGACTCGGATCGGTGTTCATGGTCGGGTTCGCCTTGATTATCTCGTTGGTAGTGGCTCCCCTGGTGAGACCCTACTTTCCTACAATCCGCCTTATTGAACTCGCGGCACCCTATCTGACAGCCGAGACTGAATTCTGCTCGAGTGACTATCAGGAACCAAGTTTGGCTTGGTATTTCCGACGCTACACAAGAAAATACCATGAGTCCCTTTCCTCCCCAGAGGTGGTGAAGTTCATGGAAAGACCCGGAGCACGTTTGGCGATTTTGCCCACCCGCGATGCTGCGGAGTTGTTACCCAACCCCCCGACAACATGGTTAATTCACCGTGTTGAAGGGTGGAATGTTGTGCGGGGTCGTAAAATGGACCTCACTATGTGGATCAAGCCTTAGCTAGGAACTGCAGAAAAGTCCTAATCATCTGAGTCCTCTTTCATAGGGAATACAAATGCGGCACGGGTGGGAGCGGGCATGGGGACATCCGCTCCTTTGATGCTATGCCAGAGAACGCGATTCAGAACGAGGTCATCCGCTGCATCCTCTTTGGCGAAGTTCATCTTACGGGATTTTTCGGCACCGTAAGCCGTGATTTGATTGCGTTCGTTCAGGTCAACATTGATCGGGCGGACTTTATAAGGACGCAAATCGGGTTGAGCTTGAAACGAAGCGGTCATGGGATTTGCGAGGGCATCGAACTGGGACATAGGTTGCAGGCCCAGAATCAACTCCATGGTGCGGAGCATACTAGAGGTTGTGTAAATGGTTGAATCTATACTTTTCCTTCGGATGTAGGGGCTGATTGCGAAGGCTATGGTACGATGGGCGTCGATGTGATCGGATCCGTTTTGAGCGTCATCCTCCACCACGAAAATGGCTGATTGGGCCCAAAACTTGGAGTTCGAAATAGCCTCAACAACTTGCCCAAAAGCTAGGTCATTGTCAGCGACGGCTGCGAATGGCGTTGGTAATCCCGGTGAAGTTCCCGAGGTGTGGTCGTTCGGTAGTCGGATGATATTTAGTCGGGGCATTCCCCCCGATTGTTCAAACCGCCTCATCTCCGAGATGAATCTTGCCGCACGTTTGACATCGGGATAGCCCATGTCGAAACTTCTAAAAAACGGGTCAAACCGCCCTTGCAAGGCTTTGATGCGGGTCGTTCCTGGACCGTCGATGGCCTTGGCATTGGAAATGAATTCCCCATAGCTGCGAAAGGTAACCCCGGCCGCGAGGGCGCGATCCCACAAATATCCCCCAGCCGGAGTGGCGATTGGAAAATTGCCTTCGCTCGGGTAAGGATATTTTTTACTCGCGTTATGGCCGTAGCTCAATGGCCAGTTTTTTTCAATGAAGTCTGAAGCATAGGCACCCATTGTCCATTCGTGGCCGTCTGCCGAAACCTCACTTTCCACGTAAAAATTATCCAGCAAAACAAAATCGGTGGCGAGAGCGTGATGATTTGGGGTGATTCGTTCAGGAAACAAACAGATCGAAGGATCTCCCATCCCTTGGGGGAGATCCCCTAAAACCTGGTCGTAAGTGCGGTTTTCTTTAATGATGTAAAAGACATATTTGATGGGGGAATTGGAGCTAAGAATGTTGCTCACCGCAGGCGAAATTTTTGCCGAGGAATCGCGAGAGGGAAGGCATAACATCGATTCAGCGGTGTAGGCTTTCATCTGTGCTTCGAGTTTATTTCCTTTGGGAAGGTCGATAATGCTCAGTGTGCCTTGCATCAATCCGCCGATATATTCTCGCACTGTTTCGGCGGGGCCTTTGCGTCCGGGTTGCGGTCCATTCCGGTTCGACTTCGACATGAGGCCTTTGCCATTGGCGACGAGCAAATGGGCACCGTCCGGCGTCACTCGGACACTGGTGGGATACCAACCCACGGGGATGAACCCGAGGGATCTGCTTTGAGCCGGTTTCGAAATATCAAACACCGCAACGGTATTGATGTTGGCGTTAGCGACGAATAAATGCCGATTATCAGGTGAAAGTGCCAGACTATTGGGGGTATTTCCAGGAGGAGAACCCGGGAGCAATTCCGCAAGCAACGTTTCCACGATTTTGCCGGTCGCAGTATCGATTACCGTGACCGTATTGCGGTTGGCATTTGCGACATAGAGTCGATTGCCTGACTGGTTGAGCACCATCTCATTCGGATGCGATTCTGTAGGCCAACTTTCAAGGCGTGCGCCGGAGTGGGAGTCTAGCACAGCGATCTGGGATTGAGCCCAAAGGGAGACGTAGACGCGATGTCGAGATTCATCAATCAGGCATGTGTAAGGAAAGGGGTCATCACTCGTGTCGGCTTCTGCGGAGGCTTCGGCACGTTTGCGGATCGAGGCATCGTCGAATGTGCTCGGGGCAACACTCGGGGCGATGACCTTGGTTTCTACGCCCAGCAAAAAATCTTTCACCACACCCGAGGGAACATCGACACGCGTGACACGTTGTCCCCATACGTTGGCGACAAAGAGCGTATTCCCATCGCGCGACACGGCTAGACCTGCGGGGATGCCTCGTTCTTTGACGTCGCGTAGTGGGAGGGATCGGATCCATTCCGGGGTGCGTTTGGCGAAGGAAAACTCGTGAATGGTTTCTTCACTGGCACCACTTGCATAAAGCCGGTTGCCATTGGCTGAGAACGCGATCCCATAAAAGGATTCTGCAATAGGGGTGCGCGAGACGACGAGTTTGGTCTTCCAATCAACGATCGTTATTTCGTGTTGTCCATACCCAGAATGAAGTATCGCAGCGAGCGGCAATCGTGGATGCATGGCGATATTCACAGGGAAATCGCCGAGCGGAATCTGTTTCCCAACGGGGCGCAAGGACCAACCGTTAGGTAGCAGGATAGAGCCATCCATTTTCGGACCGGGCAGAACTGCTGCAACGTGGGGAGGTGCGGATTCGGTTGCCGCCTTTGAAATTATGACTCCATTTCCAGAGAGTAAAAACAGAGCCAATAATGATAAATGGAATGAAATTCTTCCGAGGAGAGATTGTAATCGGGTATTCATCGAAAAAATACTAGTTATGGGACGTTAAGGTGAATGCTTGAGATAGTCGATGGACACCATTTGCCCTGAAGCCACAGATCGCTCCTCGGCTTCGCAAATGTGAACGGAACTCCAACCATCCTCCGGCGTGACCACGGTCGGTCGTTGATTGTTGTGGATACATGCGATTAGGTGCGCGAATTCGTTCACATAACCGTCGATGCCTTCTGCCTTAATGATTTGGGTTGCTCCGTTTTCGCTCAGTTTAAGTGCTTCTGATCCGCGGGAAATATCGTAATCAGCGGTAGCGTTTTCAAAGTTAACCGTGTAACTCATATTGAAACCGAATCCCTTCGACATCGCCCATGAACCTTCCGCATGAACGGCCGCGCCACATTCCACGCGATACTGGCTGGTGACATGGTCAATCGCTCCAGTGTGTTTGGTATAACCTTGTGAAAAAACTGCACTAGGGCGACCGAAGCAATACTGCACAAAGTCAGTGTCGTGAATATGAAGATCCAATAGCCCCCCTCCTGATGCAGCACCATTTCCAAAATGCTGTTGACCCCATGCGGGCGGTTCAGCGACACGCCGAAAACGAGCTCCTAGAACGCGCCCATAACGGCCGTCGGCTATTGCCGATTTCAGCCAAGCCCATTCGGGCCAAAACCGAATGCACATCGCTGGCATGAATAATCCACGAGCTTCACGCGCTGCCTCAACAATTTGCCACGCGGTCTCCCCAGTGCGTGCCAATGGCTTTTCGCAAATGACGTGTTTTCCTGTTTTTAGGGCAGCAATGGCTAGATCCACATGAACCAATGTCGGAGCACAAATATCGATGATATCAATCTCTGGATTATCCAAAAATTTTTGAAAATCCCGATAGGTCTTGATGGATGCCATATCCAACTTCAGGGGATCCTGTGCCCCGATATTCCCGGCGACCTGCGAGAAGTCTCCATCCAAATGACGACCGCTTGGATTGCATAAAGCCGTCACTTGAATATCGGAAGACAGATGTCGAAACGCTTTGAGATGGGTTGAGGCCATGAATCCCAGGCCAACAATTCCCACGCGGAGGGGTGGCAGTTGACTCATATGTTTGCTAGGTATTGTCGAGCGGCTCGGATATCGGCCACCCGTTGTTGACCTGCTTCACGTTCAATAAATGACCATCCATCAAAGTTCACGGCATTCAATGTTTGGAAAAAAGATTTCCAATCAACTTCACCCGTACCGACAACGACTTCCTCGCCCCATGTTCCTGTTATTTTTGTTTTGGTTGCGTCCTTGATATGGGTTTGACGCAGCCATGGAGCCAATGTTTTGAGTGCGGCAATGGGATCCCCTTTGTCATAAAGAATAAGATTTGCGGGATCAAAATTGATGAAAACATTTTTCCGATCAAGTTTGATTAGGAATTCCTTCAATGTTTCAGCATCCTCCTGGCCGGTCTCGAATGCGAGTTCAAGGTCGCGTTCTCCATAATAATCCGCGATGCGAGTCAACCGATCCAACAATTTAGAAAATGCGGGATCGCTAGTGTCATGGGGAAGAAAACCGGCGTGGAACATGACCAATCGAATGTCCAGACTTTTCGCCAAGGTCGCGTTTGTTTGGATGTTCCTCCAATTAGCCTCCCAGTGTGAATCAGGGACAACTCCCCCCGTGCGCTTGATGGAATCAAGAGTGGAATAATCTTCGCCAATGGTTCCGAACATGGCTGAAACATTGTTGATCCCTGCGAGGCGGGATGCCTCAGCATAATTGTTCCAAGCCGGATTCTCGCGGATGGGATCAAGTGCAATGATGATATTCGGCAGACCGATGGCATCGAGGTCTCGAAATAAGTCCGCCGGAGTTTGGGGCTGTAACGACCAACTGCACACGCCTATTTGTGAATCTGTTTTGTTGCTCATGCGTTTTAGAGGTTTACCAAGTCGATCCGTCAAGTGACCACAGCATCGTTCGTAAGTTTGTTAACAAACGCGATGAAACCCGCAGTCTGAGTTTTTAGTTTTTCTATCATCTCCGGGTTGATCAAATTTCCATTGGCATCGAGGAGATTGTTGATATTGGGCAGAAAAACGCGATCGGGAAAGAGATAAGCATTGCGATATGCAAAAATCTGCTGAAGTTGATCAACCGGGCGGACTCCACCCGACGGTCCTGCGCTCAATCCCACAAAGCATACGGGACGATGGAAAAAACTTTCCGGAAATTTCAACATGTCGATGAAGTATTTCAACACCCCGGGGGGACCTCCATTATACTCCGGAGTGAGGACAATGAATCCGGTGGCGGTTGCAATAGCCTCCGCAAAGGGTTGAAAAGCGGCAGGCTTAACCCCGTAGGAATCAGGTAGGAATATTTCCGGTGGCAATGCAGCTAAATCAAGAACTCGAAGCGGAACATTGTGGCTTTTGTACAGGTTCTCAACGAAATCTCCGATTTTTCGGGAATTTGAATTCGGCCGGTTGGTCCCAATGATTAAGGTAATCACGCGGAAAGATTAAAGTTCTATGGCAACGGCATCAATGAACTTTTGGTTAATATCCAACTGCATTTGTGAACCGAAGGAATACGACATTATACAGGAATAAATACATGATGCAAAAGTACAGGTTGGATTCTACTATTATCTAATGCCAACCATCATTTTCAACTTGCAGGGGTTTTGTTTCTGCCTGTCCTTCCGCAGGGTCTTGTTTCAGTGCCTTTTGTTGATCCAGCTAATGGCTTATTCTGTAATTCCCTCCGAGGCCGTTGATATTTCAACCCAGCACCACGCCTACTCGGTCGAAGGATGGCGCGTATTAATTCATCCTCAATTACTTATTAAAGAGCGTGAGTTAACCGATGTCGCCCTTGATTTGTTAAGGACACAGTTGCAGGAAATTATTCGAGTCGTTCCTGCCGAGAAGGTGAAACAATTACGTTTGGTTACCCTGTGGTTTTCACCCGAGTATCCCGGCGTCCCACCGCGAGCCGAGTATCATCCAGGGGCGGATTGGTTGCGCGAGAACGGTCGTGACCCCAGCATGGTTAAAAGCGTTGAGTTCACGAACATCAAATTATTTGAGAAGGAAACGCAACGAATGCCTAATTTTGTATTGCATGAATTGGCTCATGCTTTTCATGACCGATTCTTGTCGCAGGGCTTTAATAATCCAGAAATTAAAACCGCATTTGAACAGGCGAAAAGTAACCATTCCTATGATAATGTGGATCGTTGGAATGGTAATGGTCGCTCTAATACCGTGGAACGTGCTTATGCCATAACCGATCCGATGGAATATTTTGCCGAATCAACCGAGGCATTTTTCTCACGCAATGATTTCTTTCCGTTTACGCGTGCAGAGTTGCATAAACACGATCCAACAATCGAAAAACTACTCGAAAAATTGTGGACAAAAATTCAACCACTTCCTTCGAACACAGGGAAACAATTGAAACAGGTTGAAGGATCGACCCCATGAAATACCCAGTCATTCTTTCATTGTTTTTATTAACCGCACTGATGCCGCTAAAAGGATCAGCGCAGGCGGCGAAAGCAAATCCCGATCGCCCCAACATTATTTATATTCTTGCTGATGATATGGGGCAGGGGGATATCTCGTGCCTGAACAGCAATAGCGCGTGGAAAACGCCGCATTTAGATCAACTCGCCAAATCAGGAAGGGTATTCACCGATGCACACTCGGCTTCCGGAGTCTGCACTCCGAGTCGTTACGCTTTACTCACCGGACGTTATTCCTGGCGCGGGTCAATGAAGTCAGGCGTATTGCACGGTTATGACCCTGCTTTAATTGAGAATCAACGCCTGACGGTACCCGCCCTACTACGTGCTCAAGGGTATACCACAGCTATGTTTGGCAAATGGCATCTCGGATTAAACTGGGTCCGGACCGGTTCAAAACTTGAGGATGTCGATTATTCCAAACCATTTAGTGAAGGTCCGACCGCTCGTGGCTTCGATATATTTTTTGGTATCAGTGCTTCTCTGGATATGCCGCCCTATATTTACCTTCAAAAGGATCGCGCCGTGAGTGTTCCTTCAACGAGGGTCGGGGACAGTCCAAAACCAAAAATGTGGCGAGCCGGTCCGATCGGAGATGACTTCCGCCATCAGGATGTGCAACCCAAGCTTTTTCAAAAATCTAGGGAATTTCTAGCACAGCGACACAAAGCTCAGGATGGGAAACCATTTTTTCTTTACCTCGCGTTGGCCTCTCCGCATACCCCGATCATTCCAACGCAGGAATATGAAGGTAAAACTCAGACCACTCCTTATGGTGATTTTGTCGCACAATTGGATTCAGAAATCGGCACGTTAATGGCTGAATTGGATCGGCATAACTTCACTACAAACACGCTTGTTATTTTTACGGCTGACAATGGATTTGCCCCTGCGGCTAATCTTGAACAACTTCGGGGGTTGAAGCACGATCCCAGCTTGGGTTTCCGGGGTCATAAGGCAGATCTATTCGAGGGAGGACACCGGGTTCCCTTTATCGCCCGATGGCCAGGGCGAATCCCACCCAACTCCCGCTGTGGACAAACGATAGGGCACCTTGACCTTCTGGCTACTTGCGCCGATCTGCTCGGAGTGCAACTGCCCGATTCCGCTGGCGAGGATAGCGTTAGTTTTTTGCCATTGCTCAAGGGTGGGGAGGCTCCGTCCATGAGGAGAAAAGGAT
This sequence comes from Akkermansia muciniphila, assembly GCA_945867235.1. Lineage (GTDB taxonomy): Bacteria > Verrucomicrobiota > Verrucomicrobiia > Limisphaerales > SXQI01 > SXQI01. Next base: position 11,877 of record CAMBHS010000066.1, read on the forward strand.
TGGTTCATCATTCGAGCAATGGATCCTTCGCGATCCGCAAAGATCAGTGGAAGCTTCTTCTGGTTCCGGATTCTGGCGGTTGGAGTGCTCCCAAGCCCGGACAACCTGAATCAGCAGGCTTGCCTCCATTCCAACTTTACGACCTGAAAAATGATCCTTCAGAAAAAACAAATCTTGAAAAAAATCATCCGGAATTGGTGCTGCAACTCGGAAAACTTTTGACAGAAATCATCAACAACGGTCGCAGCACTCCGGGTTCTGCTCAATCCAACATCCAAGTTTCGAATTGGCCACAAACCGCGTGGATGAAACAATTCAAGATCGAGTGAACAACATATTGCAGGCATTGAATTTGTGCATGTTTTCACATTGGGATCCACATTGATAATGATAAAAAATGACATCGCCACGTAATTATTACCAAGATTGTCACCCGTTTTGGGGACGCGACTCCATCAATTATTTGGATTTCACTGATGTATGTACAGATAAGCATTGATTCACTCTATATCACAACTTGTTGTTGGTTAAATGGTTGACTTTCGCGGGATTCAAAAACTATGAAAAAATTGGTATGGCTGTTTACTGTTGCAGGCATTCTGCAATTGGTTCCTTTTGTTCAGGGTGCGTCGATCCTCTGGGTTAGCGACAACGGGTTGAAAGGCACCGTGGCGGGTTCGGACGGGGTCACTCGTGGAGCCTTTTATCCTGATGCTTCAACCAATGGAACGCCATTCGTGGATCAAGGATTTGTTGATCTCCTTCGATCCGCTGGTCATGTGGTTTCCCGTTATAATCCTAACGCAACAACGATGTCTCTCGATGATGTCCCGTTGATCAATGGTTTTGACGTGATTATTGCAGGCAGCGCATTGAACAGTGGTCCGTTCAACCTCAATTCAAGAGGTCCGAAATGGAACACTTTGATCACCAGGCCGATGATCTACACCAAATCAACATTGATTCGACGGGATCGCACTGGGTTTTTGCTGGATAATAAAGAATACGACTGTGCTGCTAACGAAAGCACAACCGCCAGTGGCAAATTGACTTTGGTCAATTCCCAACATCCGATTTTTGATGGGATTGGTCGAACAACGGTCGGGGGACTGGAAGTCATGGACAGTTATAATTTTGTGCGTGTGAATTCCCCGCTGAATAACCGTGGCGTTTCAGTTCAGTATTATAAATTGGCCTTGGACGGTGTGGATCAGGGAATCAGCAATGTTGTGGAACCTGGAGGAACCATTCTTGCAACCATAGAATTCAATCCCCTTGATCCCGGAGTGAATATTCCAGCGGGTCAAACACCTGCTGTGAACCCCGCCTACGTAGCAAACGGGTATGCTGTAGTCGAATGGGCGGCACGGTCAGTAGTGCGCACGACCCAGGTGGCGAACGAACAAATCGCAGGGTATCGATTGTTGTTTGCATGTGGAACTCGCGACGCGGCCGGATCGGTGGCTGGTTCGCCAAATCCCCAGGTGGGTGGGATGGACTTGTCATCCGAAGGTCAAAAAATGTTTCTCAACGCGGTCAAATACGCTGCCGCACAGGTTTCTGGTAACATTTGGAACAATAGTTCACTTGATTTTCTCTGGAATTTAACCAGTGCTAATTGGAGTTCACCGGCGATGTGGACGGATAATGATGATGCTGTTTTCGGTGTGAAAGGTGTTGGATCTGTGCTGTTGGGAGCCCCAGTTTCAGCCCACAGTATCACCGTGAATGCCGCTGGTTATGCGATTCAAGGTGGCGGAAATCCATTAACCCTTGTTGGCACAGAGCCGACCCTAGCTGCGAATTCTCCGGTTTCTGTCGAAGCGAGCATTGGTGGCGTTGACGGACTCGTCATCAAAGGTTCCTCCGTTTTGACTCTCGGAGGAGATGCTACTGTCACTCTAGGCAATAGTTATACAGGCGGGACTTTTGTGAGAAGTGGCACTTTGGTGTTGAAGTCTGTCGGGGTGAGCACCTCCGGTTCGACCTATGCAGTGGATAATATCGAAGCGATCGATACAGGAGCGACTGTTCAGATCGGCACGACAAATGATGGTGTCGCTAATACCAGACCCGCCGACGGACAAATTTTGCGAACAACCACCACGGGTCGCTTGAATTTGACAGGGGGAACCTTTGACAACAACGGTGATGATAACGGCTTGCAGTATCCTCCACCTGAAGGAACTGGAGTCATTGTCAACAGTTCTCCTTACAAGCGTGCTGTGTTGAAGCTCCAACGAAGTGACGCAGGCGTATTCCTCTTCAACGGACAGATAAAGGATGGCGGAGTAAATGTGACCACTTCACAGGGAGTTGCTTACCAACAAAACATAGACATGAACGGTGGCAATTTCACCCTGATTCTCGGCGGTTCGAATTCCTTTTCAGGGTTTATTCGAT
>CAMBHS010000067.1 GCA_945867235.1 Akkermansia muciniphila
ATGCACTTATTTTTGTAACGAGACCCAAACCAATATTCCCTACGTTTCCATTGTCGCTGATCCGAATACTTTGTTTGGGAACACGATCGGTATCTATGCCAACCAACACGAGTCGGTAACCGGTTTTTATGGTCTCAAGGATGTTTACAAGGGAAAGGACGCACCGGGAAATGTCGAATTCTTTGGATCGCACGGAACCAGTGGCTTTTCAGCAGGCTGTGGTATCCGCATTGGCGGTGAGAACAACTGGGTTCATCCCCAAAAAGCTCTCAACATAGCGGTTCGCGGTAAATACGGGAGCGATGACATTTCCTACGATCTTTTTCCAGGCACGCAGATACCTATCCACACCTCGTTCACCCTACGCGATGGTGGAGACAATTGGGATAAGGACATGCTTCGTGACGGTCTTTATCCCAAGATAGCTCAGGGTTTTCTCAATGTGGATACCGCCGATTATCGCCCGTGCATCGTATTTATTAACAGTGCTTATTATGGGATCCACGATCTCCGTCAGCGCTGGGATGAGATGTGGTTCTTCCAACAATACCACCTCCCAGCGGATCAGATCGACCACCTCCTTTATGGTCACATCACGAGTGCTAGCACCACGCTCGGCGTAGATAAAGGCACAACAACCGAATGGCTCGAACTGGTTAATTTTCTCAATACGGCCGATCTTACTAGGAATACCAACTGGGTTTATGTCGAATCCAAAATCGACATGGATAGTTTCATGGACTTTGTGATTGCGGAGTCTTATGGCAACAACGCTTCGTGGCATCACAACCGGGAATTTTGGAAGGCAAAACGCCCTGGATCCAAATGGCGGTGGTTTCTCACAGACATGGATCGCACATTCTTTACCTCCAATCTTTCTGGAGTCTTGTCCGACATGCTTTCAACCGAAGAGGTGCTAAAACGCCTCAAAACTAATATTTCGTTCAAGCAACGTCTCGCTCAACGCTATGCCGCACACATGGCCGCAACATTTCTTCCTTCCCGTGTGCAATCGATCATTTCCAAAATGGATAGCGAAGTCAGTGCCCTCGTGCCTCGACATGTGGCTCGGTGGGCTCCCAGAGGCACCACCGTGACAACACGAGACAGCCACATCCAGCAAATCAAGAATTACGCGGACCAAAGAGCCTCAAATATTTACGGGGAATTAAACTCTCAACTGGGCGTAGGGACGGCTGTGGAATTCACGTTGGATGTCAGTAATCCAAGTCATGGCAGGGTTCATGTTCAGGGAGTTCCCGTCGAGCCTTCCTCTTTCAAGATGTTTCCTAACATTCCGTTCACGCTCAAGGCCGTTCCTGCACCAGGCTATTCATTTAGCGGATGGACGGGGGCAGAAGGTGGCGACAGCATCACCGTCTCTGTCCTCAACAATAAAACGGTCACCGCGACATTTGTTCCCTCTGGAGGAACCGTCATCGGTGGAGTATTGCAAAGCGACACCACATTTTCATCGATGAGTTCCCCTTACATCTTGAACAACGATCTAACCATACCTTCTGGAGTCACGTTGGTCGTCGAGCCTGGGGTGAGGATTCTAATGCCGGACAGGATCAATATTCGGGTGCAGGGTATTTTGAATATTAATGGAACTGCGGCACAGCCAGTGATTATTAGTGGATTGAATGGAGGACGGTGGGGTGGAATCAGTTTTGAAGCCCCCCAAGAACCGTCCCATTTGGGTCATCTTATCCTTCGTGGGGCGACAAAAGGAATTGATGCGATTCGCTACAAAGCCGCGGTCTCCGGTTTTAATGCCACGGTGAATATGGAGTTCCTGGAGATCATCGAATGCGACAGCCCAATTTATATGTATGCTGGAAGTTGCACCATGCGCGACAGCAGGCTCTACAACCCTTATACGGGGGATGTGGTTCACGTCAAAAAAGGAGTCGCCTCCATCCAGAGGTGTATTTTTCTGGGTAATAATGCTCCCGACACCGATGGTATTGACTTCGATGGGGTGACCAATGGTTTGATTGAAGATTGTCGCTTTTATCGGTTTCAAGGAAGCAATAGCGATGGGATTGATATCGGTGAAGGCGCGTCCAATCTTTTGATTCAGGGAAACCAGATTTATTACAACTCCGACAAGGGGGTTTCAGTCGGACAGGGATCGAAAGTAACCATCAGAAAAAACCTGATCGTCGGCTGCAATCTGGGAGTCGGTGTAAAAGATTATGGTTCGTTGGCAATTATTGAGCAGAACACATTTGTCTCTTGTGCCACGGGGGTAGCCGTTTACGAAAAAAACTTCGGCCTCGGAGGCGGATCTGCCATTATCTCTGACACCATTTTTTCCAAGGCAACCACTTTTCCCGTCACCGCCGATGGGCTCTCTAGTCTGAGTGTCTCCTACAGTCTCAGCGATTCGGTGCCGCTTCCCGGCACAGCAAATCTTCTCGCCGATCCATTATTCATTGATCCCACCGTGTTGAATTTTGAGCTGAAAACACTGTCTCCAGCTATCAACGCAGGCGACATCGCTCATCCCCTCGATCCAGATAACACCCGCATGGATATCGGTGCTCATTATGTATTTAACGCGAGTGATTACCCCTACACCTTGGGGGCAACGATTGTAATCAATGAAATCCTCGCTAATTCCGGTTCTGCCAGTGATTGGATTGAGTTGCATAACCGCACCGCATCGCCTGTCAATATCGGTGGATGGTTCCTGAGCGATAGTGGAACAAATCTGCTGAAATATCGCATCCCTGTTGGTACGACCATCGATCCAGGTGGTTATATTGTTTTTGATGAAGCCCAGAATTTCGGAACTACCAGTATCGATCCCAACAAAATAACTCCTTTCGCCCTCAGCGATGTTGGAGAGACAGTCTATCTGAGTTCCGCCCAGAACGACCAACTTACAGACTACCGGAACAAGGAGGACTTTGGACCAAGCACCGAAGGGGTGACATTGGGGGTTCATCACAAACCCAGCTCGGATACGTTCAACTTTATCGCCATGGCAATTCCTACTCCTGGCACTCTCAACAGTGCCCCAAAGGTTGGTCCTATCGTGATATCTGAAATCATGTTTCACCCCGGAGGCTCGGGCACAGGTGATGCGGAATATATCGAACTGATCAATGTCAGCCACTTACCTGTAACACTTTATGACACGTTAAAAGGAAAAGGCTGGCGTCTCACCGATGCCATTGAATTCGAATTTCCATCTTCATCTCCCCTCACAATGGGACCGGGTGAACGCATTGTAATCGTAAAAAATATTGCGGCGTTCAATCTGTCTTTCGGCGCATTACTGCCTGGAACCGTCAAACTCTTCGAGTGGAATACCGGCAGCCTTAATAATGGCGGCGAAACGATTCAACTGGACCGACCGGGTGCTGTTGATGGTTTGAATATTATTCAATATGTCCGTCAGGATCGGGTGAACTACAGTGCTGGATTTCCCTGGCCCACCACTCCCGACGGAAAGGGGCCAGCTTTAAACAAAGTTTTGGAGCCCATTTATGGCAATGACTTCATCAATTGGATGGCAGGTCCAGCCACCCCTGGCACTCCGAATATACAACACTCTCCGGATACGGATAAAGACGGGATGCCCGATGCTTGGGAATCCGCTTTCGATCTCAACAGGTTCGCCGCTGACGCTGACTCAGACCCCGACAACGATGGATTTTCGAATCATGTTGAATTTCGAAATGGAACGGACCCTCACATTCCTGACCATGCCATCACCTTGGAAGTGGATCTCAGTTCTGATGAAACTTTAACCGTGCGATTCCAAGCGGTTTATGACCGTAGTTACACGATCCAATATAGCGATAGCATCGGAGCTGTCGGTTGGCAGACCTTAGGGCACATTCAACCACTCGCTACAGACCAATCGGTCGCAGTGCGTGATATCGACGTCGGTAAAACGACACGCTTTTATCGAGTTGTTTCGCCAGCACTTCCGTGATGCACTGCAGTTTTTAATTCCCTCACCGCCAATCAGAGTTGCACCTCATTCAATCTGTAGTAAGATAACTCTAATTTTAGAAGTTGCTTTATGACCAAACCGAAAATCGTCGCTTATTTAAAACCATCTTGTGGCTGGAGCATGGGCGTTCGTGCCATCATGCGGAAATATGATCTCCCCTTCGAGGATCGCGATATCATTAATGACGCGATTCAACGGCAGGAAATGATTCAAAAAAGTGGACAAATGATGAGTCCTTGCGTCGAAATTGAAGGGGTCATGCTACCCGACATCAGTGGTGATGAAGTGGAGGCTTACCTGCTGAGCCAAAACTTAGTGCGTCCTAATAATATCACGCCAGACTCACCCACCAATGCTGCTTGCGCTTCCCATGAGCCAGAGCCCGCTTGGATGCCGTTCAAGCAATAAAAATAATTTTGTGCATCTGCCTTCCAAGGATTTCCTTGGAAGGTTTTTTTATTGGATTGAATCGATATTAACTCGATGTCCGGTGAGCCTAAAACTTAAGGACTTACAGCCAATCTTTCCTCGTTTTTCTGTTTAGCCATCAGCACTCCCTGTTCTTTGTAGGGCTTGAGCATGAAGTGGGTTCCAGTTGAGATCACGCCTTGAATTGTCGCCAATTTCTCGGATACAAAACTGGCGACTTCGCGTAGCGTATTTCCTTCCACGAAAACGAGCAGGTCATAGCCACCTGACATCAGGTAACAAGAACTGACTTCGGAATATTTGGCGATGCGTTCCGCGAGTCGATTGAAACCGCCTTCGCGTTCTGGACTGATCTTCACTTCAATCACCGCTCGCACTCGTTCTATTCCGAGTGTTTCTTCATTCATCACGGTTCTATAGCCAAGGATTACTCCCGTGCGCTCGTAGGTTTGGATCTGTTGGGCGACTTCGTTTTCTGGGCGATCCAACATCACCGCTAATTCACACGGTTGAAGCGAGGCGTTTTCCCGCAGCAATTTCAAAAGAGAATCCATAATTGTTGACGATATGATTACTGAAGCAATTCGGCTGAGATTCAGGCGAAAATAATACTTTGTCGAGCAGCGATGGGATGCTTTTTCTTGTTTCTAACAATTTTCACCATCCGTAAAAAAATAATTTCAGTGGGGTTGTAAGCCGAATTTTGTCTTCGCGGTCGCCCGCGGAGAGAATCATTTATCTGAGCAACCCATACCCGAAGCCTGTTCCGCACGAGGCGAAACTCAGAACGAGCCGTTCCTGGGCTTCCTATTTGGTCTTGCACCGGACGGGGTTTTCCGTGCCCCCTTGATTGCTCTTGGGGCGGTGGGCTCTTACCCCACCTTTTCACCCTTACCCCCCATCCTTGCGAATGAGTGGCGGTATATTCTCTGTGGCACTTTCCGTCATGCGGCTTCACAGCCGACATTCCCGTGTGTATCCAAAACCTAATTCTGGTTACACGGCGTCCTGCCCTGTGGTGTTCGGACTTTCCTCCCTTGGTTCGCACCAAGAGCGATTCTCCACCCCGCTGAAATCAGTTCTAAATTAAGCCGATTCTTATCCTATGCCAATACTTCTTTAACCACATTTCCATGCACGTCGGTTAGCCTGCGATCGATTCCGTTTTGTCGGACTGTCAATTTTTCCTGATCTATCCCAAGCAAATGGAGGATTGTGGCATGAAAATCATGGCAGGTCGTTTTATTATCAGCGGCTTGATAGCCCCAGTCATCACTTTGTCCATGTGAAACGCCTGCCTTGATTCCGGCTCCCCAAAGCCATGTCACGAAACTTCCACCGTTATGATCACGTCCAATTCCATTTTGAGCAAATGGCGTGCGCCCAAATTCTGTCGTCCATATGACAAGAGTATCCTTATCCAGCCCGCGAGATTTTAAATCTCTCAGCAAGGCCGCAATAGGTTTATCCACGCTGGCTGCCATCGGAGGAAGTTCTGTCAAAATATTGGCATGATTATCCCAATTCCCAGTAGCGCCTTGAGGGCCACTCCAAACTTGAACAAATCGAACTCCCCGCTCAAGCAACCGAGTCGCCAGCAGACACCTTCTGCCGAAATCTTCAGTGACCTTGTTATCCAAACCGTAATTTGATCTGACCGATTTTGGTTCGAGCATGACATCGAATGCCTCGGGCGCGGACAATTGCATTTTTGCGGCGAGTTCGTAACTTGCAATCCGAGCTTCCAATCGTGAATCACCGTTGTTTTGATTAGCGTGACTTTTGTTGATTTTATTCAAGAATTTCAAGCTGGCTGAGTCGTGATCACGATTGGCAAATGCATATTTATCGCTCGCGAATAAATCAGGTACCGGTCGAGGACTTGCCGCGTTGATGACTGTGCCTTGATGCAAGGCCGGTAAAAACCCAGCGGTAAAACAGCCCTTTTGATTATAAGGAAGTCCTTTGGCGTCAGGTAACACCACAAAAGTCGGAAGGTTATCTTTAATATTCCCGAGAGCATAAGAAATCCATGCCCCCATGCAGGGAAAACCAGGAAGCAGAAAACCACTATTCATCATGTAGGCGCCCGGCCCATGCACATTGGTTTTCGTGGCCATGGCCATCAGGAAGGCCATTTCATCGACTAATTTTGCCTGCTCGGGAAAAACATTGCTGACCCATCTCCCAGATTGCCCGTGCTGTGCAAAGGTGAATGGGCTTTTCATGATGGACCCAACGGCACCGGTAAAGCCTTCAGGTTTTTCTTTCGGTCCTAGCATTTGACCGTGAAGTTTTTCCAACTGAGGTTTGTAGTCGAAAAGATCCATCGGACTCGCTCCGCCGGTCATGAAAAGTTGGATGATGCGCTTCACTTTGGCGGGATGCTGGGGAGACACCACGGCACTACTTTCCTTGGAAAATAATTGTGCCAGTGCTAATCCGCCAAATCCTCCACCAATATCTCCAAGAAACTGACGGCGCGAAAAATGAAGGGGTGAATTCATGATCCTATAGTTCCGTTCCGATGATATGGAAACAATTCATTGCATTTTCAAAAATTGAATAATTTCCAAGACTTCGCTGCTGGGTTTTGTCGTTCATTCTACAAATAAGAATTCATTGCTATTCAGTAGGAGTCGACACACGGCAGACAATCCATGAGTTTCGGCATATTTAAGAAAATCACGTTGTTCTCTCTGACTTAATGGGCGCAACCAGATCGATTGTGCTGCCTGGTTTATTTGAGCTGCTAACTGATCGGAATGTGATTTTGATCGCGTGGCCAGCATCTCGCTGTGGTGAAGCACAAAGTCATTATTGTAAAGTGTTAGTGCTTGAAGAGAGGACGCTGAAAACGTGCGGGAAGGGGATAATAAACCTAGGTCAGGAAAATCGAGAGCTTCCATAAATGGATCGGCAATTCCTCGCCATACATATCGGTAAATACTGCGTCGGGAAACCCCAGGCTGAGTCCAATCAAATCCAGAGTAATCGAGAGCAGGTGTTAATTGAGGCCCAGGACCCTGCTTAAAATGCTTAACCGCCGGTCCACCCATTTTCAGATCGAGACTTCCGGAGGCTGCCATGGTGAAATCACGATAGGCATCTGCGTCGAGACGAACTCTGTTTTGTCTCCATAGCAAACGATTCTCCGCATCCAACATTGCGGCATCCTGCCGGTGTCGCGAGGATTGTCGATAGGTCGCGCTCGTCACGATGAGACGGTGCAATTCCTTCAATGATCCTTTCGCTTCATCCCTGAACCAGACCGCCAACCAATCGAGGAGTTCTGGATGCGAAGGGACACCCCCCATTCTTCCAAAATCGCTGGGAGTATCGCTGAGACCTCGCCCAAAGTGGTAATGCCAAACGCGATTTACAATGCTGCGCCACGTCAGCACGTTTTGAGGATTCGCCAACCAATCAGCCAACGCAGCCCTGCGACTTCCTTCATTCTTTTCGTCCTTCAGAGAAAATCTGGCAGTCAGGTTTGTTATGGCAGACAGAGCCCCTGGATTTGCGATCGCTCTGGGTTTATCAAAATCACCCCGATGCAAAACATTGACTATTTTTGGTTCCGGCAATGTCTTGACCGGTCCCGGTGGATTGCTATCGACAAGGTTGACCGAAGCCGCTGCTGCATAAACCACTGATTTCTCAGGAAGTTTCGCCAACGCCTCCGTTGCTGCCAAGCGCAGCACTTGGGTTGCAATCGCGAGATGGTGAGATTCGGTGCGTTGCCCAACAGGAGTGCCGAGAGCCTGTTCGACTTCTGACGGGAGTATCGCCACATTCGAAGCGTCTTCGTGAGTCGCAAAGAGTTTGAAGGCTCCGATCAAATGGCCTCCTCCATGCTGTTGCTTGAGAGTGATTGCCATCACACCGCCGGGTTTCAAGTGGAGGGGTTCTTTGAATTCAAAGGCGGCCTGATGAGATTGACCGACAGAAGGGTGAATACCCCATGCGGTTTTAATATCCCCATCGATAGCGCGTTCTATTCCCCAATCGCCCTGATTGAAATCAGCGGTTGCATTTTTGAATTTGACGAGCTGAGACTGGTTACTGCCATTCTCAAAAATTCTGAGTTCAATCTCGGAGAGGTGAAAATTTCCATTGTCATTGCGTCCCGGTCCTCGCATCGGTAGAGAGTCGCGTGACAAGACATCAAGCCTCAGGGCTGTAATGTTGGTCAATGCAACCTTTGCTGTGAGGGTGTAGGAGTCCTTGTCGGGTCGTTTGCCATCGGAAAGAATCACCCCATTCGTGGTGCGGGAAAGTGTTGATCCCTCCGCTGACAAAAAGGTGTCAATTTCCAACGGCTGCCACTGAACGACTTTATTTTGCCGTGCGAGCCATTGTTCCACCAAGGGTCGGTTCTCTGTGGACAATAATACCCCCGAATCCTTTTTTTCGATCGCTGCCGTTAGTGCTTTCAATCGACGGAATTCGCGGGCAGCAGTTAGATCCTCTAAATAATATAGGTCGCCTTTCAACACACCTGAAAAAACTGCTTGGAGAGCATAATAATCTTCCTGGGGAATGGGATCGAATTTATGATCATGGCAGCGTGCGCAATTGGCCGTCGTACTCACGAAAGAGGACATTGTTTGCGCAACCATGTCATCGCGGTCGAGATAATCAAAAGTGACAGGTCCAGTGCTGTAGGTGCTCAGATCAAATGTGCCTGCACCAAGGTAGCCGAGTGCCGGAGTTAATTTGGGTTCATCGGGATAAAAAACATCGGTGGCCAATTGTTCCCGGATAAATCGTGGCCAAGGAGTGTCTCTGTTCAACGCATCAATCACGTAATCACGAAACCGCCAGGCATGATCACGGCCAATGTCGTGTTCATAACCGTGGGAATCTGCAAAATGAATCGTATCAAGCCAATGCCTAGCCCACCGTTCTCCATATCGAGGAGAGTTCAGAAGTCGCCCCACCAACTTGTCATAAGCGTTCGGATCTTGGTCCTTAATAAACAACTCTAATTCCTGAAGGGTAGGGGGTAATCCAGTTAGATCGTAACTCAACCTTCGGATCATGGTTCGTCGATCCGCTTCGGGGGATGGATGGATTTTTTTTGTCGATAATTCAGATCGTATGAAAGCATCAACAGGATGGAGTTGCGTGTTGGGTGCGTCAGTCTTCACCAACGGCCTCAATGACCAATGAGATTGCGGGTGAGGAGTCGAGCCAGCCAAATCATCAGGCCACGAAGGACCCGCATCAATCCAATCTTTCAACAATTGAACCTCTATCTTTGAAAGACGGGGTGCTTTGCTCTTCAGAGGCGGCATGGTGAGTTCTGCGTCCTCACCGCTTACGAAATGTATGAGCGGGCTGCCTTTGGAATTATGGGGTAGGATCGCTGGTTTTCCGCTGTCCCCGCCTTTGAGCGCGTGATCACGAATATCCAAGCGATACCCATTCTTTTGCTTTTTAGAACTGTGACACTCATAACAGCTTCGTTCCAAAATCGGCTGAATGTCCTTGGCAAAATCGGGTGCGGCACAGAGACGGTCAGGAATCAGAACAACTGTCATCCCGAGGAGAATTCCTAGGCGTGTCTTAAAAAACACAATGCAGTCGTTGATAAACATAGTTTCAGTCCGACGGGTGGCCTGCGATTTTATTCTGACCTAGATTCTCCACTGGCATGTTTTACAAAGTATTTGGAAATGGGTTGCTTAGTTGAGATTCGAATTCTGCAATCGGAAGCCTTGGTTGACCAGTGAAATTCGAATTGATCATCACACTTTATTTGTCATCGGATCCAGCTGGTTCTATGGTGCTTGTTGTGGGTGCCATTTCAAATCGACCTGAATTGCCAACGATCGAACAGAGGCTCGAAGCCCGCAATCCACCAAAAGTTAGTCCGGTAATGTATCAACAATGGCGTTCATTACTGTTTTTGCACTGGGAATGGTCCATTGAGGAAATTCAAGCAACCTTACCCGACGGTCTTTTTGTAGATACCTTCTTAGGTAAAGCATATCTAGGGATCGTTCCCTTTTTCATGCAAAATATAAGACCACGGTTTCTTCCCGCGTTACCCAGCATTTCTAACTTCATGGAAATGAATCTCCGCACATACGTTTACGACAAAAAAGGTGTGCCGGGAATCTGGTTTTTCTCTCTTGAAGCGAATCAAAAACTTGCTGTCTTACTGGCTCGCCGGTTCTTTCATCTTCCCTATCAATACGCACGGATGTCCTCGAGTCTTACCGTGGCAGGGGCAATTGATTACCGATCCAATCGTCGAGGTACAAACATGGATCACCTGCAATGCCTGTTCGAATATGTTGCCGATCGCGATTTAATTTCACCCAGCGAAAACTCTTTAGAGTTTTTTCTCATCGAGAGATATCGCCTTTATGTCGCACCGCTAGGTCGTCTATTTCAAGGATCCGTATTCCACCCTCCTTACCCATTATGCGAAGTCAAATTAACCAAATGGAACGACAACCTATTAGTTCTCAATCAATTCGCACCCTCCAACCGTCCTCCGGATCACGTCATCATGTCCCGAGGTGTTGATGTAAAAGTCTACCCGTTAACGCGAACCTAATTCCTCTCCTAGTTTTCTCGGTTACTTTTTTACGTCATTTTCAAGGGCACTTAAAAGAGCTTTAGCGGTGAGATTTTCAGGAAGTATGATTGGGGGACGATTTCGATCTTGAGGGTATACGAGGACTAATGGGACTCCTGCACGGCCGTGGCTCAGAATTTCATTCGCGATTAACGGATCCTGATCGGTGAAATCAGCTATGAAAACAGCAGCATTTATTTCTTTAAGACGTTTTTGAACGGCCTCATTTTCGATGCTTGTTTTTGAGAAAATTTGACAAGTTAAACACCATTCAGCAGTGAAATCGACTAATACAGGTCGCCCCGCCTTACGCGCTTCCTCGACCGCTTCTTTAGACCATTTCAGAAATCCGAAATGCGATGAATTATTACCCACTTGATCCTGAGTGGCCGGTTTGGTTCTGTGCCTCCAATTCAGGCGACCTTCCAACAAGAAATAATAGCTAGCCAGAAGAATTATGACTGCCGCAATTCGGGCGATGGTCGAATGTTTGGAATTCCTTTGGACAAATTCGCCCCAAATCCATGCAGCCAGAGACACTAAAACGAGGAACACCCCCAGCCAGAGGATTCCATTAGATCCATACCGTGGACCGCTCAGGCTGAACAACCAAACCGCCGTGGCTAACATGGGGAAGCCCATTAATTGTTTGAAGCGTTCCATCCATGCGCCAGGTTTAGGAAGGAATTTGAGCCAGTTGGGATTGCAACTGAGTAGCACGTAGGGGGCGGCAAGACCGAATGCGATTGAAGAGAATACGATGATGATGACCCAATAGCTGGCGGTGAACGCGAAGCCTAGGGCAAATCCGAGATAGGGAGCAGTGCAGGGCGTTGCTAATGCGGTGGCTAAAACGCCGTTAAAAAAGGCTCCCATGGACCCTTCTTTTGAGGAGAGTTGGCTAGCGGCACCAAGGGCATTGCCTGTAAGCAATATCTCAAAAATTCCGAAGAGGTTCAACGCCACCAAAGTGACAAGGACTGTCAATACCACGAGAAAAATGGGGTTCTGAAATTGCATTCCCCAGACAGCGGTGCCTCCGACCTGTTTGACAATGATCACGGCCCCGGCCAACACCAGAAATGAAACCCATACTCCGAGAGCGTAAACAAAACCAAGTTTGCGCACGTGCGAGGGGGACTGGGTAGATTGTTGAACGAAACCAAGAATTTTGAGTGCAATGACAGGAAGCACGCACGGCATGATGTTGAGGATGAGCCCTCCGATGAACGCAAGGAGGATGACCCCAAACAACGTTGCTTCAGATTTTCGAGTGCTCCGACTAAGGGGGGCTGGATTGGTTGTGGATGCCGTCGGTCCGATGCCTTTGTTCAAGTTAAGGACGACGGAAAAGGCTTGAACGTCTGCTCCGTGTCCAAAGACTGCCACACCTTCTATTTGTGTTGGCCACTCACCTTCCAGCAATTCAACTGCTTTGATGATTCGCCCCTCCGGTTCACACTTTGACGTTGCCGAGACCGTATATTTGTCATTCGGACCGGGATAGAAATCAGGCTGTTTGGTTGTCAGGAATCCTGCGAATTGGATGCTCAAGGAGCGTGTTTCATTGGTGATCGCCCCAAGCCAGACGGCGTCCGCTTTAAGATTAAGGTTTGGTTTTGGAACTCCGGTCTGCCATTGAGCGATGGCGGTGGAGTGGCTAGTGAATTTTGTGGAATTTCCAATGAGAATTGTTGCTTCCACTTCGTCGCGGCCTGGGATGCAAAGGGTCGCGCATTCCAACCATCGCACTTTTGCTTTTAATACGAGTTTCCCCGGTTTGAGGGATGCAGCAATGTGGAGTGGAGTAATTAAATAAACCTCTTTTTCGTAGGTGTAAGTAACCAATCCTCCTTCCTCAAATCGGTTGGGGACAGGCCACTGAAGTTCTCCGAAACTGATGCCCGGGGGCAAGTCCCAATCGATGACTGTTGGACCTCCAGAGTCTCCACCATTGACCCAATAGGTATGCCAGCCCGGGTTCATCTTCAGCCTGACAGCAGCGAAGAGGGTTTCCCCTGGTTTCGCTTCACTGTGGGAGAGCAGCAGGCTGACCTCTGTATTCGCGGCATGCAACGTGAGCGACCACGCCAGTGCGAACCACAAGATTCCAACATGCATTATCCGAATCATGCTTCAACTATGGCGTGATTATTGCCAATAATCGAATATAAATACACACGGCTCCTGCCAGAGACCTGATCTTAATGCGCATTTTCTCAAAACCCACGAGCTGGCTATTTGTTCAGAACTGCGTCAGCATGATCAAGCCCATGCCAATCGTTTCGAACACAATCGACGAATCGTTTCCTCCGACGTGTTGGTGGTTTCATACGGTGGATGAAGCGATCGGGAAAATGTTGGAAGCTATCAAAGGGGCTCAATTCTCTGTGAAATTGGAGATTTATATCTTCCAAGATTGCCCTGTTGGAGAACTATTCAGAACCGCATTAATCGAGGCTTGCCGTCGCGGAGTTGTGGTTCAAGTGATGGTCGATTCGTTAGGCTCGTATAATTTGCCGGAAACTTATTTCAAACTATTTCAACAAGCTGGCGGTGAATTTCGGTGGTTCAATCCGATACGTTTACAACGTATTGGGTTCCGTGATCATCGGAAGATATTGGTGGTGGACGACGTCTTGGCCATCGTGGGGGGCTTTAATATCGCCACTGAATACTGTGGCGACGGGTTGAATCGAGGGTGGCACGACACGAGCGTGCTCCTGCCAAAAGAATTAGCTGTCGAACTGGGTCGTATTTTCGATGAAATGTTTCAGCTGCCATCCAATAAACCTCGGCCTTGGCTTAATAAGCGGAACAAATCGAATCAAAAAGTGGTTTCCACAGATCAAGGAGATATCATTACCTCTGGGCCAAGTTGGCGTGGATTCAGGATGCAAAAAGCACTGGTTCACGCCATCCAACACGCCAAGCGAATTCAACTTATCTCAGCCTATTTTCTACCGCCACGACAAATCCGTAGAGCCCTTGCCAAAGTCGCCAGAAATGGAGTTTCAGTCACGATTATCCTCGCCGCAAAGACTGATGTCGCGTTGGCGCAATCGGCGGCACGAAGGCTTTACACCGGATTGTTGAGGGCTGGAATTAGGATCTTTGAATATCAACCGCAGGTTTTGCATTCGAAGCTTTATATTTTCGACGACCATTTTTTTGTCGGGTCGGCGAACATGGATAAACGAAGCCTGCACATCAATTACGAGTTGTTGATTCGATTGCGGCAGCAGCCACTCCTAT
>CAMBHS010000068.1 GCA_945867235.1 Akkermansia muciniphila
GTGGGTGACCTGAACATTGAGATCGGGTTGCTGATCGATCGCATGAGCTTGGTGATGCTGCTGGTAGTGACCGGTGTCGGAACCCTGATTCATATCTTTTCTACGGGCTATATGAAGGACGACCCGAGTTATTCTCGTTACTTCGCATCGCTCAGTTTATTCGTGTTTTCAATGATTGGAATCGTGTTGTCCAACAACTTTTTCCAAATGTTTATTTTCTGGGAGTTGGTAGGCATTTCCTCTTACCTCCTGATCGGATTCTGGTTCAATAAACCTTCCGCAGCGGATGCGTGTAAGAAAGCATTTTTAACCAATCGCGTCGGAGATTTTGGATTTCTTCTTGGAATCATCATCATTTGGACGGTAGTAGGCTCCGTACAGTTTGATCACATCCAGCAACGGTTGGTTGCCAATCCCGCGATTCTCGGGAGTGCTGCCGGAGTTGTTGGTCTGCTTGTTTTCATGGGGGCGATGGGCAAGTCCGCACAATTCCCTTTGCATGTGTGGCTGCCTGATGCCATGGAAGGACCCACGCCGGTAAGCGCGTTGATTCATGCCGCTACGATGGTGGCGGCTGGCGTTTACATGTTGTGTCGTGTGTTCTTTATCTATCAGGTGACGCCGGGTTGGCCTGCGCCATTGTCTTTTCTTGGTAACATTTCTGCACTCGATATCATTGCATGGATTGGCGGATTTACCGCTTTATTGGCCGCTCTCATCGCCGTTCAACAGAACGACATCAAACGCATTTTAGCTTATTCCACCCTTTCACAGCTTGGATATATGGTGATGTCCGTGGGGCTCGCAGGAACCAACGCCGCGATGTATCACCTGACCACACACGCTTTTTTCAAGGCAATGTTGTTCCTCGGTGCGGGCTCTGTCATCCATGCCGCCCATCACGAGCAGGATATTTGGAAAATGGGCGGTCTAAGAGGGAAGATGCCGATGACGTTCAAAACATTTGTGCTTGGCACTTTGGCTCTCTGCGGTCTGCCACCACTAAGTGGTTTCTTCAGCAAGGATGAAATTCTCGCCACTGCGTTTCATCAAAATATTTTTCTTTTTATCATCGCTGTGTTGGTCGCCACATTGACTACCTTTTACATGTTCCGGCTCGTCGTTGTGGCATTCTTCGGCACTTCCCGTTCTGAGAATGCGGATCACGCTCATGAGTCGCCTCGGATCATGACCTTGCCATTGTTGGCCTTGGCGATTCCCACAGTGCTTGCAGGATTCTTTGGGATAGATTCTTTCCTCAACCCTTCGGCACATCCCGCTGGTAATTTTCTAGACCAGATTTTTGCACCGCTGAATCACTCGCCCATGGCTGCGGTGTTCGGTTTGGGCGCAATCCTTTTGGGAGGCACGCTTGCCATCAGCCTTTACTGGGAAGCCAAAAAGGACCCTCTTCCAGGAATGATTCATTGGATTTCAAGGGTCTTGCGTGATCGATTTTATTTCGATGAAATCTACCACTTTTTGATACGTCTCACTCAAGGAACCATTTCCTACTTAGCCGATGCTGTGGATCGTCGGATCATCTCCGGAGTTCTTGTTCGAGGTCTTCATGGAACGACGGACATTGTGGGTCGTGCCTTGCGCCTCGTCCAAACAGGCAACCTCCAGAACTACGCCTTTATCCTCGCGATAAGCGTCGCCATTGTTCTCTTTTTCGTATTTCGCCACTAACGCTGAACCATGTCCCTCCTCCTAACCAGCATCATCGGATTGCCAATAGCCGGCGCACTGACTGTCGCTTTAATCCCTCGCAGTTACCGATCTGTCATCCGTAGTGTGGCGTTGCTGGTCACGATGGCGTCAATGGTGCTTTCGATTTACCTTTTTGCTCAGTTTCAACCAGGAATTCCTGGGTATCAATTCGTGCATGAGTTGGCGTGGATTCCCTCCCTTGGCATCAACTATCAGGTGGGTGTTGATGGAATCAATGTCGGCATAATACTGATGGGTGCGCTGGTTGCTTTTGCGGCAACCTGCCTATCGCGCGAGATCACGGAACGAGAGAAAGAATATTACTTCCTTTTGTTGATGATGATCGGTGGCATTCTTGGTGCCTTTGCTTCATTGAACCTGTTTTTCTTTTTTGCATTTCACGAGTTTGCCTTGATCCCGACATTCATCATGATCGGCGTGTGGGGCAGGGGAGAAAATAAAAATTACGCCGCATTCAACATGACTATCTACCTGACGGTTGGTGCCATGCTGGCATTGATCGGCATCGTGGCTCTTTCCATTCAGGCAGGTGCGAATTCCTTCGATTTAAGAGTGATCACAGCCGCTCTGAAGGCCAAACCCTTGGGGGATGCGGTGCAGGCATGGATTTTTCCTCTATTGCTTTTTGGCTTCGGAATTCTGGTTTCGCTCTGGCCCTTTCATACCTGGGCTCCATTGGGATACGGTGCGGCTCCGACCGCCGCCTCCATGCTTCATGCGGGTGTATTGAAAAAATTTGGTCTATACGGTTTAATACGAATCGCCATTCCATTGATGCCGATGGCCGCACAAAGTTGGATGCAATTGTTAGCGATTCTGTGCCTTGGAAATATTCTTTTTTGTGGGTTTGTGGCGATGCGCCAACGGAATCTCAACCTTTTAATCGGGAATTCGAGTGTCGCCCACATGGGTTTTGTTTTCCTTGGGATCGCGAGTCTCACCATGGTCGGCGTCACGGGGGCTGTTGTGATCATGATCGCCCATGGATTGCTCGCCGCACTTTCCTTCGGTATCAGTGGCCATATTTTTAATCAGACTAAAACCTTGGACATGGATAAGATGGGGGGATTCCTCAAACCCATGCCCTTTATCGGATCCGCCTTATTGATGGCTCTTATGGCGGGTTGCGGCCTTCCGGGTTTCGCGAATTTCGTCGGTGAAGCGATGACTTTATTTGCTGCATGGGAGGTCTTTCCCATCATTACCAGCCTAGCCATCTGGGGTGGTTTGGTCATGGGTGCCGTTTACATGTTACGTGCGATCCGAAGCATACTTCACGGTCCCGTTTCAACCTTGGGGGAGAAACTGATGGACGCGACAACTTGGTGGAAAAAACTTCCTTTCGCGTTGCTCATTTTAGGTCTCTTGGTTTTTGGAATCTGGCCGCGTTTACTCACGGATAAAATTAAACCCAGTGCCGAGGAAGTCGTTGCCATGGCGACCATGGGGCAACCTACAATTAAGCCGGTTCCTCCTCCCATTAAAGCTAGGATCAAGGCCAAACGTCCTGCTGGCACCAAACGCCCTCCTGCCCGTCCTTAAGTCGAGAATTGCTCATGAACGCCTCACTTTTAGTTCTTGAATACGCCGTGGTTAGCATTGCGCTAGCTGTGCTGTTATTGGATCTCTGGTTGCCTTCTGCTGCGAAGTCCAAGCTCGGCTATGTAGCGGCATTCGCCCTAACGGGTGTTTTGTGTGCTAGCTTTTTACTTAATCCGGAGACAGCACAATTCGCCTTTAACCATTCCTATGTGCTGGATAGTTTGAGTCTCTTTTTCAAACGACTTTTCCTCGTGGCAGCGATTATTACCCTTCTGATCTCAGTGGATTTCTCCGATCGGTTAATAACAGGCGTGAGCGAGTTTTATGCACTGATTCTATTCGCACTGACCGGCATGATGTTGGCTGCCTCTGCCAATGATTTTGCGATGCTATTTGTTTCGCTCGAACTGATCACCGTGACTTTTTATGTTCTCACAAGTTTCCAACGCAATCGAATCCGCTCCCTCGAGGCGGGTGTAAAATACCTGATCCTTGGAGCACTTTCCTCCGCATTCATGGTCTATGGAATCGCGTTGATTTTTGGAGCGGCGGGAACGACTCGATTTGATGCAATCACCTTAGCCTCTGTTCAACTTGCCACCAAACCATTGTTTTTGTTGGGTTTGCTTCTCACCGTCGCAGGGCTGGCTTTCAAAATTGCCTCGTTTCCTTTCCAAATTTGGGCTCCCGATGTTTATCAAGGCGCACCCACTCCTGCGGTTGCGTTTTTGGCGGTGGGTTCAAAGGCAGCTGGATTCGTGCTGTTATTGCGTGTGCTTTTCGGCACCGTCCCAAATATCACGGCACAATGGACCTCCTTACTGATTCTGATTTCTATTATCACGATCCTCTACGGCAACCTCTGCGCGATTCCTCAGCGCAATCTGAAACGGCTCCTAGGCTATTCCAGCATCGGCAACGCGGGTTATCTCATGCTAGGCATCACTGCCTCTAACTCTTCAGGAGCGAGTGCCATCCTTTATTTTCTCGGCGGGTATTTGTTTAGTGTTTTGGCTGCCTTTGCTGTGATTTCAATCGTGAGTCGCCAGTCCGATGATGAGGACATTTCCATCTTGGCCGGACTCCATCACCGTTCGCCTCTTCTTGCATTGGCATTAACGCTCGCCTTTGTTTCACTGGCTGGAATCCCGCCGCTTGCTGGATTCTTTGGAAAGTTTCTGCTGCTCAAATCGATCGTCCATAAAGTCGGACAACCAGGTTTTCCGATTCTGATTGGCGTCGCTCTATTCGGGATTGTGGTTTCTTTCTATTATTACCTTGGAGTGGTTCGAGCTATTTACTGGAGCAAAAATCCTCCCAATCTCTCGCCTATTTCCGTCCCAACGCCCACCCGTCTCGTGCTCTACACATGTATCGCAGGAATTGTTTATTTGGGAATCTTCCCGAATTCACCTCTAGCGACCGCAACTCAGGCCGTCCTGCCATTTAAATTCTAACAGTCTCCTTCTCCCACTTTTATTGTGGGAGAAGGAATTGTCAGCAATCAACCCGTGATTAATTTCAAGGCGTCGTCCACTCCGATTCCGTCGTGTACCATCGCCATCAACGCTTGGGTAATCCCCTTGGGGTTGGGGTGTTGAATCACATTGCGACCATATACAATCCCTGAAGCCCCTTGTTCAAGGAGTCCCTGGGTGCGTTCGAGAATGACGCGGTCGCTCACACGTCCCCCACCACGCACCAAAACAGGAATGCCCGAAGCCGCTTCAATAACTTTGTGATACCTGCCCACGTTAACCGTAGGATCGGCTTTGATAATGTCTGCACCCAACTCGACAGCCTGCCGCACAAGGTGTGTGATTGCAGTTTCGTCCCCGTTGACCATATACCCGCCCGCCTCTGCATTGGGTTGAAAAACGAGGGGCTCCACCATCATCGGCATGCCGAAATAATCTGCTTCAGGTTTGAGTCGCAGGATGTTTTCCACGCATTCCGCATGAACCTCCGGTGCACCGGGGATTTGAAACAGGTTCACACACACGCAAGCCGCATCATAACGCACGGCTTGCAGCATGGTTTCCTTGATCATGAGACTGAACCTCCGGTTTTCAGGCAAAGTCCGCCCGTAAACATTGGCCACATCGGTTCGCAGAACTAGGGAGGGTTTTTGACGACCCTGAATTTCCTGTAAATGCCGGGCCATACCCAATGTGAGTTGGATCGCATCAGGTCCGGCCTCCACCAACGTTTGGATCACCTTCCGCATGTCCTCAATGCCGGTCAAAAATCCGGGCTGGTTAAAAAAACCATGATCCACAGCCACATCGAAACAGCGGCCAGATTTTGCATTGAACAGACGTTTCAGTCGAAAACTTTTCATTTTCTGTGAGGTTGGATTTTAGTTATTTCACTCCCATCAAATGCTTAAGAATTGCCAGTTCGAGGGCTTCGTAATCACGGGCTTCGATCATTTGAGCCTCTGCCTGTCGATCCCAGGATCGCACCTTGTCCACGAGATGTAAAAAGAGGGAACGACTGTTCGTCAAATGAGCGGTAACTCCGTGCCCTTTCTGGGTGCGCATTGCTTTGACATCAAGCCCTACAAACTCGCCCTTTGATCCAAAGCCGGCTTCTTCGAGGACTCTCACTTGGTTAAAAGCCCCCCGTAAATTGGCTCCTCCAAAATTTTTGTCCTGATCATATTTCAGACCATTTTGATCGTTCAAGTGGACGCTGGCCAATTTGTTGTGAGCCAAGGCGAACGCCATTTCATCGCTGGCATCAAGTCCCGCGAGAAGTGCATGAGCTGTCTCGATAAGTCCTTTCACGCGCTTCGGATCATTCGAGGCATAGGCCATGGCCACCGCGTGTCCAATCGTGGGAACGTAGGCCTGATCGGTGGGTTCATTCGGTTTTGGCTCAATCCAAATTTCGATATCCGAATCGTATTGGAGGATTTGGTTGATCGTTTCCAACAACCGTTGATAAGCGACTCGGGCGTTCTTGGACTCACGAATGTAGCTGCCTTCGCGAGCCAGCCAAAGCACGATGGCCTTACAGTTCAAAGCACGGGCGACATCGATGCATTTCTGGGTTCGATCCCACGCATACGCGCGATCAATAGCACTATTTGATGTGTAAGCACCGTCCACCGTTTGTGCAGGAAACCAGAGCCTAGGAGCTACAAATTCCGGGGTAAGACCCTGGTTTTCCAACATCGTCCGAACTTCCGAAGTTTTCTTTAGAATTTGATCCGGCGTTAATGTTTCCAGTTCGGGTACCACGTCATCATCGTGAAACTGAACGCCTTCGAAGCCTAAGGGGCGATACAATGCAAACTTGGATTCATGGGGGAAAAGTGGGCGAACCTCGGGTCCAAAAGGATCAGCTCCTTCGCTGATATTCCATGGTCCGAAAGAGAAACGGTAGGTGGTGTCTTGACTCATATTTACAGCAGTAAAACACATTCAGCCTGAGACTTCTACAACAGGGTTTTCATAAACGCACTTTTTTTGAATTTCTTTCCGAACACCCCATAGAAACCTTCACCACTTTTTGTGAGGTGCCAAGGTATGCCGAATGTAGTAAGAGATAACTATGCCTTCTAAATCAACACGGATTCGTTCTGTTACAAATCCTCTGAGTTACTATTCGCGTCGAAGCTTTACGCGGTTATTGGCTGGATCTGCATTGGGTGCCCTGACTGCTCCCGCTTTCTTGCGAGGGCAAAATCTCAATAGCAAATTAAACGTCGCTGTTATTGGGGTCGGTGGACGTGGGGGTGGAAACCTGGCAGAAGTGGGTAAGAGCGACAACATTGTGGCCATTTGTGATGTGGCAGAATCCTCGTTAGATGCGGCACAGAAAAAATTCCCTCAATCTCGCCGATTCAATGATTTCCGAAAACTTTACGAAATCGAAAAACAATTTGATGCCGTCGTGGTGAGCACTTGCGAGCACACGCATGCTTTCGCCACTCTTCCTGCCTTGAAGTTGGGTAAACATGTTTATTGTGAAAAGCCACTGACCTATAACGTGTGGGAGGCTCGAGTCATCCGTGAAGCGGCTAACGCGGCCAAGGTAGCCACCCAGATGGGAACTCAGATTCATGCGGGAGAAAATTACAGGCGTGTTGTCGAGTTAGTGCAAAGTAACGCGATCGGTCCTATCAGTGAAGTTCACGTTTGGGTAGGACGTGCTTGGGGATGGCAATCTGCTGCCGCCGCAGAACGCCATCATGACATCGTCAATCTGCGGGAACGCCCGACGGATTCCGCTCCCGTTCCTAACGGATTGGACTGGGATTTATGGATTGGGCCGGCTCCATTTCGCCCTTTTCACTCCGTCTATTATCCGGGTCCTAAATGGTATCGCTGGTGGGATTTTGGGAATGGAACCATGAGCGACCTCGGTTCGCATTGGAACGACCTTCCTTTCTGGGCTTTGAATCTTCAAGCCCCACTTTCCATCGAAGCTGGGGGACCGCCACCGCATCCAGAAATCGCACCCGCCTCAATGCATGCAACCTACGAATACGGCGCACGCGGCGATAAACCCCCATTGCGGCTGACTTGGTATCAGGGTGAGGACAAGCCTGGAATTTGGTCTTCGCGCGGAATTCCCCAATGGGAAAGCGGGGTGCTGTTTGTTGGCACGCAGGGGCGAATGCTGCTCGCGGATTACGAAAAGCATGTCCTTTTACCAGAGAAGAATTTCATCGATTTCACGCGCCCAGCACCCTTCATTCCTAAATCATTAGGTCACCATGAGGAATGGATTCACGCTTGTAAAACAGGAGCCCCAACCACCTGCAATTTTAACTACGCGGGTTACCTTACCGAGGCGAATCACCTAGGAAATGTGGCATACCGTGTTGGGAAGAAATTGGAATGGGATTCTAAAAATCTCGTGGTAACCAATACCAACACAGCAGAGAAATATCTCCGTCGCGAATATCGCAAAGGTTGGACACTTGCCTGATCGTCCCGCATTTCCTTATGGGAGTGTGGGTGCCCTCAAATATTGAATGACATCCGCCACGTCGGATGGATTTAGCCCAACTTCCAATCCCTCAGGCATTAACGAGACTCCGGAACTGCTTAGGTCGCGAATTTCGCTGCGTAACAGAGCGCGATTTTTTCCATCCGCCAATTTCAGAATGAAGCTATTCCCTGTTTCCGAGGAGATAATTCCAAACAGCTCCTCTCCCGATGTCAATGTGCAGGAATAGGCTGCAAATCCCGGTTCAATACTCGCATTAGGATCAAGGATCGCGACCAGCAATTTTTCGGGAGCATGATTCGCAACGGATTGCAGGTTGGGTCCAATATCCTGTCCCACATCGCCTTGTTTGTGGCATGGGGCGCACAATCGGAGTGCAATAACACGACCCCGAATCGGGTCTCCAGTTTGTTTCAAAGCGGGAAGGAATTCCTCCACAACTTTGTTGCGCGATGACATTTTTACAGTGTCAAACGCCTTCCTGCCGAGCTGTTTGACTCGATCCGAAGAATGATTGATCAGGCGTCCGCGTTGGACCGCATTAACTCCGTGAGCACTAATATTCCCTTCGTTGATGTTGTGCGCCAACTCGTAGGCCCATGCCTCTCGATTAAGTAATTCATCAATCATTGTTTCTCGAACTTCTGGACTCAATCTGAACCATGAATGAAGGAGACCCTTAGCCACGCTGATGTCCGCGTTTCTTCCCAGCGATTTGATCGCCATTTTTTGTATTTCAACCGAGTTTGTGGGTGTTAGAAATGTCGCTAAAAGTCTCACTGCTTCCGCCCTGTGATTGGGATCTTTCATAAGAAGATCTGTAGCCAAAACACGTTGCATCATCGCTTCTGTGCTATCTTGGGTGACCCGAGCCGCATGGGAAAACATCGCCTGTGACCGTTGGAGTATTTGCGATAAGAGCGGGTTTTTCGTTGTGAGTGTCAGGTCTTTTAAATGGGATTGTTTGCGAGCCAGTAAATCCAGAAACTTCCCAAACGCTTCCCTCTGTTTTGATGTAAACTTATTCTCATTCGGAGGAAGTATCGGGCTGAGTAATCGACCAACAGATTCGTGGTCATTGAGGTTTAGAGAGAGGGTTAGGAGCGATTCAGAAAATGCGGCGTGTGTTGCTCCGTCAGCATTTGAAACCGCGTCGACAAGTGCGCGATGATGGGGAAGTCCTGAACTGAGAATCGCAGCCACCATAAACATATCTTTGTAATCAGCCACGGCGAGTTGACCTAAAGCAATTCCGGCACGTGGATCGGTCCATTCACCAAGGGTGCATGCCAGTTGAAGGCGAACCTTTGGATCCCGATCATGAACCAGCGATGTTGTTGCCCTGATGACCTCGGGTGTTGGCACCAATTCAGCCAGACGCAATGCGTTGATCCTGACACCGGAATGAGAATCAGCCAACGCATCCGCCACCAAATCAGCCTTCAATGCATTGAGGCCGGAGAGAGTGCTCAACGCATGGACTCGACCCAAGGAATTCTTATTTTGTTTTGCCAACGCCACAAGCAGAGGGATCGCCATGGCGTCCTTTTTCCATAACAACATCATCTGGGCTTTGTCGCGTTGCCAGCTGCTGGGGGATTGCAGTTGTTCCACCAGTTGAGGGATTGAAAGTTGGTCTAGTTTCACGACCTTGTGCAGCGGTTTTTCTTTGGAAACAATTCGATAGATTCTACCGCGGTCTTCACCTAGTCGATAATGGGGCAATAGCTCCGATTTGCCTTCCTCGGGTAACCACTCGGGGTGCTCGATCATGTAACGATACATATCAACCACCCACAAAGCTCCGTCAGATCCTGTCCTTGTCATTACGGGGCGACACCACCGATCTTCACTTGAGAAAAACTCGAACCCTTTTTCCTCTTCATCCCGTCGTCCCACGAAACTGACACCTTCATCAAACACCAAATTATGTTGAACCAAATTGTGAAAAGGTTCGCAGGTGAACGCATGCCGGATATTGTCCGATCCAAAAAGCAACTCATCACGATAAATGGATGCAGCCGAGGCCGATGTAAAATGACCTCCTTCATGGAAACTGTGAAATCGTTTTTCCTGTTTGCTTGATGGAAAAACTTTTGGGTTCATGGGTCTAATAACTTTGTGCGATGGGTCAGGTGCAGCAAAATGAGGGTTCCGTCGGAGATAATGATCCTGCAAAACATAATGCCAAAGTGGCCATGAATTTTGTTCGCCAAACCAATGACCCCAGTTGTCAGGATTGCGCCCGAATTGCGACGGTCCCGACTGTGCATCCACTTCGCCCGTATCAGGACGAAAACGAAAATCACGGCTCCCGATGGCATATTCCTGACCATTCAGGTGAGACTTAATGCGGGTTCCAGTGCCGTAACCGCCGGTATGTGCACCGCTTGCGCAGTGAACCCAATTATCCAATCCCCACCGCAGTCCGTTCACTCGTAATTGTTGGTTGCCTTCCAAAAAACCACTTAAAAGGGTCTGTTTGAAATCCGCTTTGCCATCGCCATCCGAGTCCTTGAGAAAGAGAACCTCCGGAGCCGCAGTAATTAGCACCCCACCACGCCACGTGAGAATGCCATTCGGAAACGAGAGTCCATCAGCGAATAGCGTGGATTTGTCATATTGCCCATCGCCATCCGAGTCCTGTAAAACGCGCACACGACCTCCGGGTTTACCTTTTCCATCCAATCCCATCGGGTAATCCACCATCTCCACAACCCACAGTCTTCCTTGTTCGTCCCAGTCGATAGCTACCGGAGATTCGAGCAAGGGTTCCGAGGCGACTAATTCCACTTTGTAACCAGGTCGAACGTGGATCTTTGATAACGATTCCGCAGGGGATAGTGGATCGGAGGAAATCTGCGACCGCGGTTTTATTGTGTCCCCAACGCTATTATTGCTTTGAGCCAAAAAACCGCTCGCGGCAAAATGCTCCGCGACTTCCTGTGGTTTTAACAGGTGATCGTAGACAGCAACTTCGTCAATTTTCCCTTCAAAATTTGCAAAATTATCGCTGCGCCCTCCGATAAAAAAAGATTCTCCTTTTATTGGCAATGCTAACTCAGCCTCGCCAGATATTTCCGGAGTCGTATTTCCATTGAGGTATATTTTGACCTGTCGCCCTTCTCGGACCAACACCACGTGATGCCACGTTCGCCAAGGGATATCGGTGCGCCCCCCCAGAACTGTATTGTGCGTGTTACCGTTAAAAAAGATAAGCCTGCCTTGATGTTCAGATTGGTGAGCCCCTCCAATTCCCAAATGATCCCCTGAGGCAGAGGCTTCCCCGTCCACACCTCGTGAAGCCAAGTAACCGGTCACTGGGCGTGCATCGTTTTTAAGTCCATTCCAAAACCAAAATTCAACGGAGTAAGTGGTGCCGAGTTTCGGAAGTTCAGCACGCAGTCGTCCCCCCGCAAAGTGAGGGGAACGATTGATCTGATCGCCGCTAAAGGCGTTTGGTGTTTCGAGTTTCGGAGGGCGAAACCCGATTTTTTTACTGGCTCCCGGCAAAAACAACGCCACTCCGTTTTCAAACAGGGCGCTCGCCCCATTTCCTGTGGCATCATGCGCGGAGGGTATGGAACTCTCATTCAGTCGCCAATAAGCCATCGGCTTCGATTTGAGAATCGATCTGCCATAGGAGCCTAAAGGCTCACTCATCGGGCGGCGCGGTTTTCCGGCAACCTCCTCCAGCAATTTCAATAATTCTTCGACGATCCGTGGTTCGGCCTGGGGTTCAAGACCCGCAGTGCGTGCCGGCCACGTCGTATAACCTCCAAGCGGATGCTGTTCAGGCGGAGGAATGTAACCCTCTGCTCCATTGGCTAACTCGATATTAAAACCGGAACTCATGGGATTCTGTCCTTTAAGTTTCAATCCTGTTAACGCGAATACTTCGTTGGGTAACGCCGTGATGCCGAGGTCTCCAATTCGAATCGCCTGCAGTTTTAATTCAGCCCTAGGTCGTTCATGGAGGTAGATCGATTCCAAGGCATATATTTCTGGAAGTGTTGCTGGAAGGCGGCCTTTTAAACTTTCAGACTTCGTTCGTGCCCACTGTAATCGTTCCTCGGATGGGATACGAAAATTCAACACCAACTTGCTTTCTGCCATTTTGATCGGAACCCAATCGTGAAACTTGATGCCACGCCAAACCTCGGCAACTTCCTCTGCAATCTGCTTTGCATAGGCATCGTAGCCGATATCCATTGCTGGGATGCTGTAATCCATCCACATCAGGTCTCCACTCGTGCCTTGAGACATCATCGCCACAAATGAATGGGTTGGATTGCCGGCGAGCGGTGGACCGATCCTTCGATCGGAATCCACTTGTGTTGCCGCAGGGCTTTTATCCGCGATCATTTTCGTCAGATAGCTGCTAAATCGTCCGTAATAGTCCGACGAAACCAAGGGTGATCCATAATAGTGCTGGGAGTAATTGGCCAACACCGCAAGCGGCAGACCTGCTCGGGTTTGCACCGCCAGCACTGAGAGACCCGGATCCACGGGCCCAGAAGGGCCGACCGCATCAGGGCTTTCATTGCCGGGATGCATGTGAGCTCTCACGTTCTGATCACCGAACGGATCAACCAACATCTTATCCGGACGCCTGATCCATCGACGGTTGAATGTGTGATCCCAATCATCCATCGAACCCCAACCAATGCGTGCAGGTTGCATGTTTTTCGTTGCCCCGATGATCGCTTGCGCAATCAATGGCTCGAGGTATTTAGCGTAATTCGTATCCATCCTGCTTCCGAGGCACCCCATTGCAGACGGTGCAGAATGAGTATGTGTCGCCGAAACGAGCATTCTGGAGGTGAGAATGTGTGTCGATCGACTCGCGATTTCTTTGGCTCGATCGATCAG
The DNA here is from genome assembly GCA_945867235.1 of Akkermansia muciniphila. Taxonomy (GTDB): domain Bacteria; phylum Verrucomicrobiota; class Verrucomicrobiia; order Limisphaerales; family SXQI01; genus SXQI01. Next base: position 13,111 of record CAMBHS010000068.1, read on the forward strand.
GTCTCGTGCGATCATGCACGTATCCACGATCGCGAACGCAATTTGGTTTGATCCGTCATCCAGTGTCAGTGCCTGAACGTAGAGACGGTCAGCGATGTTCGTTGCCGTTCGTTCGGTAAACATGGCATTAACCAAAACGGGGAAGTTGGTCGGCGAGATATCAACTCGATGAGCACCCGCTTTGAACACTTTTTCAGCCGACGTCAACTCAAGGCAGGTCCAAAGCATCCAAATCAAACCGATCAGGTGATGGATTTGATTATTTCCAAAGCGAAGTTGGATTGTTGGGGTATTCATTATGTTTGATTGAATGATCAACCTTCTAATTAAGAGGATTAATAAAGCCAGACTGTTCCATGGACATGGCAAATGTGTGTTGGGCAGGATTCAAAATAATCTGAAGTGTCACTTCACTTCCACATCTTTTTGAAAAAACAAAAACGGCTGGAATCTTTCGACTCCAGCCGTGCGAAAATTAGTGGTTAGTGGATTAACCCGTGATCGGGTTTACCTCAGATTCCTCCGTCACATCACTAAACGCGATTTCTTCGACGAGAGGTTTGAGCGTGACCTTGCGGTGACGATCATAACCCGTTCCCGCAGGGATAATGTGCCCCATGATGACGTTCTCTTTGAATCCTCGGAGACTGTCAACCTTGCCCAAAGTTGCCGCTTCGGTAAGGACGCGAGTCGTGTCTTGGAATGAGGCTGCACTCAGGAAGCTCTCCGTTTCGAGAGACGCTTTGGTGATACCCAATAACACAGGCGACGCTTCGGCGGGCTTACCACCCATTTTTTCCACGCGACTGTTTTCAGTCTCAAAGACGATCTTATCGATCTGTTCACCCCAAAGGAAGATGCTATCACCGGGTTCCGTGATGCGGACTTTCCGCAACATCTGGCGCACGATAATTTCGATATGCTTGTCGTTGATGGTCACACCTTGGAGGCGATAGACCTCTTGGACTTCGTTCACCAAGTGTTCCTGCAATTCTTGAGGTCCACAAACTTCTAGAATCTCGTGGGGAACCACAGGTCCTTCTGTCAGTTGTTGTCCTTTGCGAACAAAGTCACCTTTGAACACGATCACGTGTTTTCCGATAGGAATCATATGTTCCTCCTCG
>CAMBHS010000069.1 GCA_945867235.1 Akkermansia muciniphila
GGCAGCAGCCCGTGCAGGGCGACAGGTTTTCGACCTGACATGGCGCAAGGATTACCAAGCGGGGCAGGAGGGCGGATGGAAAGAGTTTGACGCGACGAGAACCCAAGCAGATCGGGTGAGGGAATGGGGGGTGGATCAATGGGCATCGAGAACCGCACAGGGAGCGTTGTTCAACTGGGTGGTAGGGAATGCAATCCTGCCGGATGTGGATCCCGATCCGAGCCATGAAGGAATCCAAAAGATAGACCGCACCACAGTTCCGGAACTGGGGGAACTGGCGGCGACCGGAGCGGACTTGCAGACCGCGATGGACAATGCGGAAGGGAGACTGACGCCGTTGGGGTTATCCGAGGGAAGCATCGCGTTTGATATCAACCCTGCATTGCTATCTGGATTGGCATACATCGATCCTTGGACCCATTATGAGCAGGTTTACGCGAGGGCGAAGGAGACAATGAAAAATGCGGTGGCGTCGTTTGATGACGCGAAAGACGTGACGCGAATGATGCGGTTTGAACAGAATTCATTAACGGAATTGCAGACGGGTGTGGTCATGCAGGAGATGGCCTACACGAACCATTTGATTGAGCTTTATGGGACACCGTATCCGGACGACATCGGTCCCGGAAAAACATACAAGCAAGGGTATGAAGGTCCAGACTTGCTACATTATGTTTATGTGACGAATCCAGAACTTGATATATTTGATGACAAATATAATCTGAGCAGAAGAAGCGGAAATAATGTATTTTCTTTTCCTACTAACCTTAAATTGCAAATAAATGATTGGCTTACAACTGATACAAATACTTTTACACATACTAATTGGAATGTTTTATCATACTATTTAAATTCTCATGGATTTTTTGCCAAACCTAGTGGATGGTCGGGAGCTAGACATTCGCCCGGTAAAATACAGCAGGCTATATCCGAATATATCAGTGCTCATGCATCATTGAGACAGGAATTGGGAGATACGGAAGATGCAAAACATTCGTTTTTATATGAATTAAGATTATTTCAAAGCAGCATGCTTACTTACACGGGTATTCGAAAACTTGAGGGTGATAAATTTGAATTAAATAACACAGTGCGAGACGCCCAATTCGCAAGCGAAATCATAGAAGCAACGCTGGAGGGTGTTAAGGACGTCGTGGACAATGGATTCGAAATAGTGGAAGAGATGTTGCCGAAATCCTTCATCGCGGGTCTTGCCGTAGGTGGCGATCTCACTTCTGTTCCACGTGGGATGGTTTCCTTGGGTTACCTAGGATTCCTAGTAAATTACAACGCATTGATGCTTGTTCAAAAATACAGCGTTGGGGCATTGAATTATAACGCAGAAAAGAAGATTGCACTGATCGATTTTAAAGACATCCCAGAACTGGAAAGGATTCAAGAATTAAAAGAAAAGCTCTATGAACTGAACATCACGTTTGCAAACATCCAAGGGCATTTCTCGATAATCAACCAGAAGCTGCGCGAAATGGAGGATAAACGGAGAGCGATCCTTGCGTTGGTCGCTGAGGGAGAACGATTACAACAGGAACGGCACACATATCGTCAACGATCCGCAGCATTGGTTCAGGGGTTCCGGACGAGAGACGCGGCGTTCCGCATTTTCCGAAACGAGAAACTGGAGAGATACAAAACATTGTTCGACCTCGCGGCACGTTACGCCTTTATCACGGCCAATGCGTATGATTATGAGACCGGGTTGTTAAACACGAAGCAGGGCAGGAATTTCATGAACCGCCTGATCAGTGCGCGGTCGTTGGGAATTGTGAAAGATGGGGAACCGCAATATGCAGGGAGCAACCATGGGGATCCGGGGTTATCCAGTGTGCTCGCCGAGATGGAGGCTGATTGGGATGTGCTCCGGGGTCGATTGGGATTTAACAATCCTGACACCTACGGAACCACAGCCTCCCTGCGGGTGGAAAATTACCGCATTCTGCCAGGTGAATCAGGGCAGGATAAGTGGCGGGATCTGCTGAATCAAAGCCGAATGAAAAATGTGCTCGATGACGCCGACATACGCCGGCATTGCCTCCAGATCGACCCAGGGGATGGTTTGCCTGTTCCAGGAATCGTATTGACCTTTGGAACCACGATTGAGATAGGAAAAAATTTATTCGGTCAAGATGTAGCCGCAGGAGACAATCGTTTTGACATTAGTTCATTTGCGACAAAATTATTCGCGGCGGGAGTGGTCTTACCGGGATACATCGGGATCAATGATGCGTCGGCGAACGTTCCCGTCATTATCCTTGCAGATGGGTCTTCACCGGACGATCCATCCCACTATCTCCACCCGGACGCGTTGATAGGGACGCCGTATGTGTATCTGATACCGGTGGGTGTGGACTACATGCGAAGTCCCCCCTTGGGAGATAAATCCACGGTTCGAAGCTGGAACGTGAACGATGTGGCGATTCCATTGCCTTTTAATATTGGGAATTCAGACTTTTCGTTCAAAAAAACATATCAAGCCGCTGACTCGCTCTCAGAACCCCTCTTCAGCACACGGAAGCACCAAGCGTTTCGCGCGGTTTCTGATGCCTCGGTGTTCAGTATCAATGGGGAAGGGAATGCGGGGGCCATCCAGATCACTCAATTCACAAGCCGCCGGTTAATAGGGCGCAGCGTGTGGAATAGCCAATGGAAACTCGTGATTACAGGGAATAGATTACTAAAAGATCCGGAGGAGGGATTGGATCGGTTTATAAAAACGGTGAGAGATGTAAAACTGCACCTAGTCACGTATTCTTACTCAGGGAATTAACCGAAGGTCAAATTCGTTGGGGTGGCTGCAACTATTTCGACTTGCAGCCACTCAAACAGACAACCAAGGGATGCGAGGGGAGTGAATCCAGTCGAACTTTTTTCGGGGGAGAGTCAATGGGTTCACCCCATCAGCCAAGCAATAATACCTTTTTGCACGTGAAGCCGATTCTCGGCTTGGTCAAAAATAGTTTTCGCATGAGCTTCAAAAGTGGACTCGGTGATCTCCTTGCCTCTGTAAGCGGGCAAACAATGCATGACTAATGCATCTGGGTTGGCAAGTTTAACTAAATCCTCGTTGATCTGGTAGCTCGCAAGCTCGTGGCAGCGTTGGGCAGACTCCGCCTCTTTCCCCATGGAAATCCACACATCGGTGTAAAGCAAATCGGCACCCCGCGCAGCACTTGCCAAGTCCTCGGTGCAGACGACATGACCCCCTGCCCTTTTTAACAAGGCGGGATCGGGCTGATACTTTTTTGGTGCCGCGAGACGAAGCTCAAACCCGAGTTTGGCGGCAGCAAAAATCCAAGATATCGGGACGTTGCACGCGGCATCACCGACAAAGGTGACAACTTTGCCAACGATGGACCCGCGTTTTTCCTGATACGTAAAAATGTCTGTGAGGATCTGACAGGGATGTTCGTCATCCGTGAGAGCGTTGATGGTGGGGATGTCGGAGTAGGTTGCAAAATCGACCACGTCCTGTTGAGCATAGGTGCGGATGACCGCTCCGTGAATCATGCGACCTAACACGCGTGCCGTATCCTTGATCGGCTCTCCGCGACCTAACTGAATATCGTTCGAATTGAGAAACATCACGTTCCCGCCCAACTCGCGAATACCAACTTCAAAGGAGACACGGGTGCGCGTGGAGGATTTTGAAAAAATGAGGGCCCATGTTTGACCGCTCAGATGCGACTGGGGTTGGCCTCGTTCCTTTTTGAGGACGGAGGCGTGGTGAAAGATGCTTTCGATCTCGGCGGAAGTGAGTTGTTCGATATTGAGCAGGTGTTTCACGGGCATTCTCATGGGAGTAGTTGATCGGCGCTCATTGAAGGAGTGAGGGGAGCAAGGATGCTATTTTTTCCAAACCTTCTTCGGCTTCAGATTTTTTGAGATTCAAGGCGGGTAAGAGGCGGACGATATTTGTTCCTGAAGGAATTGTCAGAACGCCGAGGTCATGCAATTTATTGATAAACTGAATGGCGACGGATTTGTCGTCGTGGCGGAAAGCAGGGATATGGGGTTGCAATTCTAATCCGATCATCAGGCCAAATCCCCGGACTGTTTTGAGCACGGTGGGATGGTTGTGAACGAGTTGGGAGAGTTGATCTTTGATCCATCCACCCAACTCGCGGGCATTTTGATGGAGATGATCGCGATGGATAACATCCAAAATTCGCAAGGCTACGGCGCATCCCAATGGGTTGCCGCCAAATGTGGTGCCGTGCGTGCCGGCAGTGAGTAAACCACCATGAGGGTTTCGCAACCAAAAGGCTCCTATAGGAAAGCCGCCCCCCAATGATTTGGCCATGGAAATACCATCGGGAAGAAAAGATTCGCAACCCGGAACACCTTCCAAAATGCGTTGATAACTCTGGAAGCACCCCGTGCGGAAATGACCACACTGCACCGAGTCAATCAGGAGTAATAAGTTTTTTTCATCACACAATGCGCGCAACCCGAGGAGGTACTCAGGGGTTGCGGGGGTGATCCCTGTTTCGCCTTGGATGCCTTCGATCAGGATGGCTGCGGTGGCAGGAGAAATCGCCGAACGCATGGCTTCGAGATCGTTGTAGGGCACATGTCGGAACCCGGGAACCATGGGTTCGAACCCCTTTTTGACTTTGTCTTGGCCCGTGGCGGAAATCCCCCCGAGTGTGCGACCATGGAAGGAATTGAGGGCGGTGAGTATTTCAAACCTCCCCTGATCATGTCCGAATTTCCGGGCAACTTTGTAAAGCCCTTCGTTGGCCTCAGCACCACTGTTGCAGAAAAAAACTTTACCTGGAGCTATCAGACCGGAGATCTGTTCGGCCAGACGGGCTTGAGATTCGGTATAATAAAGGTTGGAGACGTGAAGGAGTTTACGCGACTGTTCGACCAAGGCATCGGTGATTTCCGGATGGGCGTGCCCTAAGGAGTTGACCGCAATCCCACCACCCAGATCGAGATATTTCCGACCGCTCACATCCCAGACGTAACTTCCCGAACCATGGGTGAATGCCAAGGGAAACCTTCCGTAAGTAGGCACGACATTTTGGGTGAACGCTCCTTGTATCACCGCTAAATCCATGGATTTAGAAAGAATAATAGGTGCGGTCATGCGCAGGATTGTGATGGGTTTCGAGTGGCATGAAATTAAGTGAGTAATCTATCATTAATTCAATCAGGGGACAACCTCTGTTCCCACGCCTGCATCAGTAAATATTTCCAACAAAACTGCGTGGGGAATACGTCCATCTACTAGCGACACCTTGTGAATACCAGCGCGGATGGCGGACACGGCACTGTCAACTTTTGGGATCATGCCTTTGTCCACAATCCCGGCTGCTTTCAATGAAGGAACTTCTGAGATGCGCAATTGGGGAATCACGGTTGAAAAATCATTTGGATCCCGCATCAGGCCTGGCACATCACTCATGAAAACAAGTCGAGATGCGTGCAGCGCGATGGCGGCCTGAGCTGCGGCAACATCGGCATTACAATTGTAAATTTTACCGTCTGTTTCTCCGCGTGCAGTGGGGCTGATGACTGGAGTGAACCCTTCCTGAAGACAAGCCAAAAGGGGTTCCACATTGACATGGGTTACTTCACCCACAAAACCGATGTCTAGCTTTTCACCATCGGCACCGGTAAGAAAAAGCTGACGACACTTAAAAATATCGGTTCCGGCGAATCCTTTCGCGCGACCCCCCAGCTTATTGATCGTTTCGACAACCTCGGGATTGATTTCACGGGAGAGAACATGTTCCACCAGATTTACAGTTGCCTCGTCGGTGACTCGTTGGCCTTGGATAAATGTCGCCTTCAACCCAGCGGCTTCCATGGCTCTGGTGATCGCTTTTCCTCCGCCGTGAATCACCACTGGATTGATCTCCACAGCCTCTAAAAAAACGATGTCCCGAGCGACCCCGTGACGGATGGTTGGATCCGGGGAATCCATAAAACTTCCTCCGTATTTGACGACGAAAATTTGACCGCTGAAGCGTTGTATATAGGGCAGTGCTTCGAGAAGCGTATTGGCCTTGGCAATCAGATCCTGCATACAAAATCAATTTTTTTCAGCCACCCATGGAGGCAGGATCCCCAACGTCCCCCTTATTAAATTCGACATATTCCTCAGTGAGATCGCAGGAATACATGACCGCATCGGACTTGCCGATGTTCAGAAAAATATGCAGCTCGAACTCCGAATTTGCAACGATTCCACAAAGCACTTTGAAGGGAGTTTGTGTTGGTTGCCCTTTTTTGAGAGCAAATACAATTTTTTTGTTTCCTGGAAGCGCGTATCCGAGGTCGATTTTTTCCTCGATCAAATGGGCGCGTGAAGCACCTAACGCTCCTAGAATGCGTCCCCAGTTGGGATCACCACCAAACCAACTTGTCTTCACCAACGCACCATTCGCCACGGCTCGCGCTGCAAAATCCGCATCCTTTTCATTTTTGGCACCATGCACCTTCACAGTCACAAAACGGCTCACACCTTCCCCGTCTCGGACGATCATCTTGGCTAATTCAAGAGTGACATGATTCAGAGCCGCCTGAAAAGTCTGGAGATCCGCCTTCGAACGCGAGGTGATTTTTGCATTGCCCGCCATTCCATTGGCCAACACGAGAACGGTGTCGTTCGTGCTCATGTCACCATCCACGGTGATTCGGTTAAAACTCTGGGCAACCGCTGATTCGAGCGCACGTTTCAACACGGCACCGTTCACGTTGGCGTCGGTCGTGATGAATCCTAACATGGTGGCGTGCAAACCCGATGCAGGGCGTGCCCCAGTCGGGCTCATACCCGGTTGGATCATCCCCGCACCTTTACAGGTTCCGCCCATACGCACCAACATTCCGCCTAATTTAAATTCGATCGCGATAGTTTTTGGACGAGTGTCGCTCGTCATAATCGCCTCCGTCACTTGCAGCGCATTACCAAAACTCGGATTGAGCAGAGAGGCAGCAGAGATAATGCCTCGCCTTACATTTGCCATAGGGAGGGCGACCCCGATACGACCCGTTGAACAAATCAGGACTTGTTCAGCTTTCAAGGCGAGGACTTGAGCCGTTTCTCGGGACATTTCTTCGGCATCTTTCATCCCCTGCCGACCTGTGCATGCGTTCGCATTGCCAGAATTTACAACAACAGCTTGAGCGACACCCTTGACGATGTGCTTCATGCAATACTTCACGGGAGCCGCACACACTCGGCTTGTTGTAAACATTCCCGCCGCCGTTGCTGGCACGTCAGAAACAATCAAGGCGAGATCCAGCTTCTGTCCCTTGTTTGAGCCTTTGCCTGTACCAAGCCGCTTTATATCACAAAAAACAGCCGCAGTTCGAAACCCAGTGGGGGCGGCAATCGACCCTTCAATTACCTGAAATGGAGAAGGCTTGAGCATGTTGATAATCAGATGAGTCCAGAGGTCTCAGGCTGATTTGTCGCGATATTAAAACACTGGATCGCTTGGCTGCTTGTCCCTTTGACGATATTATCAATCGCACTCATCACGATTAATCTTCCCGTTCGCACATCAAACCGCCATCCGATTTCTATGAAATTAGTGCCGACCACATTTTTTGTATCGGGCAGAGCTTTGCCCTCTAACAGGCGGACAAATGTTGAAGCCCCATACGCTGCTTGGTAAACATCGGTCAACTGACGTGTAAAAGTTTCCATTTTACTGGGATCACCGGCAAAAAACGTCGTCGGGGTCAAACAAAGTGTGGTGAGAATGCCACGATTGACCGGAACTAAATGAGGGGTGAATTGAACGAAAACTTGGAGCCCTGCGGCTATCGATATTTCCTGCTCAATCTCAGAGAGATGGCGATGTTTGGGAACACCGTAAGGACGCAAACTTTCGTTACATTCCGCGAACAAGTATTCCACTTCAAGCTTTCGACCCGCACCCGTCACTCCACTCAGGGAGTTAACAATTATTTGCGCAGGATCCACCAACCCTGCTTTAAGCAACGGTAATAGCGGCAATAAAATGCTGGTGGGATAACATCCGGGACAGGCAATGAGTTTAGCTTTTTCGATCGCGGAACAATAGACCTCTGCTAACCCATACACAGAATCAATCAACAACTCTGGCGCGGGGTGGGGATGAGCATAGAACTCTTCATACACCTTGGGATCTCGAATCCGAAAATCCGCACTCAAATCAATGACACGAACCCCCTGTTGCACCAAGGGGACTGCAAATTCCGCAGCGACTCCGTGAGGCAATGCCAAAAAGACAACCTCCGCTTGTTTACCCAAAAGATCGATGTTGGGATCTACAAACCTCAAGGTGCGAGCGCGAGGAAGGTGAGAAAACTTGGGAAACACCTTCGCCACCGTTTGCCCTGCATATTGCCTTGATGTGACCGTAACCAAATCAGCGTGAGGATGCGAAAGCAGCAAGCGAACCAAGTCCTCCCCCGCATAACCGGCAGCACCCACCACGGCCACCTTTGTTGGCACTTTGTTATCCATGCATCCTTTTAATCGCACCTGACCTCCACCGCCATGAAAACTTGATGTAAAAAGAAAAAGCCCCGCCAGCGTAAGAGCAGCGGGGCGATGTTTTGAAAAAATCGTTTATCGTTTGCTGAACTGGAAACGTTTGCGTGCGCCGGGCTGACCGTATTTTTTACGTTCACGCATACGGCTGTCTCGTGTCAATAAACCTTGAGCTTTCAATGCGGGTCGCATGTTCGCATCGACCAGAAGCAAGGCACGAGCGATACCATGGCGCACAGCACTCGCTTGACCCATAGGGCCGCCACCCGCAACGTTTACCCGCACGTCGAACTTAGTTGTGCCATCAACTGCACCCAATGCTTGTTGAACCAAGAGACGCTGGGAATCCACTACAAAGTAAGCCTCCATCGTCCGACCGTTCACAGTTATTTTACCGGAACCAGTTGACAATCGAACACGAGCGACGGCGGTCTTGCGACGTCCAGTGCCTAAAAATTCAGTTGTTTCAGCCATATTGATCAAAATCTGGGTTTGATTTCCAGCTTCGCAGGTTGTTGTGCCGCATGCGGATGCTTGTCACCGGTATAAACTTTAAGCTTGGTCAGCATTTGTTTTCCGAGACGGTTTTTAGGAACCATCCCTTTCACAGCGTGTGTGATCAGACGGTCGGCATACTTCTCACGCACCTGTGAGACACTCGTAAACTTTTCGCCGCCCTTCCAACCGGAATAGCTCATGAACGTCTTAGCTTCCTCTTTCTTGCCGGTTAACACCACTTTTTCGGCGTTAATCACGACAACAAAATCACCCGTGTCCATATGTGGGGTGAATATAGGTTTATTTTTACCCCGCAAGACATCGGCAATCTGGACAGCAAGACGACCCAACACGGCTCCATCTGCATCAACCACATGCCACTTCTGCTGGTTATCATCCGCTTTCGGCAAATATGTTTTCATCGACAAATCTATAAAAGAGGTTGGGAACCTAGCAAACCTACCGCACAAGTCAACAATCTAAATGGAGTTTTTTGCCACAAAGTTCGCACCTCATACAAAAATACTACTCATCAAGAGAGTCACGTGCTGCAAATTAAAGTTCCACTCAAGACACCACTCTAGCCAACTGCGATGCGGAATCAACATCCAACATTAACAAAGCTTGTGGATTGTGCCGAAGAACCGACGCCGGGCAATTTGCGCTGACTGGAAGCTCCAATGCGTTTTTAATGGCACTTGCTTTGCGTTTTTCTGGTGCCAAACAAATCATTTTTTTTGCACTACAAAGTGCAGGCAACGTTAAGGTGAGAGCGTAGGGCGGAACGGCTTCAATACTTGGGAAATGCCCTTCTTTAACCTGCTGCATCTTGCAGGCATCGTCCAGTTTGACCGGTTTTACCCAGTAAGGATCGTTCAATCGAGCCACTGGAGGATCATTAAAAGCGAGGTGCCCATTCTCTCCCACCCCTAGGCAGCAAAGGTCAATCGGTTGAGCCTTGAGCAAGTCGGTATACCGTTGGCACTCGTCAAAAGGCAGAAGGCAATCCCCATCTAGATAATGAAAAACTTTGGGACGCACCAATGATTCCACCCTTTCTTGAAGGTAACGGCGAAAACTTGCGGTGTGAATTGCGTTAATCCCCAAATACTCGTCCATGTGGAACAAAGTCACTTTCGACCAATCTATTCCACGAAGAGCCACAAGTTGATGCAGGAACTGGATCTGCGAGTTGCCAGTCGCAAGGATTACAGCCGCACTTCCCCTCGAATCGATGATTCGGCAGAGGTAATCGTTTGCCAGAATGGACGCGGCAGTGGCCAAGTGGGATTGTGAGGCGTAAACATTCACGGGAAGCTGATCCACTAAAAATGTTCTAACCACATTAGGTAAATCTGAGTCGGATTCCACAAGTGTATTCATTTTAGACGAGCATGATAATTAGTAGTGTTCCCCACGATCGGCAAGCCTTGTATTGTCACCGTTCGCTCGGGTTTTTATTTGTCCTCAACTCTGTTCACCATTAAAATTTCGTCCGATCAAGACTGAATACCCAATGGACAACGGTTATCTGGCAGCATTGCTGGATTGGTTCGATGCATCAGCCCGCGAATTGCCTTGGCGAAAAATCACGGATCCCTACGCCATCTGGGTGTCCGAGATCATGCTTCAGCAGACCCAGGTTGCGACCGTCATTCCCTACTGGAACAGGTGGATGGAAGCCTTTCCTAACATCCACTCACTCTCCATTGCCGAGCCTTCGCAGGTTCTCAAACTGTGGCAAGGTTTGGGTTATTATTCACGGGCTCGGAATTTGCAATCAGCCGCTCAGCTTATCCAACTGGAACATGCCGGAGTGTTTCCCCAAATCCCTTCCGATATTATAAATCTTCCAGGAGTGGGTCGCTATACTGCGGGTGCCATCGGGAGCATCGCATTCAACCAACCGGTTCCAATAGTGGACGGCAACGTCCTGCGCATTTTAACTCGTTTTTTTGGGATAGTTTCCGATGCAAAATCCAGTGCCATACAAAATCAACTTTGGCATATTGCAGCGCAATTGGTCAGTAATCCTCCCGAAGGTCGTCATGGGGATTTCAACCAAGCGATGATGGAATTGGGGGCTTTAGTGTGTCTGCCACGCGCCCCACGTTGCAATGAATGTCCATGGCAACAATGGTGCTACGCGAGCCGAAAAAATGTAACGGATCGAATCCCCCATCTCCGAACAGGAATTGCTTCGACGCACCGTTACTTTGTCGCGATCATCGTGTTTCGTCCTGATAAACATCTCCTAATTCAACAAAGACCTTCGCATGGTGTGAACGCGAATTTTTGGGAATTCCCCGTTTGGGAGGTGCCCTCTCGCGGTGAAAGCCCTAATCGATTGAACCAGGAACTTGGAGAGACGTTTGATTGGGAGCTTTGTGGCACAGTGCGTCACTCCATCACGCGGTATCGAATGACCGTTGACTTTTTTTCTCCGAAAACCATCGGTAAACGCGGACTTGCATCCTTGAAAAAAAGCCTTCCATTGGCTCGCTGGGTGGATGAAAAAGATTTGTTGAAGCTACCGTTAGTGACGGCACATGCCAGAGCCTTGAAACACAAATTCTGGCTTAACCAACTTGAGCAGGAGGCGTTTTTTCAGTAATAAAGATTTTATGAATGTTTTCGTAACGGGTGGTGCGGGTTATATCGGATCGGCATGCGTGGAGGAGTTACTCGCGGCCGGAAATTCCGTCACCGTGTTGGACACTCTCGAGGAAGGGCATGCGTCGGCCGTTGATCCCCGAGCCCGGTTTATTCGTGGAAATTTGGGGGATGCATCCTTGGTTCGCCAAGCACTCAAGGAGAGCCAGGCAGAGGCTGTCATTCATTTTGGAGCCCATGCCCTTGTCGGAGAATCCATGACGGATCCCGGCAAGTATTTCCAAAACAACGTCGCCAACGGTCTGCAACTCCTCCAAGCGTCCGTGGAACAAGGGATCAAAAAATTTGTTTTTAGTTCGACGTGCGCGACTTACGGACCGCCAGAAAAAGTACCGATGACCGAGGATATTCCCCAACGTCCTATCAATCCTTATGGCGAATCCAAATTGATGTTCGAGAAAATGCTCCGATGGTATCAGGAAATATACGGGATGGAATTTGTCGCTTTCCGATATTTTAATGCAGCCGGGGCAACCGAACGATGTGGCGAACACCATCGGATCGAGACGCACCTAATTCCCAACGTCCTTAGGGTTGCCTTGGGGCAATCCTCCCATTGCGAAATATACGGCACCGACTACCCGACACCGGATGGAACTTGCATTCGAGATTACATCCACATCGTTGATCTCGCTCAGGCGCATATCCTCGCCTTGGAACCGAACAAAAATGGATTTTTTAATCTCGGTAACGGAGAAGGTTATTCCGTACGCGAAGTAATCCAAACATGTGAGCAGGTTTCGGGTCGTTCCATTCCGACGATTGAAAAACCGCGTCGGGCAGGCGACCCGCCTCGGCTGGTGGCTGCATCCGACAAGGCGAAGCGAGAATTAGGATGGCAACCCCGATTTCCAAAATTGGAGGACATAGTAAGAACGGCCTGGAGATGGCATCAAGATCACCCCACAGGCTATCTCGATTGATCCAGCACTGACCTAACGCCGCTGGGCTCGCGTGGGGCTACAACAGCGGAAGCGGGCGGCGGAGGCAATTAGCTTGAATTAAAAAGCTGTCCTCAGAGTCAGAAGTAGAGCCTTATAGGGTTTGTCTAATAGGTGCATCGCGGCGAGTATCTCGAGACGCAAATGCATTAAACTATCGGGAATAAGCAAATTTGACGGAATGAAGAAATGGATTGTGATCATGGTAGCCCTCGTAGGTGGGGGTTGGTTTGTGGTAGCTAAGTTCCCACAGATCAAGGGTTTGTTGAGTTCGAAGGCGAAAACCCTGCCTATAAGTACGGCGATCGCGGAACACCGGGACATTCAATTTAATGTCAGCGCAGCCGGAGAGATCGGTCCCGCTGAGCAGGTTTCCGTGAAACCTGAAATCAATGGTAAAATTGACCAACTCGCGGTTGATCTCGGTGATCATGTGAAGAAAGGCACCATCCTTGTTTCCTTGGATGATAAGGAATTGCAAAACAAAAAGTCTTCGTTTTTAACGGATATCGAACGCAGCCGATTGCAACTCGAACAATCGGAGCGCAATTACCAACGTGCTGAGGAGCTTTTCAAAGCCAGTCTTTTACCCAAGCAGGATTACGAAAATTCGAAGACAGATTTTGCGTTGGCTAAAAATTCGTTGGAACGAACGCAGCGAGATTTGGCGATCCTCGAGGAGCAATTGACCAAAACGAAGATCATCGCCCCGTTTGATTGCACAATTCTCACCCGACCGGTTTCGATGGGTCAGGCTGTTTCCGGTTCTGGAGGATTCAACAGTGGCACGGAGGTGCTGACCATCGCGGATTTGAATGAAATGATCATCAACGCCCATATCAACCAAGCCGATATCACGAGGCTCAAGGTGGCCCAAGAGGTTGAGATCACGCTCGAAGCAGTGGCTAATTTGAAGGTCAACGGCAAAGTGGAAAGGATCGCTCCCCAAGCCACTATACGAAATAATATCAAGGGATTCGCCGTTCGGGTGATCCTAGAGAACGTGGATGACAAGGTTCGTCCCGGCATGACGGCCAACATCAAAATACCTGTGGGCACTGCCAATAACGTGGTGTCGCTTCCATTGGCCGCGATCTTTACTGAGAAAAATGTGGATTCGGGGCGACCGGAACGCTTTGTTTACGTGGCGACGAATGAGAGTCACGATGATTTTGAACGACGCCCCGTGCAGGTCGGCATCTCTGATTACTTTTATGCGGAAATTCAAAGC
>CAMBHS010000070.1 GCA_945867235.1 Akkermansia muciniphila
TTGGCCGCCCTCCCCCCCGGGCGGCCAAGGGGCCGGAAACCGTTCGGAGCCAGTGGCGCAGAATGTTCCACGTTTTCATAGAGATACATTGTATTTTCCTGAGTCGGTAAATCCCATCAGGGGGGTCACGATGTACCGGGGCTGTTCCGAATTCCCTAATTTGCGTTTTGTTATTTAGATGATAGCATGCGCAGTGATCCAATGCTTGGAATGTTTAAGGTGATATAAGCCTTTATTTTAATCGCCAACGAAATGAAACAAATGGTTGGAATTGCGTGTCTACAATTCGAAACTCATGACTACCGATAAACGTAGTAACCGAAATAAATACATCGGGCTGGCCTTTGGTTTGATTCTTATCGCTTCCACGACAGCAGGATACTTTCTGCGGCGGGGTGAAAAACCCATCATCGTTCAAACGGAAAAGGTCACGTTGCGTAACCTGACTGAGGTCGTGATAGCAAACGGCAAAATCCAACCGGTGATCCAAGTGACCATCAATCCTGAGGTCAGTGGTGAAATCATTGCGTTGGCTATAAAGGAAGGGCAATCCGTGAAAGTCGGGGATTTGCTTCTCAAACTGAAGCCGGATAATTACATCGCAAGTCGCAATTCTTCTGAAGCTAATTACAAATCTGCCCAAGCAAATGTTCATTTAGCTCAAGCAAATCTCGATAAATCTGAACTCGAATTCAAAAGATACAAAAAACTGTTCGAAGAAAAATTGGTTTCCGACTCGGAATTTCTCAATGCAAAAACCTCATGGGAAGTTCAAAAAGCCACCCATGAAACTTCAATCCATGGAGCGGCTCAAGCGAAGGCAGCATTAGCTAGGGCGGAAGATGACCTTTCCAAAACTTCGATCACATCACCCCTCGATGGCACAGTAACCAAACTGAGGTCACAACTCGGGGAGCGAGTGGTCGGCACCGCGATGATGGCCGGAACGGAAATCATGACGATTGCGAATTTGAATGCGATCGAAGCACGCGTTGATATTGGAGAAATTGACATTCCCTTGCTCGCTATTGGGCAGATTGCTCACCTTGAGATAGAAGCCTTCCGAGATCGGAAGTTTCATGGACGTGTGACTGACATTGCCAACGCCTCGAAAAATGCTGGCACCGGCAACTCTTCCTCCGCATCTGCAGCCACCGGAAGTACCGAGGCGACCAAGTTTGAAGTCAAAATACTCCTCGAAGACAAAGATATTTTCCGACCGGGCATGTCCGTCACTGCCGAGATTGAAACTCGCGCCCGCAGTAACGTGGTCACCGTCCCCATTCAATCGGTCACCACCCGACTCCCTAAAAAACTCATCCTTCAGAATAAGACCATGGAACCTGAAACGGATCCTGCGCTGACCAAACAAAAAGTATCCCCTGAAAAGCAAGCGGATGAAGTTGTGTTTCTGGTTGAGAGTTCCGTCGCTAAAATCGCCAAGGTAAAAACAGGTATCAGGGATGATTTTCACATCGAAATCATTGAAGGCCTCAAAGTAGGTCAGGAAGTCGTATCAGGGGGCTATAAAACCATTAGCCGAGATCTCGAAGATCTTAAAAAAATCCAGATCAATCAAAACCCTGAGGGTCGTCCGAAAAACTAACGGGTTCGCATGGCTCTGCTTCAACTCACGCAAATTACGCGACGTTACGTGATGGGGTCGGAAACGATTCACGCATTACGGGAAATAAATATCTCGATAGATCGGGGTGAATACGTCGCCATTATGGGTCCCTCCGGCTCCGGTAAATCGACCTTGATGAATCTCCTAGGTTGCCTTGACACGCCCTCTTCCGGAGATTTTTTCCTGAATGGCATCAACGTCAGCCTCATGGACGACAACCAATTGGCTGAACTCCGCAATCGTGAGATTGGATTTGTTTTTCAAAGCTTTCATCTCCTGCCACGTTCAGATGCTCTTCACAATGTCGAACTCCCCCTGATTTATTCGGGGATGACCCATGCCCTCCGCCGAAAACGGGCGTTGGAGGTTCTTGACCATGTTGGGTTGGCCGATCGCGTCCATCACAGACCCAACGAAATGTCCGGCGGTCAAAGGCAGCGGGTTGCCGTCGCTCGCGCTCTTGTCAATAATCCATCAATCCTGCTTGCGGATGAACCCACCGGCAATCTTGATTCCCATACTGGAGATGAAATCATGATTCTTTTCGAAGAATTATGGAAAAAAGGAAACACGATTATTTTGGTCACCCACGAGGAGGAAGTGGCTCGACATGCCCGACGGATCATTCGTTTACGCGACGGATTGGTCGCAAGCGATGAACCCAGTTCAGGCCATTCTCCCGTTCGCACACTCCCTATCCCATGACTCTTTGGCAGGAATTAAAGGAGGGCACAGGTATTTCGTTGAGTGCCCTCCGCGCCAATAAACTTCGCAGTGGTCTGACTACCCTTGGGATTGTAATCGGTATTGTTACCGTAACCCTCATGGCGACCGCCATCCAAGGATTGAACGGGGCTTTTCGCCAAAGTATCTCATCGATGGGCAGTGATACGCTGTTTATTGAACGATTCGGTTGGTTCAACGATTCCCATGAAGAATGGCAGAAGTCGATGCGGCGACCGGTCATTTCTTTCGATCAGTTTGACGCACTTTCACGCCAAATGACATTGGCTAAGGCAATGACCCCTATTACCGGTACTCAGCTCCCGGTGACTTTCAAAAACCGCACCTCTCGATCAGTTTCCATACTCGGCTGCAATGAACAATTTGTCTTGATCGGGGCAAATACAATTGCCGAAGGTCGGTTTTTTAGTGCCGCTGAAGCGAATGGAGGGCGACCCGTTTGCGCGATCGGATCGGCCATAGCCACGAATCTCTTCCCAAACATGGAACCGGTTGGGCAAAAAATCCGGGTGGGAGGATCGACCGTGGAAATAATCGGGGTCATGGCCCAACAAGGTAATTTCCTGGGAGCCTTTAGTCTTGATAACCGGGTCATTGTTCCACTGCGCTTTTATAGCGTCGCGTTTCACCGTCCCTTGGATTATGAAATCCAGATCCGAGTTGCTTCCATGGAACTGCTGGAAGATGCCAAAGAAGAGGCTCGTGGAATCCTTCGACAAATTCGCCGAGTCCCACCGGGCGCGGCTGATAATTTTGCCATCAACCAACAGGAAATGTTCATCACGACCTTTAATCGAGTCGGTGCTATTATTGCGTCAGCCGGACTTTTTATCACAGGACTCTCCCTATTCGTTGGGGGCATAGGCATCATGAATATTATGTTTGTCTCGGTGGCAGAACGAACCAAAGAAATCGGGATCCGTAAGGCGATCGGAGCTAAACGTCGCACGATCCTTTTGCAATTCCTTACTGAAGCCGCAGGGATTTGTTTATTCGCGGGGCTTCTCGGTCTGGCTGTGGCATTTCCTTTGACCTTGGTCATGAACCAGTTTCTTCCTGCCACATTGTCACTTCCCATTGTCAGCCTTGCATTGGGCGTTTCGCTTATCACAGGGGTCATCTCTGGTTTTCTCCCAGCGTGGCGGGCAGCCCGTATGAACCCAGTGGACGCTCTCCGCAACGAATAACCTTATGTTGTTTCGTGCCGAACTCAAAGAAAGTCTCAGCATGGCTCTTAAGGCGGTCGCTGCCCATAAATTGAGGTCTATTCTCACACTTTTGGGAGTCCTCATCGGAGTGTTTTCCATCATTGTGGTCATGACGGCGCTCCGCGTGGTTCAAACGAGCATCGAAAGTGAAATGAGCGGACTCGGAGCGAACACTTTTGCAGTCACACGTTTTCCCCCTGTTTACTTTGGTGGTCCGGAAGGTTTTGAGAAATTCTGGCGACGTCGCCCCATCACGATGCATCAAGCCAAGGCCGTCAAGGATCGTGCGACACTTGCTCGGAACATTGGCATTGAAACTGATTTTTGGATGGGGGATGTGACCTCACGTTTCAACAAATCCACACCGGGTGTTCAACTCGTTGGAGGCACACCGGAAAATTTTCTCGCACGCAGTTGGGATATCCAAGAAGGCCGTCCACTTTTGGAGGAAGACCTGCTCAACGCTCGCCATGTCTGCGTCCTCGGAAATGCTCTCGCCACAAACCTGTTTCCATTCGCAACAGCCGTGGGGGAAAAGGTTAAGTTTGATGGGATCAGCTATTCCGTTGTCGGCGTGATTGCCTCCAAGGGATCTAGCTCCCAGGGCAATCAGGATAAATTTGCCGTCATCCCACTCGTGACAGGACTCAATCGATATGGTCGAATCGCTCGTAGTCTGACCCTTTATGTCCAGGCAGCGGATCAAGCCTCCTACGAGGATGCCATGGAACAAATTCGCGGAATTCTCCGTGCGTCCCGAAAAGTGGCTCCGGGAAAGGAGGATGATTTTGAAATGTTCTCCAATGATTCTCTGATAACGCAGTTTAAATCGTTCACACTGAGTTTGAGGATTGGGGTTGCTGTCATTAGTTCGATTGCCCTGCTTGCCGCTGGAATCGGCATCATGAATATCATGCTCGTATCGGTCACCGAACGCACACGTGAGATTGGAATTCGTCGAGCCGTGGGTGCAAAAAAACGCAATATCATGGCACAATTTATCATGGAGGCCACGGTTCTGTGCCAACTCGGTGGTATTGCCGGAGTCATCCTTGGCATTTTAGGCGGCAATTGTGCCGCATTCTATTTAAAATTGCCTCCGGTAATTCCCGTTGATTGGACCATCATCGGGTTGGTGATCTGCTCGATTGTCGGCATTGTTTTTGGAACCTATCCTGCGTACAAAGCAGCGAATCTCGATCCTATCGAATCACTTCGCTACGAATAATTATCCTAACAGTTCCGGGAACATCGGCACACCCATGTTGACGGGAAAGCCTAGGGCTGTAGTTCGAGGAGGATTTCCTGAGCGTGGAATTCTGGGGAGACTAACCCCCAAATTTTTTTGATTCTTCCATCGGCACCAATCAAAAAGGTGACTCGATGGTTGCCCATATACTTTCTACCCATGAAAGTTTTTTCACCCCAAACACCATAAGCGTTGGCGACGGCTTTGGTCTCATCCGCCAATAGCAAAAAAGGAAGGGAAAATTTCTCCACAAACTTGACGTGGGATTTGACGCTGTCCGGGCTGACCCCAAGAACCACAGTGTTCTTGTCGCCAAATAAAGCAAAAGAATCTCGAAAACTGCAGGCCTCTTTATTACACCCCGGCGTGTTGTCCCTGGGGTAGAAAAATAAAACCACCTGCTGACCTAGGTAATGATCAAGAGAGACCGTGGCGCCATGTTGGTTTAGGGCAGTAAATGCAGGCGCAATATCGCCCTGTTTCAGTTGAAGATCGGGTGCCTTGGCCATACCTAAAACAAACGTTAGTAATGATTCGAGAATGGAATACAGCCCCATCTACTTGCCTGTCGGGCACAACATAACGAACCAAGCATTGGCGTTGCTGTCATCACCTGCCATCACCAAACACTCACCCGCTGGAAGCACCTGTTTAACTTTCTTATTCAGCTTGCCCTCCCCAAACAGCTTGACCTCCACGCCGTTTTTTCCAAGGTCCTGAATCTCGATTTCGCACTTTGTGCTCATTTTCACCTTCTTCAATTCATTGGCACCAACCATCACTACTTGGGAATCAACCTCGAAATAATTCTTCCATTTGAAAATTGCCTTCAGCTTATCCTTGGTCTTGGCATCAAGTTCTTTCAGGTTGGGTTTCTCCGGTTTCATCTCGTCGGTGCCCCATATTAAACGCGCTTGATAATTGATTCCCTCTGCCTCGGCCGTGTGTGGAAAACATGTGATAACAAAAAAACTAAAAAGAGCGAAAATCCACCGAGAACCGAAACAATATACACGCATGGAGTGCAAGAGTAGAGAAGGTGAATAGAAAATCAATCAATGACCGCTTGGAATCCACACCACGGTCATGCCTTCCGCTTGAGAATGAAACGTGATGGAAGAATCTTCCTCTTGAGAATCATCGATCTCATGCACAGCAACCTTGAGACGGAGACCTGGCAAATCAAAAGCCGTGAAGGATACCAATAGTGCAATCGTCGCTGCAGCCGCCGCAAAAGGAGTAGCCCAACGGAGCCACCTAGCGAAGATTGGAGGATGAACGATTTCAATCGGCTCAGCCTCAATGCTGCGTTTGATCTTGGACCAATAAAACTCTCTGGATTCGGGAACGGCGAGGGAAACCTCGTTTCCAACTATCGCGGATTTAATATCCCTGAGTTCATGAAATAGGCTACGAGCTTCTGGATCACGATCAAGCCAAGTGGCGATCTGACGAGCCTCATCTGATGACAATTCATTGTCCAGATAGGCCTGAATTTTCAGGATTTTGTCTGTGTTCATGTTACTTTTTAAACTCCTCCCGCTTGAGTCCGGCAAGCAGAGCTGCCATTTTTCGGCGAGCATAAAACAACCGAGACATCACCGTTCCGATAGAACACTGCATCTTTTTCGCAATCGCTTTGTATTCTAAATCTTCAAATTCATGGAGCACCAACACCGTTCGATGCTCGAAACTTAACTGACCCAACGCTTTATCAATCCTTACTCTCAACTCTCCCCGTTCCAACCCTTCCGACGGGTTAAAGTTCACTACGGGCATCTGACGTTCGACACCACCCATTTCTTCATTTAATTGCTCGATTGAATCCGTCCGCATCCGTTTCTGTTTACGCAAATGATCGAGGGAAAGGTTGATGGTGATTCTCGTCATCCAGGTTGCGAAACTGGAATCGCCCTGAAATTGAACGAGTCTCTGCCAACTCTTCACCCAAGCTTCTTGCGATACATCCGTCGCATCCTCTTCATTACGCAGCATGCTAAATGCTCGTGCATATATTTTGTCCCTGTGCCGCGCCACCAACTCCTCGAAGGCAACCGTATTTCCTTTTTGCGACGCAGCGACAAGCACGTCGTCTGGCGCCGTAGGATAATCGATTGTCAGCGTTTTATTCATCGGTTTGACGGGATCTATTTTATATTATTCAAAGCGCACGATTAGAGCTTCCCTTTGGTACTCGGAACTTGGTTTTCAATTCTTGGATCTCGTTGACAGGCAACATCTACCGCTTTGGCAAATGCTTTGAACAATCCTTCGACAACATGGTGGGGTTCTTCTCCGTAAAGCAATTCAAGGTGCAAATTACATCGCGCTTCATTCGCAAATCCTTGAAAAAACTCCCGAGCCAACCCAAACCGAAATTGTGAGGACATATCCTGCGATTTTTCGCCGTCAGTTAGCACTTTATATGCCATTTTATCCAAACCCCGCCATACAAGATAAGGCCGACCGCTAAAATCGACGATGCAGCGCACCAAACATTCATCCATAGGCACAAAAGCTTCTCCTGTGAATGGATTCTGTGGATGAAACCCCGCTCCATAGCGTTTGATTCCTCTCTTCTCGCCTAATGCCTGAACCATCACCTGACCCAACGCGATCCCACAATCTTCGACGGTATGATGGGCATCCACCTCCAAATCTCCTTTGCATTTCAAATGAAGATCGACCACGGAATGCTTCGCAAATAGGGTCAACATGTGATCGAAAAATGGAATGCCTGTGTTTATTTTCGATTTCCCAGAACCGTCGATATTCAATCGAATCTCGATGGCGGTTTCTTTCGTGGTTCGTTTTATTTGAGCCTGCCGCATGGTCATAAAAGGCATTAAACCAAGAAACATGGGTGCGGCGAAAGAAATATTGAGAAAGGAATACAATTGCCCAAGGACTCGCACGGATGCCGTTCATTGTAAATGACCTACTTAACCAACCACACGCTTGAGTCAAATAGTTGCTCAACTCACTTAAAAATGGCAATCTTGGGCATCAAAAAAGAATCCGAAATGAACAAACCCTACTGGCAAGGCGTTTTCCCAGCCGTGACAACGCAATTCAAAAAAGATCAATCACTTGATCTCGATGCCACCTTGAATCATGTGGAGGTGCTCATCCGCTCAGGAGTGGCTGGTTTGGTAATGTTAGGATCTCTTGGCGAGAACCAAGCCCTTTCCAGTGCTGAAAAACGCATTGTGATTCAAAACCTGGTCGCCTTTGTGAACGAGCGCGTTCCGGTTTTGAGCGGGGTTGCGGAAACAAGCACAGCATCCGCTATTCAGTTTGTCCGGGATTGCGAACAAATGGGGGCGGATGGGTTTATGTTGATGCCCGCAATGTGTTACAAGGGGGATCCTCGCGAAACAATAAACCATTTTCGGAAGGTCGCTCTTTCCACTGGCTTACCGATCATGATTTATAATAACCCCATCAGCTATGGTAACGATATCACCCCGTCGATGTTCACTGAATTAGCCGAGGTTAAGAATTTTGTAGCCATTAAAGAAAGTTCGGGGGATGTCCGTCGTATCACAGATCTTCGCAATACTGTCGGCCAGCGTTACGCCTTATTCACAGGGGTAGATGATTTATTACTGGAAAGCTCAATCCTTGGCATAGACGGTTGGGTCGCTGGAACCGGTATCGCATTCCCTGCCGAGAATCAATACTTGTGGAACCTGACGCTGAAGGGAAAATGGTTGGAGGCTCGCACCTTATACCAATGGTTCAGTCCCTTGCTCCATTTGGATACGCACTTGAAATTTGTTCAATACATCAAACTCGCAGTGCAGGAATGTGGCCTAGGAAAAGAATGGGTTCGAAGTCCACGTCTCCTGTTGCAGGGCGAAGAACGTAAACGCATTCTAAACATTATCCACCATGGAATCGCCAATCGGCCAAAAATTACCAAAAACAAATCTTAAGAAAATTCAAATAATATTCCGCGAGAGGAAAGCATGGTAACAAACTCTGCCAGTCAGAAAATCAGGGTTATTGACTCCCATACAGGGGGAGAGCCCACGCGAGTGATCCTAACTGGTGGACCCGACCTAGGACACAGTTCGGTAGGCGACCAATTGCGATACATGCACACGAATCACGATCGATTTCGTGCTGCCATGGTCACTGAACCACGCGGCTCGGAGCTCATGGTGGGGGCTCTGTTGGTTCCCCCGGCAAATCCAACCTGCGCTTTCGGTGTCATTTTTTTCAATAACGTCGGCTATTTAGGGATGTGTGGGCACGGAACCATTGGTTTAATTACCACACTCGCTTATTTAGGGAGGATTCAACCGGGAAATTATCTCGTAGAGACCGCCGTCGGGATTGTATCGACTAGGCTCTTGGAGGATGGAAGCGTGATGGTTCGCAATGTGCCATGCTATCGAAAAGTGAAAGGGGCAATCATCCATGTCGATGGCATCGGGTCTGTTTGCGGCGATGTTGCTTGGGGAGGCAACTGGTTTTTTCTCACCGACCAACTTCCTTGCCCTATCACCGTTCAAAACATTGACAGACTCACCGATCATGCGTGGCGAATTCGTCGCGCGGTAAATGCACAAGGATATCCCGAGGTGGATCATGTGGAGTTATCAGGTCCACCGAGTTCCGCCCTCTACGATTCTCGCAACTTTGTGCTTTGTCCCGGTAAAGCCTACGACCGTTCACCTTGCGGCACGGGCACCAGTGCGAAACTCGCCTGCTTGGCCGCTGATGGACTGTTGAAACCAGGTGCTACATGGAACCAAGAAAGTGTTATTGGTAGTAGTTTCAGTGCGAACTACTCAATGGAGGCCGAGGGAATCATTCCAACAATTCAAGGACGAGCTTTCGTAATGGCCGACTCTGAGATGCTTCTCCAAAGTGATGATCCGTTTTGCTGGGGTATCGGAACCTGAGTCATGGGCAAACGCATCGTGATCGTGGGAGGTGGCATCATCGGGATGTTCGCTGCTTATTATGCGGCTCAGGACGGGCATGATGTAACCGTTGTAGAACGTGACAACGAACAACGTGAAAACTTCTCGACCGGAAACGCTGGGATGATTGTTCCCAGTCATTTCACACCACTTGCCGCACCAGGAATGGTGAAGCTGGGGTTGAAATGGATGTGGAATCCACGGAGTCCATTTTACATCAAACCACGTATGGACTGGGGGTTGATGGATTGGGTTTGTAAATTCTGGCAAGCCTCCAATCAATCGCATGTCGATGCATCCTCTCCGGTGTTGCGCGACCTCCATCTTGCCAGTCGGTCCCTTTATGAAGTTTTTGTTGAGAAGCATGGCAATAACATTGGATTGGTCAAACGGGGGTTGTTGATGCTTTGCAAAACTCAACATGCACTGAATGAAGAATCAGCAACCGCTCAAAAAGCTGTCCGCCTAGGAATTCTTGCGGAGGTTCTGTCACCCATCGGAACTGCGGACCTCGAACCAGAGCTTTCGATGAATATAAGGGGCTCCGTTTATTATCCCAACGATTGCCATCTATCGCCGCAACTCCTGATGACTCAACTTCAAACGATCAATCGATCACTAGGGGTCAAGTTTGTATGGGGAACAGAAGCCCTGGGTTGGCAGACCCAGGGTCAAATCATCCACTCCATGCGGACCAATCAAGGCAATATTGCCGCTGACGAATACGTGCTATGCTGTGGATCATGGTCACCACAAACTGTCTCTGATTTACGCCTCAATTTTCCAATGCAGGCTGGGAAGGGTTACAGTTTGACGTTGACCCAACCGCGACAACTGCCTTCCATCTGTTCCATCTTGGCTGAAGCGCGAGTTGCGGTAACCCCGATGAGCACTACATTGCGATTCGGCGGAACAATGGAATTTGCCGGACTTAATACCCAGATAACACCTGCACGAATCCAAGGGATCATCGACGCAATTCCCCATTACCTCCCCGCTTTCGAATCAAAAGATTTTCACGAAATCAAACCGTGGTGTGGGCTGCGCCCCTGCTCACCCGATGGACTCCCTTACCTCGGGCGAACCCGTGATTATTCGAACCTAATCATTGCCACGGGTCACGCGATGATGGGGCTTAGCCTAGGTCCGATCTCAGGGATGTTAGTCTCAGAATTCATCCGCGGTGAGCAGAGTTCCCAGGAAATCGATTTGCTGTCGCCTGATCGTTATCGGAAAAAATAGTGCAGGTTCTCGATGCGTTGAACGGATTCCTTGTCGAATTTTATGAGCCTTCAAAAGACGCCTTCTGGATTGAAAATAAAGGACACTCTCGAAGGGACCGGAAGAGTCGCGCAACGTGGCGAGTTAGTTTCGATTCACTTTCGTTGCTTTCTGAACAAAGGTGAGATCTGCGGGAGTTCCTACGACGATGGAAAACCCTACAAGTTCGTCCTAGGAAAGAGGCAGGCCATCGCAGGGTTCGAATACGGTGTGGAAGGCATGAAAGTGGGCGGAATGCGCGAATTGGTGATCAGCCCCCATTTAGCCTATCGCGACAAACCAGTTGGCAGCATTCCTGCGAACTGCGTTCTACGGTTTGAAGTGGAGTTAATCGAAGTTCGAGAATGCCAAGCAGGTGATTGATGCGGATTTCTCAG
The DNA here is from genome assembly GCA_945867235.1 of Akkermansia muciniphila. Classification (GTDB taxonomy): domain Bacteria; phylum Verrucomicrobiota; class Verrucomicrobiia; order Limisphaerales; family SXQI01; genus SXQI01. Next base: position 11,421 of record CAMBHS010000070.1, read on the forward strand.
GTCCCAAACTTCATGTAGAGATGTTTCAATACGCGATAAAGTCCGGGCAACCGTTTCTTGAGATGATAGGCTAGTGCGTCCGCCTTCAACCACCCGCCCAACATTCCTTTCCAACGAGCTTTGAGAAGGGAAGCACCCAGTTTTGTTTGCCACTCCTTTTGAATAAAAACAAAATCCCCGAAAATCATTTCTGAGGTAAGGTTGTTTCCATACGGGACAAATCCTTGCCCACGTAATAAGGTTTCGACCTCTGGATAGAGCTTTTGACCTTTCCATTTCGAAGTCAGCCAACTCTCAACGTGGATCGCAACAATTCGGTCTTTAATTCGATCCAATCCATTCAGCACCAAGAATTCCGCACCTTCGACGTCAATCCACAATCCGATACGTTGAGAGGCTGGATATTTATCCAAGATAAAATCGTCGATACGCACGGCTGGCACTGTAACGGCCATCTTTACCTTTAGGTCATCCCGACTTAGCAGGGAACTAATACCTGTATTCTCATTGGGATCCGAGTAATCAACATCGATGACGTGAAATGTTGCAGTGCCATTTTCATTGGAGACAGCCACTTCCTGAATGTCTATTTTCGCATCAATCAAGGCCTGTTTCACTTTCATGGCCTTAAAATTGAATGGGTTAGCCTCAAATGCACACACGGAGGCATTCGGGAGTAATTGTTTAAAAAAAAGTGCCTGATCTCCGTCTCTTGATCCGATATCACAAACACAATCAGATTCGGCCAAACGGAGAATGGATCCAAACAAAAGCTTCGTGTTCTGACGCATAAGGAAAGTCGTTGATCCGAGACTTTATGTCATGTCATTAAGGGTTGCCAAGCAGGATTGGCTTGTTTCAATCGTCAGTCCTTTATTTCTACTCTTCGGTAGCACGTCCGTGAAACAATCAGGTGGGAGAAGGTGCAGCAAGCGGTGGCAATTCGATGACTTCCTGTGACGATCGCGGAACAAATTTATGGACGGTTTTGGGAACCTTAGCCATTCCCCTATTCATGCTTAGGCTCAATCCTACCATAGAGGCTAACAACCAAAAATCCGATGTGATCGCACCGAAGAAAACAAAAAAGAAAAAGAGTTTCGATACGAAGAATGCCAAGAAGAACCGGTTAGGGATGAGCAATTCAGGATGGCCATATCTATAATTGTTATTCAACACCTTAAAGCTGCTGACGAAAAACCACGAAAATCCGATCACTCCTAGAAATCCAAACGGAATCATAATAGAAAGTGGACCGTTATGGTAGTCACCTGCCAATCGGGCTGCTTCGGAGGGAGAATAAAAGCCCCTCTTTTGGGCTTCCTTGGCAAAAAATAGATCCGTGGGGTTGATCGAAAACCCCTTACCAACCCAAAAATACCGAGGAATATCTGCGGCGACTACACGCCACATATCGAGGCGCCATTGCAATGAACCTTCTGCATCGGCTTTGGCTACCGAATCAACCTTTAAAGGCAGGAAGCTAATACTTCGCTGGATGGTGAGAGGCATTCGATCGGAAAACCCGATCAATATCACCGTAGAACAGACAAGAAACAATGCCAGTATCCCTGCATAAAACGTTTGGTGAAGTTTCTCCAAGTAGAAGAGCACGATAAAGATTACTATCAACAGGATCAGGTTGGAACGGAATCCAGCCATCATCGTAAGAACCACGGCCATTAACGCTAATCCGAGCCTCCAACTTTTGCGCAAATCCATGATGCCTCTCAAGCCGTATCGAGCTAATAACCAATAAAACAATCCAAATCCCAATGGTGCCAACCCGGTCAAACGCACCACCCCGCCGGCAAATGCAATATTCTCGGCGTTTGCTTGGGAAATCACGAACTCCACGGGGAATAAATAGAACAGAAAATAAAAGTTCGGACCCAAGGCAAAGGCTAAATTTCCAAAAATTGCTGTGCCACTCATGATCCAGAACATCGATCCCATGGACTTGGCTTTTTCGAGGCTGAGCGGATTGAGGATTAGTGCAAAATAACCAACAGCCGCAGCAATCAATGTAATGTAGCGTCGGCCACCAAAAACTTGTGCACCAAAAATATTGAACCCGGTTCCGCCCGTGGCTCGCAACGTAAAAATCACTACTGCGACAATGAAAATCACCGAAAAATCCAATGAACTAAAACCACAGTACCGATTCGCCTGACGATGCATTGGCCAGGAAATGATTGAAATCAGAAAACTCAAACCAGCGAGCAACATCCACAATTGCGGGGCACCGGGTAGAAAAAATGCATTAATGTAAGCGG
>CAMBHS010000071.1 GCA_945867235.1 Akkermansia muciniphila
CTCCGGCTTGCCTGCCAAATCAACGACCTGCTGCAGGGTGATGTAGGGGCTTAACGGATTCGAAGCGTTGACGATTTTAATTTCCCCTTGGTAGAGGTTGGTGGTGACCTTGATCACTTGAACAGAGATCACCCCACGAGCCGCTGCGGGAGAAAGGCTATCCTGAAAAGCTAATGTAACAAATCCGGAACCAGGCCCAACCGCTGTCAACGCATAGGAATCGACTGGGGTGTCCTGATCCACCGCTTGGCATAATTCGTTATACGCATAGGATGTCGTCATCACACTGCCTGGGTTGATCAACCATTGCCCAGCTTGTTTAGAGAAAGGCGTCATCGTGACGCTGAGGCTCCTCAAGGCATCCTTCCAACGACCCAGTTCTGAATCCGCCGTATCGCAAACGGAATCGAGATACGCCAAGTCCGATGAACTGATAATATTGGGCAACAAATACGAGTCCCCCGTGATCGCTTTGACGAATTCCCCTTGAAATATCAGTGATCCATACTTGCCTACAGTGGAATCAAAGAAAAACCGACCCACCAAATGGGGTGGCAATGCTGGGAAGTAATATTTCCCGAAATAATCCTGGACGCTGACCGAGTTTGGAATCTTAGAAAGAACGGTCGTAGAAAGTGTATCAGCCAGTGCAAATTTTTTCTGCCGGGTTGGGTCGTGAAGCGTCACGGCAATATTAGCCGCATTTCCACTCGCTTGACCCTGCTGATAAAGAATACGGGTGCTGATATTGCCTCGGACCGCAGGGAGACCTCGAACGGCATCAGTCAAACTTTGCCCCATCGCCAAGGTGGGAACGTCATCAGCCCATTTTGTTTGGTAGGAAATCCCGAATGCATTGTCATCCCCTTTTATGGTGCTTTGTGTGTTCCCATAGATTGGATCCCCCACATATCGGCTGAGCTTATCGCTCCAAGGACGTAAATAGGGTGTTATGATCCCTACTTCGGGTTGATTGGCTAAGGTTAAAAGTGTGCCTGAATTGTTTACCGGGAAATAAAAGCCAGGTAATGTCTTGTAATAAAACCGAAGCGTCGTCGTTGCGGTATCGTCGCCATCATGAGGTCCCCTATAGAACCATGTGCTGCCATTCCTATCCTGGAACAGGGTATCGTTTACATTGAAATCGATATTGTTCTGGACATCTCGAGCTGATTTTTGGGAACCCTTGCTGACCCATCCGCGGTTTGGGGTAACTCGGGTGGAGCCATTGCGTAAGGTCCAACCTGTAACTTGATTATTAAACGCAAATGTGGTTGGGTTGCTTACCGCCCAAACAAGTTTGTCTGCATTGACGACACCCGTGGTTTGGTTCACGGCTGTTAGGTTATTCTTGAAATCTACCGTGACAAAATTCAAGGATTCTGTAACGCCCGTCCTGATATTTACGATATTGGTGGATCCCGTCGCGACCACCCTCGCAGGGGTCGCTATTTTGGCGCGAGAGTCCCATAATTGAATATTCTGGGCGACGACAAAGGAATTTGTAGTCGCCACAAAATACCGGTAAATCCCATTGTTCGTCTCTATAGTGCCGTCACGTTGTGGGCAACCCACCGAACTAACGGCAGCGGGGCGATTAGGCGAAACGATCCCAGTAAATGAGTAGGTATTAGCACTGTTTTCCCCCGGATCTGCCGAAGTCAGATAAACCCAGTAGTTGACAAATTGATTTCCAGGCAAATTCCCCACCAGCACATACTCCCTGTGGGTAGGAACGGATGTTCTTTCCCCCAAATTCATTGTCACCTGCGAGAACTGCAAGCTGCTCCTTCCGTAATTCAAGGTTACGGGAGCAAGGGTAGTTCCCACGATATTGATGCCGGACACTTCGCTGTTCATACTGCGCTGGGTTACCGGATTGCGTGGAGCCTCCAACAGACCCAATGGCATCGGCCCCTGCATCAACGCGGCAAGCCCTTTTGTCCCGACTTCGTAGGTGTAATTGAAACTAATCCCATTCGTGACATCATCCCTTAATATTTGGAAAACTTTCATGCTCGGGCGAGCATCGGCATCGACATACTCAAGCAACGTATAGGGTTTCGATGTGTAATTTGTAACCGTGATAATATTAAGATCATCGCGTAAAGCCCATGCCGAACCGCCTTGAAGTAGGGCATGTTCTTCATTAGGGTTGAATCCCATCTCGTTGCGATCATTTTGGTAATACAACCATCCTTTGGCTGGCAAACTCGTGAGCGGTTTGCTGCCGTTATTACTGGCGAGAATAATTTTATCCGTTGAGACAGACGGCCAGTTGACCGTGTAATATCCGATCACCGAAGGCCACATCACCGGTGTAAATCCTTTTCCTGTGGGAGGAGAATTTTGGCGGAACCACCAGACTTCCAATATGTTTTTCCCAGGAATCGCGTTGATGGGGATAATGGCACCCAGATTTGCCGCATCAAATCCCATCGTGATGGGGTCGATATAGGCATCTATTGCAAAGCTGGTTCCCGTCGCGGTGTTCAAATGCCCTGCGAGATAATTCGCGCCTTGACCCGACCCTTGTTCGCCAAACGGAGGTTGAATTCGTTGCCCCACGTCCACCTGCTCCCGAACAATGCGCGGGAGCACTTGGGCATAACGTTTGGCAGTGGGTGCATAAAGTTGTGATTGGGGTATGATCGCTTTTGCGATTGTCGGCGTGGACCATGACAAACTCATTGTGGCCGCCCCAATAATTTCTAAATATTCTACCCGGATAGAATATAATTTGTTCGCCTCTAAACTAATCGTTCCGGAGTAGCTTACATTGATACCCTTATTCCATCCGTCAACCACTTTTTGGTCATTCACCCATACCCTAACATAGTCGTCCGCTATTCCGTAGAACGTATAAACCTCTGTTGATAATGCTTGAACCATCCCTGTAAAGGATGCAGTGAAATAGTCCTTATTAATGGAGGGGGACACAGGATTGTTATTCCAATCGAAATTAATGACCGGAGCAATAGCTGTATAATCAGGTTCTCTTGTGGAGGGCTCCACTAAATCATTCCAATAGGATGCCAGCAACCCACCCCCCAAACCGATAGCGGGACGGGAAGGGTCTTGCAATTGGGTTGCAACGCTGTTGGTAAATGCAGTTGCCCCGGCATCAGAGGAAGTATTGAGCCATGAAAAAACCCTTTCAAAATACACGCTGGGCCCCAGTTTGTATTGGAGGAGGGCACGGGTCGATGGCACCTCTGGGGTGAGCCATGTGTAAAATATGGAACTCGTATCAAGAAATGCTCGGGGACGATCCAACGGATCTTGATACATCAATTTGGGCACACTTAAACTCGGAAGAGAAATTCCCGAAGCACTGGCCTGAACATCCGTATCCGCTCTGGGTCGGATGTAGTGGCTGTACATCCCAGGATCCGTGGGCCATTTTTGGATGTAATTGTCGAGCACAACAGGCCATCGGACTCCAAGCACTCCGCGCTGCATCCAATAGACCAACACTTCTCCCTCCTTGCTGACCTCCTCCACAGCCCAATATTTGTTCAAAACAGGATCGTTTTCTGCCTCCGCCAAGTAATAGACCTGTTGCATGAATTTGGGGGTCTGAACCGGTTGAGGTGTGACGTCGAGCCCCGCCAAGTCTGATGGTGCAGGAGTTAGGGGGTCGCCAAGAAACACCTCAGTCCTAACAATATCCGCACGCTGACGGACATCCACAATTTCATAGCCTAAAAATTCATGGGTGATTCCATCCGCTCGTCGGCTCCCGTAATACTCCAGAAATGCCCGACCTTCGATATTATAGGCGTTGATGGAACCGACTGATGAATCATACCATAGTGTTCGTTTTTCTAAAAATTGCTCATTCTCCTCTTCAACCGGGGATACTTCTCCGGGTAATAAATATCCTTTGGCGACACGAGAAAGAAAGCTCGTGTTGGTAATGATGTTCATTCCAACCAATGTTCCATTGGGGACAATCACCTGTGCACTCGAGCGAGCGAAGGATTTTTGATTCCAAAAAATAGTCACCGGCGCCTTATAGGCCGTCCCTGATACCAATGAAAGTTGGTTGGTGAGCCGATAATAATAATTCCCAACCTTTTGGTAAAGCCCCGAAGACGGAACGACGGACCTGGGTAGGGCTACCGACCAGGTAATTTCAAGGGGTCCTGGTTGTGTCGCAAACACTTGCCGGGCATGGGGGGACCAATAGTAACGAGCTGTGGCATGCCCATTGGTGGAGAAGGGTTCTGCTCTCCAATATTCATCTGCGGTTACACCTGCTGCAAAGTTTTTACCATCGATATCCACCGAGGGAGGGGCGATCACTTGACCGAATTTGTATCCGACGGCTTTAAGGATGTAGGGGGCACCGACTTGCGCCCGAACCAGCACCGCCACGATGGCATTATTTTTTTTGCCCACGGGTAAGCCCAAAGAAACTGCACTCGCCGATAGATTGACCGCACCGGGGGTCAATGTGGACGAGGTCGGAGCCGCTACCGAGCTGAAGGTAACAAATGTCGAAAATTGATTGGCTGCTGGTTCCGTGGTCAGACCTGCTTCAATTTGAGCCTCCTGCGTGGGTCCGCGTCCATCGGAACCGAGCTCCACCTTGGTGCTCACGGGGACACCTCGGAGCGATTGCCAGTTGATAACGGCGGAAAAGGGGTCGGATTGCAACGGGGTCGGGATCACCGCTTGCACACCGCACAAACCTAGTCCTAGGATTGCCAACCCGAATGCAATTGTACTGAAGCGTTGATATTTTAGCATTTTGTGAGTCAATCAGAGAATCTCACTCCAATTTATGTTTATATTGTGAATATCTAAACGATCTGTTTACTGAACTCTCATGATATAATAGAGCGCGTAACTAGGGGGAATGATTGAAAAACCTGCACCATTCAATCCATTCCCGCCACTTGTATTTTGATCGGAATAGGCGAAATGAGTGTTGTCATTATCAGCGCCCTCGTCTGAGCCGCCATAATGATAACCAGAATACTCGTTATGCCTCATAGCACCATTTACCTCGGCGAAATGTCTATCCCTATAGTGGTGGCTGTGTGGTGGGAGGTGTGCAGGTTGCAGCCAGACGTATTCCGAACCCGTGACGGTACCAAAACCCCAACTCACCGCTCCTGAGGATCCGCCTGCACCCGCGCCAACAATATATCGTCCACGCAAATTTGGGGTTGCTCGCCCGAAGTAAGTTCCACCGTCGCATTGCCTCCAATAGGCGGGCAATGCAGCAAGATCTCCGTAATAAGCGGTTATGGTTCCGACTGGGACTGTCCCCTTACCGTTGATATAGCCTCCGTTGATCGTCTGATTTTCGCTTTGATGAATATCGGATACCCAAAGACCACCCTGAATACCTACACGAATAAAATTATTGTCCGCCGAATACGAATTTACCGTATTTTTCCTTGGAATGTTCGCACTTAAACGATCGTCATTCAGGGTTCCTGAGGTGATCAATCCTGCATTAATGTTGACCAAAGTTGATCCATCGTTGTTGTAGAGGCCGATTGCCGTTTTTGCCAAGAGCGCGAAGGGGGTAGAGACAAGGTGGAGCCTTGGTGTCATCACGGTGGCGGTGTTATTGATCGTGGGTGCGAGTTCGATATAACGGTCCGACGCAGTTGCACCGACAAATACGGTGTGTAGTTCCGCATGGGGCTCACTGGCGACGACATTTCCAAGACCGAGAAGGACACTAAAATTACCTTTGTCCACAGTGACGGTTTGTTGTTCCGACCAGAGGGAACTCCCCCCGGATGAGGTGGAGAAAATCCTGAAGGTGATAGAAAAATTGGCAGGAGCGTCATTCGCCAACGGCAAGCCATTGGCATCGGTCAGAAACCCCTGGTAGGCCATCTGATTGGGCGGGTTTTGTGTCGCGGCGCGAAGGGTCAACGTCGCAAGGGTGAATAACGCACACGCACACATAGCACTGGTGATCCACTGCAGAAAGGCAGCGCGACCAGATGCCCGTATGCGGCTCGGCGTGACGAGGGTAATGGATTTGTTTTGCATCGGTTTTTCAGAGTTAATGGGACTGTTTTGCGTGATTTGAGATTTGGGTAATAGGTTTTAACGGATCGTCAAGGTTGCGGTGGCGGATCCCTGGTAGTTGGGATCGTTCACGGTGACGATCACCGCGTAGGCGGTGCCGTCCGTGGTTCCGGCGATTCCGGTGGGAACCGTGCTCAATCCGTTGTAGGTGATGACAACCGGAAGACCTGCGGGAACGGTTGTAACGCGAACCGGTCTTGGGGTGCCGTCGTAAGCTAAGTTTACATTGCTCACCGCAATTTGTGCGGGAGCTTTTTGGATGACGAAATTAGCGGTTGTGCTCGCTATTTCTGCATCCTTAGCCCCACGAACCGTGGCCTCGACAATGTAGGTGCCGGCAAGGGTTGGAGAAATCGTGGAGCCGTTGTAGGTCAATGTCACTGGCAAACCTGCGGGGGTAGTGGTCGCCGAAGCTGCTTTGGCAGTTTTGTCATACACATAGCTCAAGTTATTCAAAGTGATGGACCCCACTCCTTGAACGGGCACCAGGACATTAGTAACACTGCCTTGCACCGCGGATCCCGCAGCGGTTCCGATAAGGGTCGATTTTCCGAAATCCTGAGATAGGACGGTTTGACCTGAATTTAACAAAACCGATGTTTCGTTAATCCGGTTCATGACAAAGAACCCGGTTACAAAAAAGCTTCTGGTTTTAACGCCATCGTCGGTGATGCGTATTTGCTCGGCATAGTTTCCCTGCATTTTCCCAGAAGCCATGGTAAGCCCTTGGAAGGTATTCTCGGGAGGGTTCATGGTGAGCAAAAGGGTGCGTTTGACATGAAACGATTCGTCCCCTTTCTTAATAGGCATGAAGGAGAAATCTAAATTGTCGTGGTCAGGATGGTAGGCATGAACGAACGGGTTCGCGGCTTGATCGTTGTAATCAAGGTTGACGTTAAATTCGTGTTGAAGTGTCCGTTTGGACCAATAATGCGTGGCTCCCACGGTGGAGACCTTGTTGGTCAATGGGGCGGAAGCTGGACCTGAGACCACGGTAGTGACCACTGGGGTTCCGTAGGCAACAATTCCGGGAGTCAACAGATCCGATCGGGACGCCCAACCGGTGTTCTCGTTGTCACCCTTCCATGGAAAATGCGTGGAACTGATCCGCCTAGCGGTGGCGAGTTTGGATCGATCCAGAAGGTTGGTAGTCGTGGTGACGATGGATTTCCCATTGGGATCTAGACCCACATACACATGTTGCAGCAGAGTGAGAGTGGGTCGATTTTCGAACGCGTTGGAACCCGAGTGGAGGATCAACCGGAGGTCAAACGCTTTTGGGACGGAGGCATTGGGTATCGTGGTGGGTTGGGAAAGATACGCACCGCTGGTGCCCGTCAACTCCATGATATTACCGGAATCCTTGTGGATGGCGTACCGATTCCCATTCTTATATCCGACCAAAGGATCGTTCCGGTTGTAGAGTTGTTCTTTGGGAATGATTTGTTTGGCAGTGAGAATCGTTTTAGAAACTACCCCCGCAGAATTCGTCACCTTGAGATAGGATTCCCAATAGAGCTTGCACGTCGCCGAACCGAAAACCTGGTTGTATTGGAGATCTATCTTATAGAATTCGCCTGGTGGAAGTTCCAATTCTCCAGATTTTTCGTAATTTCCACTAGTCGTGTTCGCCCAAAAATCCACCAGGGTGTTTTCAATAATTTTCAGGCGCACTTTCTCATCGACCAGGACTGTAAATGTGTAAAATTCCATTGGATTGGAACTTGGTTTCGTTTGGATGAAACCTGACCATCGGGCACCGTAGTTAATGTTACCCACAATGTCGGACGGGGCATCTGTGATCCCAGCGAGGTTTACCGTTTGTTCGATTCGAGAAAAGTCAGGACGGTTATAAAACCAAGTGGATTCATTATTTCCATCTTTCTTCCAATACTCAGCCAGCAAACCTGTTCCCTGACTCACGGTATTGGTCAGGATTTTCAAACTCCTCAGAACATTGGTCAAATCTTGATTGTTCCTTGCGGTGTAATAGGTGTCGAGATACTGATCAACGCCGGTTACTGACGCTTTACCCACCCAGATTCCATCGGGAGTGGGAACCACGGCGGAAACAGGGAGATCAATCTGGGCGAGTTGAGTTTCGTCAGTGAGGCGTAAAATAGCAGCGAGGGTGTCGCCGGGAGTTTTATCCAATAAATCGGCCCTGTTAAGCCCGAGGACAATATCCAAGGTTGAATCAGGAAGTCCGGCAGGCTGGAGCCGCACAGGGAAGTTAGCTTTACCATTGAGAGTTGTATAGCCGAATACCAAGTTGGTTGAGTTCAACCCGCCACGAACCAAAATGGTTGGCATGTCGGCGATGGGCTTTTGCCCAGCAGGAGCGGCTTCTGACGTCAATAAATTCAGGTAAACGGTGAGGGGTTTGGTTGTGTTGTTGGCAAGGGTGATCCGGATTTGCCCGAGTGCTGGACCATAATGAATCCCAGCTCCGACGTTTGAGACTTTGAACGGCGAATAAAAATTATTGAAATCAGGTGATCGCACCCAATAGGCCTGCCCTCGTGCGACGTTGACGGACTGAAAATCTGTCACTTGTGTGGGATTATTCTCGGTGAGAGCACCCCCGATGTAGCGGAATATGTCCATGGTGCTGGAGAAAATTGGGGCACTCGCAAAGTATTCGTCGATTGTCACCGCGCGGGGAGCGACGGGGAAACCAATGAAATTTTCACCTGAAGTGGTCCATTGGTAACTGGGTGGCACAGGACGACCTTTGACAAGCCAAGTGTAATCACTGGTAGTTCGCACCAAGTATGACTGGTTTCCGAGGAGGTGAGTGAGTTGGTTTGTGACGATATTTACATTGGATCGCAACCATTGCTGCCACTGGCTGCGGGCTGTTAAGGGGGAGGAGGGGTCGGTCATGTATTGCGCCGTTCCGGTGACCGGATCCCACATCCAGATTTCCTGGATCGGATTGTTCTGATCCTTCCAGACAAGGTTATCGATGCTGTCGTGACTCGCATCGACATTTAAATACACGGCGTTCCAACCGGATAAGAGGGGGTAGGATTCCGTGATCCATTGGGCGGTGGTGGTGAGAGGGAGTGCTACGAGGAGCAGCATGAACCCTGTCAGACGCGATAAAATATGCTTGAAAGTTATCATAGATCGAGTGTTCAAGGGTGCCGATAAAAAAACCACCCCGCTATGGGCTCTAAGGATTCGAGCGAAGCCGTGGGTATGGGGGTTACTGCAGTGCCCTGTTTCCCAAATAATGGCAGGGTGAGTCCTCCAAAAATAAGAGCATCAGGAGGGGCCCAGACTGCAATCCCCCCCACTCGTTCCTTTGGGGAGCCATTCGCGGATAGTGTTCTCCAAGTGTTATTGGCTGGATTGTAAGCAAAACTCGATGAGAGAGGGTCGGTGTTGTTTATTTTAGAGGATCCTCCGATGACAAGCATGTCTTTGCCCGTCCAAATCGTGGCGTGTCCGGTTCGTGCCGAGGGAGCATCTATCGTCGAAATAGGTGTCCATTGGTCAATACTAGGGTCGTAGGCGGCACCATCGCCTAGAACGCCACTGCTATTTTCCCCACCCCAGACGAGCATTTTGGTGCCTGTCCATATCATGCCGTGCATTTGACGAGGCGATGGGATACTTACTGTGGACAATGATCTCCAAGATCCTTTATCTGCGTTTAATGCCGATGCCACGTTTACATTTTGTACACCGACACCACCAAATACGATGTATTCGCTACCTGTCCAAATGGCCCCAGCCTTCGCAGCCGCATTCGGCAAGGTTCCTGTAAGGATCGGTGTTGACCATGTATCTGTTTTGTGGTTGTAAAAGGCGGTATCTTTCAAAAAATTTCCAAATCCCCCTCTTCCACCCCAGATAAACATCTGATCACCATTCAAAACAGCGACGTGATTCATACGTGCTGATGGAGCGCCTGTTTTGCTAGTGATTGAAGACCATATGCGAGATTTTGGCTCATACAATGCCCCGGTCCGTGTAGTACCGTTGGCGTCCATCCCCCCCCAAACAATGGTTCGTTGTCCTGTCCAAACCATGGAATGACCTGAACGACCTGTAATCAACGCGGAATAGGGAACATAAGTCCAAGTCTTATTTTTTGGGTCGTAAAGCCCTCCGTCGTTCAATATTGCTGAACTCTGATCTTTCCCCCCCCAGACAAAGAATTCTGATCCTGTCCAAATACCATTATGGGCACTGCGTGCCGCAGGTTGATTGAGCGTCGAACCTCCGGTCCAACCGGGAGCCGCGATGGAGTGGAAACTCTTGTATCCACTGTTGATAAGGGACTCATCATTCTGGAGATCGGATACCGCGGTGATGCCTGAAGGGATAACTCCAGGGGCTAATTTGGCCGCTGTAATGGATCCGTCGGCCACAGTGGCTGCTGTTTGCGCAAAGGAAGCGGCCATGGCGAAGGCCACAGGAGTGACACGAGTGTCGGGAGTCAGGAGTTGGAATCCGTTGATGCCATCATTAAACCAAACGCGGAGAAAAATTGGGTTGGCTGTGGTTTGAGAGACGGCTTCAGCGAAGACCGTCGATGGCAACGTAGCCATGTTAGGTATCGCGGTATCGCCCAAGGCGACGTTGTAAAGCCCAGCGGCGACCTGGACAGAAACCGGAGCGGCGGGTTCCGACGAACCCGCTGAGACGGAGGAGTTCCGCCAAAAAGTTTTTGAGGCATCGGCATTGACCAAGGCAAATTTAAGAAGACCGGTTCCCTTGAACAACGTATCACCCACCATGACACGACCTTGGTAATTGATCACGCCGGTGGTTTGAGCCTCGCTGATTCCTGCGGTCGCGAGGAAAAGCAGAAACCACGCGAACGTCTGAAAACAACGATTTACCAAGGCCGACACAAATTGTCGATCAAGGTTCACCTTGATTTTTGGTTTTGATGATCGAATGATCATTTTATTTGGGTGGTGGTGGCTTCTATAAAAATATATTAATTCAAAAACATCGCAAGACTTTTTTCCCGCGAATTTGTCGCCATTTATGGCGACATCCCAAAATGATTAAGCCAGCCGCTGCCAACGCGTAACCGCTCGGTTCGGGCACGATTGTCAATCTTCCCGCCTGGAGGATCAATGAAATCGGGTTGCCATCGGTGCCGAATAAATCGCTGGTGCCGTTCAACGATTCCAAGGCGAGATTCCAAGCCTCGCCGTAGGCCGAAAAACCTGTGGTGTCCAGAGTGATGGATCCGAGAATCACCGTTCCTTGAGGGAGTTGCACAAAACCTGATTGGGTCAGTGTCCCTGCCTCATAGATTTGTGGTAATATGCTCCCTGCACCGCCCTGTCCGTTGTTGTTGAGTCCAAAAAGGAAATTGGGTGAAAAAATGTCAACGTCAGTCACCCAAGGACCTCGGATTAACCCTCCTGCTTCAAGCCCGCCATCCGCCACCTGAATATTCAGGCCAAGCCCGATCAAGGATACAGGGGCACCGGGATTGATCGCATATACCAAAACCGATTGCCCGGGGGCGTTCGGAAGAATGGCTGTGTCTGGCACAGAAAGCACTATGTTGGCCTGAACCAAGCTCACAGATACCAAAAGGAAAAGCAGTACGGTGATGCGAGAACATATCCAAATTCTCATAATATAAATTTAACCTCTTGGTTTTGCAGTCGGTTTGATAATCTACTTGGTGACATAACGAATGCAATAAAAATAGTGATTGTTTCTTAATTCAACAGGCACCGTCCAGCGCCATACGTTCTCGACCTCGGTGAAGGTGGGAGCTATATTCGTCGGTCGCCAAGGGTCTGTCAGGGACTCGGCGAACCAAAGTTCTGCCTCGAGTCTACTTGGAACGACCGATTCGATTATCATTTCCGTTTCGAAACTCTGTACCATCGCGGTGATTCCTTCAGGGTTGTCCATCATAGAGAAGGCGGTGCGATCTCCCGTGGGTTCAATAGGAATTCCTCTGAAATCAACGAGTTTTAATGCGGTTAAAAATGAGGTGACGTGGGAGCGTGCCAACGCCTCATCCGCAATGCCGACCCGTTGATCGCGATTGATATCCCAACGGGAAGCAATCGTCGCAGGGGATAAAAACGTGGCTGGATGAGCGCGGATCGCCGCTTGATCGGAAATGGTGACCTGCACATTGGCGGTCGAATTACCGGTATCGCCGACGGCGTTTCCAAAGAAGAACCGCTCAACGCTGGATAGTCCTGTGTTTGCGGTGGCGAGGATTTCAATTCCTAACCAGGTGTTCTTGATAGCAGCATCCGGCCAAATGATTGTGACCCTGCTCGACCCAAAAATGCCGGCACCAGGACGAATGGTCACACTCGACGGAGTCGGAGCCAGAGACCAGTTATTGGGATTATTGTCATTGCCCTTCACGAATCTGAAATCATTAACAGAGAGGGTGGATGAGTTTGGCGTCCCGGCCAAATCCACCATGATGCCATTGATGCCTTTGGCATAACTGGTGTAGTTGGTGAATGTCGCGATGCTGCCTGTTTTCAACGGAGTTTTGTCGGTCGCAATAGCCTTGTCATCTTGGGCATTCGCCCCGGCGTTGTTCCCGTCCCAAGTTGAATTATTGTAAAAGATCCAATGACCCACGAGATACGAAAAAACTTGGAATGTGTGAGTCACAGAGTTCGCCGCAAGGAAATTCGCGTCGCCCGCTTGACTCGCCATAATGCTGACGGTTCCAGCTCCTGTCACAGTCAGTAAATTTCCCGAGAGGGTTGCTGGCCCGCTCACCACACTAAAGGCCACTCCCAATCTGGAACTCGCCGTTGCACTCATCGCAATCGTATTCGTGGTATGGTTGATGTTCGCCAAGTCAGCGAAAGTGATGGTCTGTGCAGCCTTTCCAACGGTAAACGATTTTGTGATTGCGGTTGCCGCGAGGAAGTTTACATCGCCAGCCTGATTCGCCAACACGCTCACCGTGCCTGCTCCAGTCACAGTCAACGTATTCCCTGTCACGGTCGCTGGCCCACTCGCCACGCTGAAGGTCACTCCTAGTCCGGAGCTCGCACTAGCACTTAACGTAATCACGTTCGTCGCAAACGTAATGTCCGCCAAGTCAGCGAAAGTGATGGTCTGTGCAGCCTTTCCAACGGTAAACGATTTCGTGACTGCGGTTGCCGCGAGGTAATTCGCGTCGCCACTTTGATTCGCCAACACGCTCACCGTGCCTGCTCCATTCACAGTCAACGTATTCCCTGTCACGGTCGCTGGCCCACTCGCCACGCTGAAGGTCACTCCTAGTCCGGAGCTCGCACTCGCACTTAACGTAATCACGTTCGTCGCAAACGTAATGTCTGCGAGGTCGGCGAAGGTGATGATCTGCGTCGCCTGTCCCACAGTAAATGATTTCGTGACTGCTGTTGCCGCGAGGTAATTCGCATCGCCATTTTGATTCGCCATCACGCTCACCGTGCCTGCTCCAGTCACAGTCAACGTATTCCCTGTCACGGTCGCTGGCCCACTCGCCACGCTGAAGGTCACTCCTAGTCCGGAGCTCGCACTCGCACTTAACGTAATCACGT
>CAMBHS010000072.1 GCA_945867235.1 Akkermansia muciniphila
GTTCTTGTTCCGTGATATGGGGCGATGTGTTCTTTCGCATCCCTACTCTAATTGAGACTTAGTCTCAATAGTACAAGTCTATTCTTCAAAAAACTGCAGCTTTCTTTCACCCACTTTTAATCACACCCGATTGAATCGTGCGGTTGTCGTAAGAGGGACATTTTCAAGTTTCTACCGCTCTATTTCTCAGCTGAAAGTTTTTGGAAACGAACCCGAGCTACATCTCCCATATAGTGGTGCTGGGAATATTCGGTCGTGGATTTTTTAAGATAATCCAATGCCTTAGCTTTTTCTCCGATCGCTTCAAAATATAACCCTAGGTAAAGAGCGGCATAAAACTTCCTGTCCTTGAGAACCTCCGAGTTTCCACCCGGTTTTTCTGCTGCTTCTAAAACTTCTTCAACAGTTCCTTTGCCCCCGAAAAGTTTATGAATTTGTGCCATGGGAACGCGCCCGTCGCCCTGAATGGGAATCAACGCTTTGCGTGCGGCAGCGAAGCCATCGGATCTCGCAACGCACAGGAAATGCCAGACGGCATTTTCCACATCGTTTCGATTTACGTTTTGATGTGATTCAAATTGCTCCCGCCCATCCTTGAACCGTCCTGCATCATACAATGCAATGCCACGCTGCCAATGTTGCGGTTTCATTTGAGGTTGCAACTCAATCACTTTGTCGAAGTCCCTCACCGCGTCCTCAACCAGCCCTAATTTGTAACGCTCCTCACCGCGCCATTCCCATCCGCTGATTGATTTGGAATCGAGTTTAACCACATGGTCGAAACTTTTGATCGCCTCGGCATGCTCTCCTTTAAGACGATGCATCAGCCCCAATTGCAGCCATGCCGCTGGATTTGTCGGATCCACCTCGGTCGCTTTCATGAGTGCGTCCAGTGCCGCCCCGACCAATCCCTTGCGCTGAGCCTCCATGCCCTGAGATAAAAGTTCCTGCGAACGTTCACGTGCGGTTGCAGCACTGATGTCTCTATTCGTGATCAAACAGAGCGTGATCAACCCCAATGAAAACAAGTATTTCATGCTAATATTCCCTTTATTACCGTTCCACTCACATCCGTCAGGCGGAAATCCCGCCCTGCATACCGATAGGTAAATTTTTCATGATCGAACCCAAGCAGATGCAACATTGTCGCGTGCAAATCGTGAACATGCACGGGATCTTGCACAGCTCGAAATCCAAACTCATCCGTGGCACCGTAGGCCGTCCCGCCTTTCACACCGCCTCCAGCCATCCACATGGAAAACCCATAAGGATTATGATCCCTCCCCTTGGTTGGCTTGCCGGCTGAGGTCAACTCCACAACCGGGGTTCGTCCGAATTCTCCTCCAAAAATAATCAAGGTGTCTTCGAACATTCCGCGCTGCTTTAAATCCTGAATCAACGCCGCTATGGGTTGGTCAATCTCTTTAGCCAATTTGGCATGTTGCGTTATGTCGTCGTGATGGTCCCAAGGTTGGCTCGCTCCGTGCCACAATTGCACGAACCGAACCCCTCGCTCCAACAGCCGTCGTGCGATCAATGTTTGCCTTGCATGCACTCCTGAGCCGTAACTCTCGCGCACTTCTGCCGATTCCTTGGTCAGATCAAAAGCGTCCGCGGCCTCCATCTGCATCCGATAGGCGAGTTCAAAGGATTGAATTCTTGCCTCCAACCTTTGATCTCCACTTCGTTTTTTTTGATGTTGTTCGTTGAGTTCGTGAACCAAATCGAGTTGAAGGCGTTGCGCTTTGAGTGAAGTGCGATTATTGCGGATATTCTCTATCAACTTTTCCAACTGCGTGTGTTGACTATCGATAAACGTTCCTTGAAACACTCCCGGCAAAAATCCTGACTGCCAATTCTCGGCTTCCTTGATCGGGTATCCTCCGGGGCACATGGCGATAAACCCGGGCAGATTCTGATTCTCAGTACCTAGTCCGTAAGTAACCCAGGAACCCACGCTCGGACGACTCATCACCGCATCACCGCAGTTCATCAACATCAGGCTGGGTTCGTGGTTGGGCAGGTTTGCCTGCATTGATCGGATCACCGCAAGGTCATCGGCATGGGAGGCGATTTTTGGAAAAAGCTCACTGATTTCAAGCCCACTTTGCCCGTATTTTTTGAATTGATAGGGAGATGCAAAAGCTGCCCCTGTCTTGCGTTCGGTTCGAATATAATCCATGGGCAAGGGCTTCCCATCATATTTCTTTAAGGCTGGCTTTGGATCGAATGTATCGACATGGGAGGGCCCGCCGTTCAGGAAGAAATGAATGACACGCTTGGCTTTAGCGGGAAATGGGGCTTTGCGTGAAGCTAATGGGTTGAGGTCATCTGCCTGGGAATTATTCGCCAGCATCCCTGCGAGCCCAACCGCTCCCATACCCATCCCGCACCGGTGCAAAAATTCGCGACGCGTCGAAGGGGGTAATGGCAAGGGGTTCATCACATTATTGTTGGATGAAATAACTTAAGTTTTCCAATTCAATGGCCAGATTCACATTATTCACCATCACCTCTTCAGGGACATGCAACATGATGGGCGCAAAATTTAGGATACCGACGATTCCGTGGGCAATCAATTGGTTTACCACTTCCTGCGCCTCGGGTGCTGGAACGGTCAAAATGGCCATTTTCACCGCCCGCTCAAGGATAACCTCGTCCAATTTATCCATGGAGTATATTGGGAGCCGACATTTGGTGCGTTTTCGTTGTCCATCCGCATCAAACGCCGCGATTATTTCGAACCCTTCCTGCTCGAAGCCATGGTAGGAAATCAACGCCAACCCGAGATTGCCCACACCGACAAGGATCACCGGTTGAAGGCTCGTCGTCCCCAACAGTTCCCCCATCATCGCACTCAACTGCTCGACATCATAACCTAATCCACGAGTTCCGAACTGGCCAAAATAGGTTAAATCCTTGCGTAATTGTGTCGATTTTACCTGAGCCGCCTTCGCCAGTGCTTCGCTCGAAACTGTTCGAATTTTGTTCGTTCGCAACCGTTGTAGGCATCTCAAATAGACCGACAATCGGTATACAGTCTTGCGCGGAATGTCGGATTTTAAGGTTTTCTTCATAGGCAGCCGATCCTCAAACAAAAACCATGGAATGCATCAGGAATATATGGCCTGATCTTTTTTTATACTCGTTTCCTGTTCAGTCGATGAAAACCAGTTCATTGGACATGAGTAATGTTTGCGCGTATTTCTCCCAAGCATTGAGGGGTTTAGGTGTTTCCTTCGGTCCACTGAAATCCTCACGGTTGTTCCACTCAGTAATCGCTGCCAGATTCTTGGGATCGGCTTGGGTGCTGATGACAGGGTTCCACGTAAAACTGTCGGAATCATTGTTTATTCCACAAAGAACCACAAAATCGATTGAGTCCCCTGCTTTTACCACGACTTGTTCGAGGCTCATTTCATGTTTTTTGTGTTTCGCTATTTCGGTTTTCAGTATTTTTTCACCTCGTAAAACGATCAAACCCGTCACGCCGTCCCCAGCTTCAGCATCATGCTTCAGCGTGGAACGAATTTTAATTTCGCAGTTTCGAGGAGCGATCCATCGGCGGATCGTAACATGAGTCAGGTCACTGCCCGCGTGTCCTCCGTCCTTGTTAAGGATCACCCAACCCAGTTTATCGTCAGGCATTTTGGTTCCGCCTTGCCACGCATCCCCAGTGAAATGGGGCAATTGTTGGAATGAAGTCACACGGTTGGCATTGGTGTCAAAGCTCCCGTAGCCATATTGCCAATCGGGTGGGGACACTTCTTTAGCCGGCATTTTATCCTGACTGAGAATGTATTTTAGAGCCAACCCGAGTTCATCAACCTCAGGATCGCGTTGAAACGCGACTTGATAAAGTGCCTTGACCCTATCTTTGGGTTTTTGCTGCGAAGAGATTTCCTTTCGAGCTAGAAGGTCACGAGTTTTTGCCACAACGAATAGACTGTTGATCATGAACAATGCCTGCTGTGGAACCGTGGTTTGGAAACGCTGAGGGCTCGTAGTATCTGGACTGGCAAAGTCAAAAGTACGCAGAAGGCTAGGAAGGTTTTGTCGATCGATAAAACCGTAAATGGTGCGTCGATCAACATCTGTTTTATTGATCAATTCCACAGGTTGTCCCCCCAATTTTAAATCCAGTTTTCCGGTGACAGCAATCAAGCTGTCCCGAAGTGCTTCAAACTCGAGACGCCTGCGTCCCATGCGCCAAAACAAAGTGTTATTCGGATCGATCTGTGCGTAGTTCGCATTGTCGTCGCTGGACTGCTGGTAGGTGTTGGAGAGCAGTATCAACTTGTGTAATTTTTTGAGCGACCACCCCTCCTCCATAAAACGATGGGCGAGATAATCGAGCAACTCTGGATGCGATGGAGGGTCTGAACGCAGACCGAAATCGCTCGGAGTTTGTACGAAGGCAGTTCCAAAATGAGCCAACCAAATGCGATTTACGAATACTCGTGCGGTCAAAGGATTCTTGGGATCCACAATCGACTCCGCCATTTCAAGTCTTCCACTGCCTTTTGTGAACGGTTTGCGCTGAGGTCCAGCAACGACTTCCAGCATCTGGCGGGGCACCTCAGAACCACGATTGTGCTGACTGCCGCGAATAAAAACATGCGGATTGTTGGGGGTCTCATTATCGGCCAATGCCATGGCTCGCGGGGGTGAACCGGGATGGGTCGCATCGACTTCTTCAACCTTACGACGCAAGGCTCGCTTTTTTTGAATGTCGGGCGTGGGGAAAAGCTGGTGGATTTCAGCACCGGAAATTGCGAAAGGGGAACTCTCGCCAAACAGAATCTGACGCAGGGCTTCGCGTGGGACATCCTCCAATTTTTCCTTTGTCGGAAGGAAATCTTTGTAAGTCTCAATCCATGATTTATTGAGCGTCTTAAAAATTTCATTGTAGACGATCGCGACATCCTTGAGACCGCTCCATGTGTTCGTCGTGGATTGGAATTTTTCCTGCACCACGGGATTAATCTCTTTATTCCCAAGTGCCAGTTTCAACCTTGTTTTTGCTTGAGCCTCGAACTCTGCGGCTGGCAGATCGGAAAGAGCCTTCCAAGGACCAAAAATGGGGTGGTTCGTCACGCTCAGTTTAGGCATGGCATCGATCCATCGTCGCACCAGCTTTGGACCTAGTTTTCGTTCCTTGGCGAGTTCCTCCGTTTTGCCTTTGTCCGCGAGGTTTCCAGCATCATAGGCGGCCAAGAGGTAATCCCCCGTGCGTTCTCGGTGTGTGGATAGGGATTCTAACTCCTTGATCCGCACATGGTCATCATGGGCTTTCTCTGCGGCGGCGTGAGCTTTCTGGTATTCCGGATATTCGAGTGGCAACGAAGCCGCGCCGAGCAGTGGTTTTTCACTGGGTTCATGGCTACTCGCAAAAACTCCGTAGAGAGAATAATAATCCTTGGTCGAAATAGGATCATACTTGTGGTCATGGCAACGGGCGCAAACAGCGGTCAACCCCATCATACCGCGAGTTGTGACATCGATCCGATCGTCAATGATGTCCGGTTGATTGTTGAGAAAACGGCGACCCAATGTGAGATATCCCAAAGCCGCGAGGGGACGTTTATCCTCGCCCAAAGGCAAAAGATCCGCAGCTAATTGTTCGGTAAAAAAGCGATTGATTGGGAGGTCGTTGTTGAAAGAACGGATGACATAATCGCGATAAGTGTATGCGTAGGCGTAACGGCGTTCTTCCTCAAAAACATAACCTTTGGTATCAGCATAACGTGCGATATCGAGCCATTGCCGCGCCCAATGTTCCCCATATTGAGGCGATGCCATGAGGCGATCGATGGCGTGGGACCACGCATCCTGGGATCGGTCTGCTAGAAAACCATCCATCTCTGCGGGTGTCGGTGGCAATCCGGTTAGTCCCAAGGTGACGCGGCGGAGTAATGTGCGGCGATCGGCCTTAGGGGATGGCTTGAATTTTTTCGTGTCCAGTTTCGCCAAAATAAAGGCGTCAATTGGATTCGACACCCCTCGGAGATTAGCCGGCTTGGGGATGGGGGGATGAGAGACGGGTGCGAAGGCCCAATGTTGGGTGGCGAGATCACGCTTGTTCGAGGTAACTGCATCATTCTGTCCGGTGCGCGGATCAGGTGCTCCCATTTTGATCCACGCTTCGAGGTCCTGAATTTGTGCGGTGCTGAGTTTGCCTTGTTTTTTTGGTGGCATCTGCATGTCCTCGTTGGTGTATCGGACTGCTTGAATCAACAAAGATTTTTCAAGATCACCCGGAACCACTGCTGGACCGGTATCACCGCCCTTGAGCGAAGCTGCGCGGTTGTCCAATAGAAGTCCACCTTTCACCTTTTCAGATTTCTGACTGTGACATGTATAGCAGTGATCCGCGAGAATCGGTCGAATTTTAGATTCGAAAAACTCGATTTGAACTGCCGTGGGAACCGTTTCGATCGCACGAACGCTGGGAAAAAACAGAACCACGACCGCGCTTACCAGATGTATCAGGCAATACCATGCGTGTTTCGATGCGACGTTTACTGGTTGAGAGTTCATAGTAAGTCCTACTCTAGGACGGTGCACCAAGAAATTATCTTCAGATTTTGTCGCAATCATATTCCTCGTTTAACATAATATTTTAGGGAGAAAACGACGAGTTCTTTTGTGATTGATAGGATTATTATTTAGGGGGCGACAAGGCGTGAATTTTTAATGTTTCAAAAACGAGATAATTATCGCACCGCGTTCCAAATCGTCACCGGTTGCCCATACTGCGTTACGGCCACATCCGGTTTGCGGTCTCCATTAAAATCGGCGACAACAACCGACCGCTGTTCACCTTCCATTACCACCCCACTGGAACGATTACCTAAGGGTTGAAATTCACCTTTTCCATCGCCTAGAAGGACCAAGCCCTGCCCTGCATCGCACCTAGATAACGCAGGACGTATGGCGAAGAAATTCTGTGCGAGAAAAGCATCTAGGTGACCGTCGCCGTTGAAATCTGCGACTCCAATCCCAAACACAGGTGCGATCTGTGCAGCTGGTGGCAATGGGTGGGGTTCAAAATGGCGACCGCGATTTAAAAACAATGTCGATTTCCAATAACCAGCTTCGGCACGTTTCATTCCGGGTGCGACATTTCCCAATACTTCACCCACGCTGATTTTTGAAAATGCGGCATGGGTTGGAAAGCGTTCTCGAAGACCTGGCCAAACAGCGGCCAATTCATTTAAGGGTCGTTGAGGAACAATTTGCTGGAGTTCAGGATCGAATGCCGCTTCTAGAACTACAAAGGACGTTGCCCCCTCAATTTCACCGTAACTCCAATTCGCACTTTGAGTGGAGGACCCCGACCATGGAGTGTTCAGTCCCCAGTTACTGATTAACAAATCCATTTTCCCGTCCCCATCAAAATCGCCTCCAGCAATATCATTCCACCATCCTTTCATCTCCTCCAATCCCACACCAGCCGAGGCCGAAACCAATGTTCCATTTTTATTGTAATAAATGTGCGGTGCGCCCCACTCACCCACAGTGACGAGATCTTTCTTCGCATCCCCGTCCAGATCGATCCAAAGTGCTGAATTAACCAAACCCGTGGAATGTAGTATCGGGGTCAAGGAGTCATCCTTTTTCCAACCTTGGGGGGTTCTGCGAAGTAGGAATGATTCGGTTGATTCAGGCCATCGTCCCTGAACAGGACCTCCTCCGACAAACAATTCCTGAATACCATCCCCATCCACATCTCTCGGTGCCAGTGCGGTTGGGTTAGAATGGTTGAAATGCAGGGTAATGGTTTCCTTGAGTTGACCCTTTTGGATGTGAGCAATTCTGACTTGTCCAGTGCCCCCTTGGCCGGCGGAAATTGATGCCGCTAACATCAATTCTCCAGACCGATTTGTCCAAGAAGCGACCGACTGCGTCTGTCCGGAAAGAACCTCCTCAAATCCCCATTGATTGGTTGAGTTCGTTGATTGAGGTGGGATCCATTTTTTCCAACCCTCCTGATGGTTTATTACCACAGACAATCGGCCCCCCGCACTCGAACCAAAAAAAAGATCCATCCGTCCGTCCTCATTGATATCGGCGGACACTAAACGGGGACCGACGTGACTGAGTTTGCGAGGAAGCAACGATTGATGAGCAAAGTCATCGAACTCTGTTCCGCCGTCTTGAAGCCCTGTCGTGGTATTGGAGAGTTGAAAAAGTGGTGATCCGTTCTCAACGGGTGGAGCCTTTAGGGCACTTTCCGGAGAGGCTGTTTCAATTACGATCAATTCCCCATTTGCGGGAACATCCTTGAGGATTGTGCGGTGCCCAGAACGCCAACGAACTTCGACCTCGACATGGTTTGTGATCGAAAACCCTGCGAATGTCCGCGCCATTTCTGAAGAAGAAAGATATTGTCCCCCACAAATAATTTCCTGCATCTGCACCAATCCAGCTGAACGGACGTATATCAGACCACCTACGCCGTGTTGATTGGGAGCTAGGCCCTTCAACCGAACCTTCAATCGCGGAGCAATGCATTCATTACGGTAAATCAACGGGGGCCCATTTAAAGTGTTCACGACGACATCCATATCCCCATCGCCGTCCAGGTCAGCCATCGCCATCCCTTGGGAAATGTTGGTGGCATTAAATCCCCAGTTTCCCTGCATATCGGCGAAGGTCAGGTCCTTTCGATTCCGATAAACACTGTTGGGGGTCAGGAGGGGTTGCAGGAACAAAGAAGAAGCATTTCCCTGCGCACCATTCTTGGATTCAGCATCATCGAGATTGTTTAAGTCCTTAAGATTACCGTTGGAAATGAGTAAATCTTCATAACCGTCCAAATCCAGATCGATAAAAAGTGGACACCACGACCAATCGCTAGCTGAGACTCCGGACATCTGAGCGATTTCAGCATAGGTTCCATCCCCGCGATTAAGATAAAGGCAGTTCCGTGCTACCTGTTCCTGTTCATTTATCGAATTCTTAGCGCGTGAACCCGATTGGTAAGGTAATGCTGCCTGAATCCGACTGGTCCGCTTTGTGGGCAACATTTCAACTGCGAAGTAATCTAACAAACCATCCCGGTTGAAATCGGCGAAATCAACACCCATCGACGCATACGGCTGGGTTCGCTGCGAATGGGTTGGTGCCAATTGAAATTTACCGATCCCGTCATTTAGCCACAGTCGATCCGGTGTTTGAAAATCATTGCAGACATAAATATCTGGCATCCCGTCCCCATTGATATCTCGAAATTGGACGGCCAATCCAAAGTCCCAAGGCGCTCGCATGGGTTTGCCGGCAGCATCAGTAAAAAAAAACTCCCAGTCGCGATTTTGGAACCGTCCTGCGTTCAAGCTCCCTAGGACCCAATCTTGATCCCCTAATTCCAACAGCCTGCCATGGTTGATTATTGCGCGATTGGCAAAACGACCTTGCACCTTGGTTTGCCCGTCGATGACCCTTGTAGCTAAGGAAATGCCATCCCCACCAATCGATTCTAATCCAAAGTTACAAACGTAGATTTCTAATCCACCGTCACCGTCGATGTCGGCCGCTGCCATCGAAGTCATGTTTCCCCGTGAAGAGAACCCGGACGAGATCGTGATGTTCGTGAACTTCTTTCCAGATTCATTCAAAAACACGGCATTGGGACCTCCAAACGCAGTCACGAGCAAGTCAAGCCATCCATCCCCATTTAAATCTGCGAATAATGCCCCGGTGGATGATTGATCCTTGCAGGACACTCCGGTGGATTCGGTAACATCGGCAAACCTCCATCCGCCCAAATTTTTGTAAAGTTTGCTACTCCCTCCTTTGTTGCAAAAAAAAATGTCTGGAAGGCTATCTCCATCATAATCTCCCAGCGCCAATCCTGCGCCGTTCAAAGAGTATTGCCTCGTTCGCATGAGAAGATCTGGAAGGGTATTTGTGAAGGAAATGCCCAACGTTTCAGGATTCAACAGATTTAATCCAACGGATAGGTTTGTTGCCGCACTTGGTAATTTGCGGTATTTGCTGCCTCCCATTTGTCGCCACTCTTCTTTGGCGGAGTTGACTAATAAACTACAAAAAAATCCGCACAACAAAAGTAAGAGTCGAAACCAAGTCGCCTGAGTTATATACACCGACAGGCGACCTCCAATGGACTGAGTAAATGGGTTCAACGCCCCTATTCATCCCAATTCCTGCAACCTAATCAACTTTGAAATGTTAATTATGCGTTTTATTCTCGTTCACACTGAGACACTGATTGTTTTATGGAGGAAGAATTACCAACCAAAAGATCGATATCGACACTGTCCAATAGTCCGAGTCCCAACTTTTCTACTCGCGAAGTTTCAGTAAACGTTGTCCCGCTTCGTGCAAGGTTGTTTCTTGTTTTGCAAAATGAAATCGTACCAAGGAATTCATCGGATCCTGAAAAAAACTGGAACCAGGAACTCCTGCAACGCCGATGTCCCGAACAAGGTATTCGGCGGCAAGTGTATCGTTGGCAAAACCCAATGAAGATATGTCCACCAATACAAAATAAGCTCCCTGCGGTTCTGAGTAGGGAAGACCTAGTTTTTTCAAATAACTGAGAAACACGTCACGCTTGCTCGTGTAGGATTTGAGTAGGTCATGGTAATAGGAATCTGGAAACTCCAACCCTGTCACCGCAGCCTCCTGCAATGGCGCAGACGCACCAATGGTAAGGTAATCATGCACTTTTCGAGCTTGTTGGATAATAGCTGAGGGAGCCAGAACGTATCCTAACCGCCAACCTGTGATCGAGTATGTTTTGGAAAGCGAACTGCAGGTAATGGTTCGATCCCAAGCACCGGGTAATGAACAAAATGTGGTGTGCCGAAACGGAGTGTAGACAATATGTTCATACACCTCATCAGTGATGACAAAGGTGTCGCATTCCTCTGCAAGAGCTAGGATTTCAAGTAACTCAACGCGAGTGAAAACTTTGCCACAAGGGTTGGAAGGGTTGCACAGGATAATGGCCTTGGGACGACGGGCGAAAGCCAATCTTAGTTCGGCAATGTCGTAATGAAACTGTGGGGACTGCATCCTTACAAACAATGGAATGGCTCCGGAGAGAATCGCATCAGCCACATAATTTTCGTAAAAAGGAGTAAATATTATGACCTCATCTCCCGGTGAGCACGCTGTCATCATCGCTACCATCATGGCTTCGGTGCCGCCGCAAGTGACAACAAGATGTTGAGCGGGATCAACAGGAACACCTGTGAATCGTGTGATTTTGTTCGCTAAAGCAGCACGAAAACGAGGTGCGCCCCATGTCATCGCATACTGGTGGAAAGGGCCATCAGTGGCGCGATGAAGAGCCGACAAAAGTTCCGATGGCGGATCGAAATCCGGGAAGCCTTGGGCTAGGTTGATCGCGTTATGCTGGTTGGAAAGTCGGGTCATGCCACGAATGACTGACTCGGAAAAACTGTTCAGACGTGGAGAAGTAATTGGCATCGTGGAATCCTAGGATAAACAAATAAATGGGTCTCTGAGGCTATGAAGCTGACGATGGCGTTTTGTGCTGGTCAACATTCCAACCTGCCTCACCTTCCAAATGAGCCATGACTGCTGTGGCGAGACAATTACCGACAAGGTTAACGGTGGTGCGTGCCATGTCCATCAACTCATCGACTCCGATGATCAGGATGATGCCCTCCAAAGGTAAATTGAAACTTACCAAAGTGCCTGCAAGAATGACTTGCGAAGCACGAGGAATTCCAGCCATGCCTTTGCTAGTCAGCATGAGCATTAGCATCATGGTTATTTGTTGACTCAAAGTGAGCGGAACCCCAGCGGCCTGTGCCACGAAAACGGAGGCGATCGCCAGGTAGAGGGTCGAGCCATCGAGGTTGAATGAGTAACCAAGCGGCATCACAAAGGAGACAATTCGCTTTGGCACCCCAAATTGAACCAACCGCTTCATCGCATCCGGCATTGCTGCATCTGAGGAAGTCGTCGTGAAGGCGAGGATGATCGGTTCACGTAACAATTGCAGGAATTTTTTCACCGGCAAACGAATCCACATTGCAATGGGCAGAAAAACGACAAAACAAAAAACGATCAAAGCCCCATAAAGGGTCAAAATGAGCTTGCCTAGGCTTACGAGGACCCCCAACCCACTGTGGCCTACCGTATATGCCATGGCAGCACCAATCCCGAGGGGTGCAAATTTCATGACGAGCCCGGTAAACTTGAACATAACCTCGGTTAAACTTTCGCAAAACCGGAGCATGGGTTCGCGTTGTTGAACGGGAACTTGGGCGAGAGCGACCCCGAATATCATCGCGAAGAAAACAACTTGAAGCACATCGTTCGTTGCAGCGGCCTCAAAAAAACTTTTGGGAACGATATGCTCAACAATACCGCTGAAAGTGACTTGCGAAGGGGCGGCGATTTCCGTTTTGGACGCGGGAGGGGGTAATTTTGTTCCGACTCCTGGTAAGGTCAAATTGACTGCAACCAATCCGATCAACAATGCAATCGTGGTGACAACTTCGAAATAAAGAATCGATTTTAAGGCAAGTCGCCCTACCGCCTTTAAATCATCGCTGTGTCCGGCAATCCCTACCACCAAAGTACCAAAAACCAGTGGCACTAGGATGCATTTGATCATTTTAAGAAAAACATTGGAAATGATCTTCACATCCTGGGATGCGATGGGAAAATTGTAGCCCACCAAAATACCTACCACCATGGAAAGCATGATCCATTGGGTAAGGGAAACACGGCGTAATAATTGCCACATAGATTAAAAATCCTTCACAGGGTCACCGGCAGGCTAGTCGATCGTTGACCTTTGGGCAATCACCTCTTCGCAACGAACAGAACCAACCATCCTGAGACTGCGAGAGCACGCCAAAAACCATGGACCTGTGGATATTGCGTTGCTAAAAGGAAAGTGAGTTCTTAGCATCGGGACACCGTCAGGGATCGCCCAAGGACGGTGGTTCATGCCGGAAAACAGAGTTCAACTTACAGTTTTTGAAGGTCCATTGGATCTCCTGCTTTACTTGGTAAAAAAGGAGGAAGTGGACATTTATGAGGTCAACCTCACAAAAATTGCCACTCAGTTTGTCGAGTATATCGAACAGATGCGTCAACTGGATCTGGATATCGCGGGCGAGTTTCTCGTCATGGCTTCCTCGCTGATGTATATTAAGAGCCGTGAATTGTTACCGGTAGACAAACAGGCCATTGTCGAGGATGAGGATAACGAGGACGACCCTCGCTGGGATCTGATCCGGCAGTTGGTGGAATATAAGAAATTTAAGGACGCCTCAGGTCACCTTCAGATTCAAGAGGCGCTTCAGGAGGACATTTTTCAGCGGATTCCGGGCAAACCAGACTTTGAAATAGAATCCGCGCCGCGCCGTCAAAACGTTTCTATTTTTGACCTCATCGGTGCT
>CAMBHS010000073.1 GCA_945867235.1 Akkermansia muciniphila
CTTCGCAATTGAAAAGCGGTTCTCCCACTTATGGCAACATGTATGAGCTCTATGTGATTGCTGCCGTCGTTGTTGGAGGAACAAGTCTCAATGGTGGCGAGGGAAAAATGTTCGGCACCCTGATTGGTGCGTTCACTATCGCTGTGATCCAAAATGGAATGAACCTAACCAACGTGGAGAGTTACACCCAAAAAGTCGTGCTTGGACTGGTGATTCTCGGCGCAGTTTTGCTCGACAGAAGTAGGGAACGTGCCAAGGCGTAACAATTCACCAGGGATTACCTTGGCGATGTGATCAGAAGGCGTGTTTGAGGGTCTGAGACGATCACAACCTGAGCTAGGTTGGCAGGAATCATTGCGAAATTCCCCGCTGTGAGCAGAAGCTGGTCTGAATCACTTTTTATCGCAATCTGCCCACAAATTACCCCGATGATGACAGGGGCATCCTTGGGGTAATTGAATTCTGCGACACTCTCGGATTCGACTAGATCCACTTGGAATAGTTCATCATTCAACAGGGTTTGAACGCGGACATTTCCCCTTAAGACAGGCTCGGTTTTCGCAATCAAACCGGGTTCGAAATCATCAAAATTGATGCATTGTAAGGATTGCTCAATGTGCAGTTGCCGCTTTGCTCCATGGGCATCGACTCTGTCCCAATCAAAAACTCGGTAGGTGGAATCAGAATTCTGCTGGATTTCAAAAACAACCATCCCCTGCCCTAGCGCATGCACTCGACCACTCGGCAAAAACATCGCATCACCCGGGCTGACAAAGATTCGATGAAAACATTCCGCAACGCTGCCTTTACGGGTTTTTGTGGTGAAGATCGATTCGGTCACCCCCGGTCTCAGACCCGCAAATATTTGTGCTTCAGTATCTGTCTGGGTGAAATACCACATTTCGGTCTTGGGTTCCCCATTCAAGGCATGTGCGAGATGCGCAGGAGGATGCACTTGGAGTGAAAGTTTTTCACGAGCATCCAGAATTTTTACGAGCAAAGGGAATCGTCCATTTAAAGTTTTGGAATTTCCCATAAGTTCCTCGCTATGGTTTTCCATCAACCAACGCAGGGACTTGCCAGCATGATTTCCATTCGTGATAATACTATTGGCATCGGAGCGATCGGCTATTTCCCAAGATTCACCGATGGAAACCTTGGGAGGAAGTTTTTTGCCGTAGAGGGACTCCAGATTTCGCCCCCCCCAGATTCTTTCCTGGAAAATGGGTTGAAACGTCAGGGGGTAAAGCATGATCAGGCAGCTGTTTCGACGGGTTCTAAAACGTGGCCGTGCGCCCTGAATTTTGCATACCGTTTTTCCAGCAATTGCGCGGTAGAGAAATTAGCTATTTCGAGGAGATGTCGGGTAAGAGTCTCTTGCAGTGAGAGACTGATCGCGTTTGGATCTTGATGAGCTCCACCCATCGGTTCAGGGATAATATCATCCACTAATCCCAACTCAAGCAGTTGCCTAGCAGTGATTTTGAGTGCTTCAGCCGCTTTTCCTGCGGCGGCGCGATCCTTCCATAAAATCGCCGCGCATCCTTCGGGACTGATCACGGAATAATAAGCATTTTCTAAAATCAAAACGCGATCCGCAACTCCGATCCCCAAAGCTCCACCTGAACCACCTTCTCCGATTACGGCAGCAATGATGGGAACCTCCAACAGCATCATTTCCCGAAGGTTTACTCCAATAGCTTCCGCGATGTGTCGTTCCTCCGCTCCGATGCCTGGAAACGCACCTGCGGTATCGATTAAAGTTATGATCGGAACGCCGAACTTTGAAGCAAGCCGCATGAGACGGAGTGCTTTACGGTAACCTTCGGGATGGGCTGAGCCGAAATTTCTTTTGATATTTTCTTTGGTGTCTCGACCCTTCTGAGTGCCAATGACCATCACTTTATGCGAACCCAAGAAAGCAAATCCGCCGACGATCGCATGATCATCAAGAAAGAGGCGATCCCCATGCAATTCAGAGAATCCAGTAAAAGTTGTCTTTAAGTAATCGAGGGTAAACGGTCGTTTTGGATGCCTAGCCAGTTGTACGCGTTGCCAAGGTGTTAGATTGGAGAATATGGCCTGTCTAGTTTCCTCGATTTTCAGTTCTATAATGCGAACTTCGGCCTCTAAACTAATTTTCAGGGAGTGTGTCTGAGGATGCAGACGAAGATCCTCAAGCTTGCGTTGCAGTTCTATGATGGGTTTTTCAAATTCTAAGTGATGCTTCATAATTCTGGGATCCTCCAAGAAAGTCGATCAACGCAATCGCGAATACTAGGGTGTCCCCTAAAGGGTGGCAACCCGATTTCATGTATGAAAAAGCCGGAGGCGACCTAAAAGTCGAGCCTCCGGCTGAGATTAATGGGTGCGATTATTTCAATACCGCAGCATGAACTTCGTTCCAATCGTCGAGATTATTAAGGTTGATTGCATCTGGGAATACAGACCCATCATCCACGAGTCCGCTGGCTTGGAGGATGCCTTTGCGTGTGGCGTCGTCGTGAATGTATCCCTGAATTGCGAGATTGGATTTCTGAATGGCAGCCTTGGTGAGGTTCACCCTAGGTTGGGCTTTGACCCACGCTTCAAAGGCTGAATACGTAGGACGTGCAGATTGGATGAAGGCGAGTGTCGATTGTCGATCCAAGCCCAGACCATCAAGAACCATTTGATCGTATCCTTTTCCGCAACCAGGATACCCGGCAGCGAGTTGTCCTGTGGCCTCGAGGGATGCTTTAAGCCAGAGGCGGGGCAGATGTAGAACGCCGAGAGGTCCGGCAACACCGGATGAAATGAGAGGTACGTAAGTGCTCATGATTGCTTTATTTATGTTTCAGAACTGTTGAATTAAAATGTAGGCACCACGCCACGAAGGTCAACCATTTTCGACCCATCTGAGTTTGGATCTTGTTCCTCCATTGGCTGATGCTTGATTATGTTTAATTAAAGCAGTTTGCTGTTGATGTGCAATTTGTTTTAGATGGTCAACCCCAGTTTAAAGGTTGGAGTAAACCCGGTCCCTTGGTAGGCGGAGCCGTTGAGGTTCCGGATGACGAATCGTTCGACGCCATCAGCGGTTATTACCGTCTATTTCAACTCAAACGCGGGCATCGGTTTTCAACGGACGATGTGTTGACGGCTTGGTATGGAACGACTTGGTGTCCAAGAGCTGAGAAGGTGCTGGATTTAGGAAGCGGCTTGGGTTCCGTAGGTTTGATTGCAGCATGGCGTTTGCCAGGAGCCACATTTGTGACGGTCGAGGCTCAGGAGCAAAGTGTTCAACTCGCACGAAAATCGGCCGCTTTCAACGGGTTACTGGAACGGTATGAAATTCGACTAGGAGATTTCCGCGATAAAACTATTTTGCCAGAAATAGAAAAATTTGACCTTATACTGGGAAGTCCTCCGTATTTTCCGATCGGCAGCGGAGTGGAGCCAGATCATCCACAAAAACATTCTTGTCGTTTTGAATTGCGCGGTAATATCGCGGACTACTGCATGACGGCGAATCAGCACCTCGCATCGGGGGGCGTTTTCGCATGTATTTTTCCGGAAGAACCGACTCAAAAGGCTCGTGTGATTGATGGAGCCCGCCAAGCGGGATTGACGATTGTGAGAGAGCGTCCCGTGGTCTTACGCGAGACTGAACCCCCATTACTCACCTTGTTTGCCATGATGCGGAAAGTTGATCTACCGAGTCGGATGCATGATAAAACGTGGAGAGAACCTGTGTTAATCATCCGAACTGCAACCGGAGAAATCCATCCAGAATATTCCGCAGTGAAACTCGCCTTTGGTTTTCCACCCTGATTGAATTATTACATTTCGGTGCAACTGATGGGTCCAATTAAGCCAAAATTGACTTAACAACTTCACCAGCGACATCGGTAAGTCGGAAATTGCGACCGTTATGGAAGTAAGTCAGTCGCTCATGGTTAAACCCGAGCAAATGCAGGATGGTCGCATGGAGATCATTCACGCTAACTTTATCAACAGCGGCTTTGTGTCCGAGTTCATCGGTCTCACCATGATGAGTGCCGCCCTTCACCCCGCCTCCTGCCATCCAGTAAGTGAATGCGTGCGGATTATGATCACGTCCGGGTTTTCCTCCTTTTTGGGAAATGGGAAGCCGACCAAATTCGCCGCCCCAAATGACTAGCGTTTCTTTGAGGAGACCACGTTGTTCAAGATCCGCCAAAAGCCCAGCGATGGGTTGATCCGTTTCGTTCGCAAATCCACGATGGTTGCCGACGATATCTTCATGCCCGTCCCAGCTGCGTTGGTTTTCCATTCCACCGGAATAGATTTGAACACAACGCACCCCTCGTTCTACCAACCGACGTGCGGTGAGGCATTGGGCTGCGAAATGTTTACAATGGTTTTGATCGATCCCGTAAAGCTTTTTGATGTGCTCAGGTTCCTTGTCATTGTCGAAGGCCTCCGGGGCCGCTGTCTGCATTCGATAGGCCAGTTCGAAACTTTGGATTCTGGCATTGAGCTCATTTTCCGCAGGAGAATTTAATAATGATTCTCGATTGAGCTTGGCTAATAAATCGAGTTGCGCCCGCTGCGCGGCATCGCCCATTCCTGCCGGTCGTTTCATATTAGCAATGGGATCGCCCTTAGGACGAAGCCATGTGCCTTGGTAAACGCTGGGTAAAAATCCTGCTCCCCAATTGCTAGCTTGTCCTTTTGGAAGTCCTCTATCCAAAGGATCACTCATCACGACAAACGCTGGCAAGTTACGACTTTCGCTGCCCAGCCCATAGGTCGCCCAGGAACCGACGCACGGAAATCCCATGCGAGTCGATCCCGTATTGATCATAAAAAGGGCTGGGCTGTGGTTGTTGGACTCGGTGTGACAGGAGTGAATAAACGCCATTTTATCCACGTGCTTCGCCATGTGTGGGAAAATTTCACTCACCCAAGTCCCATTTTTTCCGTGTTGAGACCAAGCAAAGGGTGACTTCATCAACGGACCTACGGCTTCCGTAAAGAAACCTGTTTTTTTATCGAAACCTTCCAGCTCTTTTCCATCCCACTTTGCGAGTGCAGGTTTGTAGTCCCATGTGTCCACTTGACTGGGGCCACCGTTCATGAACAGCCAGATCACCGACTTAGCTTTGGTTGGAAAATGGGGCAACCGTGGAGCCAAAGGATCTGGGTTTGCCGCACTCGAGGAGGGTAGAATGAGTCCCTCGTCGCGGAACAGACTTGCGAGAGCTACCATCCCCGCTCCGGCACCAGCTCTTCGCAATAAATCCCGTCGGCTATACAAAGAAAGGTTAGTCAACATAGATCAATTCATTAAGGCTGAAGACGACCTGAGCAAAGTCAGTCAATGCCATGGCGCGTGCAACCGATTCCGTTTCGGATTTGTATTGGATCAACTGATTTTCAATAAAGCGCAGAGAGTTTTTCTTCTCTTGTTTTGATGGCAAACGATTTAAGGTCAGTCGATACGCTCCCTCTATGGCCTCACTCGTGGAGGTATTGGGTGACGGCGAAAAGCGCTTCGAGAATGCGGTGGCCCAAGCTCGCACCTGAGGGCTATTCATGAGAAGTAGAGCTTGTGGCGCGACTGTTGTCGTGGGGCGTGTTCCTTGGCTGACGAGCGGTTCAGGCGCGTCGAATGCTTGCATTACCGGCACTAGATTGCTGCGTTTCACGGTGAAATAAATACTTCGACGACGACTCCCTTCATCGAGCGTTCCAGAGCCGAACATGTTCGTATCGAGAACGCCTGAAATGGATAGGAGAGAATCGCGAATGGATTCGGCTTCTAAACGAAGCGGAATTTGACGAGACAACAGCGCGTTTTCAGGATCAAGTTTCGTTTTCGCAGGGGTCTTTTTTGTGTTTTGTTGGTAAACCGCACTCGTCATGATCAATTGATGGATTGGTTTTAGTTTCCAACCCTGCCGAATTAATTCTGAAGCAAGCCAATCGATTAATTCAGGATGCGTAGGTTTCGCCCCTTGAGTTCCAAAATCATTGGGAGTTGCGACCAAGCCTTTTCCAAAGTGGTGCTGCCACAAGCGGTTTACAATCACTCGAGCGAGCAAATGCCCGGCTCCATTTTCGGGGTCACTCATCCATTGAGCCAATGCACGGCGGCGACCCGAATATTTGGCTCCTGATTGCGGTTGATGCGCCCACTGTGTTTCAGACGAGCTAGGTTTCATTAAAACCTGTAAAAACCCTGGGGCAGCCACGCCTCTTTTCGCCTCTGTACTACCGCGGTTCAATAAGTAGGTTTCGTTAAAAAAATCTACCCCTTGGGTATGCATACGAAGAGGAGGGAAACCCTCTGCACAAACTAAGACCTTGGTTAGGTCAGGTTTTGGGGTCTTCCGTGCATGGGCTGCAACGACATCATTAAGGGAATTCCATTGAACATCAGAGGGCTTCCACCAATGTTGTAACAATCCTTTTTCCCCTGATGTCAATGCCTTGGGTTGGGCTTGGTGTAGGCTGTCCAAGATGGCAAGAATTCGATCAGGCACCACATCGCCGTCAATGCTTGGGGCTGATGCTTTTGTTGCTGCCAACCGGAGGCGACCAATGTTGTGTCGTTGATTGAGTTCAAACTCGAGCTGGAAGATCAACTTCGTTGTGCCGATTTGCTCAAGCGGTTTTTCGAATTCAAATACAGCCGTGTGGTTGGTCCCGAATTTCGGGTCAATTGCCCAACCGCTTTTCGGATTATCATCGAGAGTCGCAAGGATTGAAAGAGTGTTGGAGTTCTGTTCGAAGGAAGCTCTGGGATTGACGAGTTTAATTTCATTAGTTTTTCCGTCGTTATTGCTTTCTTGGAAAACTCGCATCCGGCTGAGTCCGATGTTGCCGTTGTCAGCCCGCCCCGGTCCTCCTTTCACCATGTTGGTATGAGTCATCGTTTCTAAGCGAAACGCTCGCAAACCCGGCGTCGTAACAGTCGCCA
Source organism: Akkermansia muciniphila (assembly GCA_945867235.1). Lineage (GTDB taxonomy): Bacteria > Verrucomicrobiota > Verrucomicrobiia > Limisphaerales > SXQI01 > SXQI01. The sequence goes on from CAMBHS010000073.1 coordinate 6,947, forward strand.
TGATCGTGTAAACGTCAGAGTCCCCATTTTTTCCTTCTGCCAAGTACGAACCATCCTCGAGGATTTTGAAAGTAGCTCCCGCTTTGGATACCGCCGCACCGACATTGAGCAATTCCCAGATTGGTTTTTTAACTACAGGGGCACCCGATTTTAACCACGCGTCGAATTTGGTTGGCAGTAAAGTAACTTCATAATCGCTTAAGGATTTCAATAAGCTCTCATGCTCCCGATCAAAAATAGCCTTGGCTTTATTAAACACTGTCGGGGTTAAATTAAGCTCAATGTCACTGCGAACTGTCGTGGTGAATGTTGAAAGCATCCGGTAATAGTCCAGTGATGGAATGGGATCGAATTTATGGTCATGACATCGGGCGCATCCAATCGTCAACCCCAACATTGCCGTCCCTGTCGTTGCCAGCATGTCATCCATCGCATCATACCGGACTCGTTCCACCTCGTTAGCTGTTATTTGAGTAGGAAAAACCCCCGCCCCGAGAAACCCGGTTGCCATGAGTGCAAGAGGTTCTTCAGGTTCAAACTCATCTCCCGCCAGTTGCCAACGGACGAATTGATCGAATGGCATATCGGCATTGAGTGCTTTGATGACAAAATCACGATAGTGATAGGCATTGGGTCGATCGTAGTCGTGCTCAAACCCGGAGCTTTCAGCGAAGCGGGCGACATCCAACCAGTGTCGAGCCCATCGTTCTCCATACCTAGGGCTGGACAGAAAACCAGCAACCACTCTATCCCAGGCATCGTCACGATCGTCACTTAAAAATAAGTCCACCTCAGTCGGGGTTGGTGGTAGTCCGCGTAGATCGAAAGATGCACGGCGAATCAAAGTGCGCCGATCTGCGGCGGCGTTTTTGACGAGTTGCTTTTTTTTGAGCCGAGAATCTATGAACCGATCAATCGCGCTGCTTCCAACATTCGCCCCGTTGACCTCCCGAGGAAGATTTTTTGCTAGGGGTTGAAAGGCCCACCATTGGCGATCGCTCGCTAAAACGATTCCTCTATCTTTTTTTACGATTAATTTGCCTTCCGTGAGTGGTTTGTCATACGGGGCACCGTGATCGATCCATGCGACTATTTGTTCAATCGCTGGTTCAGAAAGTTTTTTCCCTTTTGACGGCATCTGAGGTTCTTTGGCATGCGTGATCAGGTGATACAGTTTACTTGCCTTGGAATCATACAATTGAACGACGACACCTTCATCCCCTCCCTTGAGTAGTCCTTCCCGGGTTGTCAGATCCAAACCACCCTTGGTTTTTTCTCCTCCATGGCATTTGACACAATGCTCCATCAACAATCCTCGCACCTGCTTTTGGAATAATTCCAACCCAAGGACGAGTCGGTCAGCATGATCCGGAGGCACCTTTGAAGCAGCCTGAATTGTAGAACGATCAACAACGAAAAGTGTCAGCAAGAAAATGAGACAACGAAGATTCATGGACGATCCTTCCTCACAGTTCAACGGTTCCAAGTGATTGAATTAATTCTCGTCATTTTAGATTTTCATTCATCACTAGCCGTCGTGTGCAGTTATTTAATTGGAACGGATGTTACATCAAACCGATGTTCTGAAGTGTAGTATTTCTTGAAAACGGACTGGATTTCTGACGGTGTGAAAGATTGATAATCTTCCTTGATGTTTTTTTCCGCCTCCAAGCTCCTGTGACGGAGGTCATGGTTACGAAGAATGGCCCACCAATAACTAGGTTCGCGTGTCGAGGTATCTAGATTGTTGGCCATTTGTTTTTTGGCGTTTGATAGTTCGACTTCGTTGGGGCCGTGTTCGGCAAAGTTTTGAAATATTTTGTGAACTTCTGTGTTCACCTGTTTGGCATTGGCAGGGCTGCAAGGGGCTCCCGCACTCATGCGACCGGCGTCGTGGTAAATCCATGCGGGTGTATTTCTCGCGCCGATGGAATAGACGATCGCTAGTTCCTCACGAACCTGTTTGACCAATCGACTCGAAAGCGTCAGTGCAGCCAAGTCCAATGCTCGCGAATCCCGAGTTTTGGCTCCATCAGAAGAGAAAAATCCAGCGATGGCGACTGCCTGTGGAGTAATCGTTTGAACCACAACATTCGTGCTCAATGGTCCAACGGGATGTGGAGATTTTCGAAGTATATCAATGGCAGCCGTGGAACGAGACCGCTTCGGCAAGCTGCCAAGATAGCGTTCGAGTAAAGGCAACACTTTATCGAAGGATATATCGCCAACGACCGCCACCTCGATAGGAGCCGTTTTACATAGTTTTTCAAACCACTTCTGTGCAGATTCAAGTTTTATCGCCTCGACTTGTGCACGGGTGGTAAAAGTACGCCTCGGATCTCCTCCTGAAAGAATTTTCTCCAAGGCTTCTTGGGCCTTGTACTGGGGTAATTTTTCCATTTGTTCAAGACTTTGCAACGTGGCAAGTCGCCAATTGTTAAACGCAGATTTTTCGATGATGCCTTCCTTCAATAATAGATGGCTTTTTTGAAGTCCGATCTCGAGATCCAGCGGAGACCCGGTAATATCGATTTCAAAGTGGTCCTTCATATCAGAGGCAACCACCGATACATTTTTTCCAGTCATCAGATCTCTCATGAGATTCGATGGTATTTTGCGAGTCGCGGCCTCGTTAATCGCGATGGTAGCCACATCGGTGATACCAGCGTTCGAAGCATCTTCTTGGATAGAACCGCCCGCTAATGAAATGCTAACCAACACCGAATCCTTTTTATAATCCATGAAACGGTGGTGGTATCGCACCCCGTTTTTTAACCAACCGCTTGTAATTCCCAACGGTTCATAGGCGGATTGTTCAACTGATTTTCCAAGTAGAGGGAGCTTGGTCAATAGGTTCGTAACAACAGCTGCCTGAGCGAGGTTGGTGAGTTTTTCTGATCCAGCATCTTTGACAGCACTCAGCACTTGCTCTCGTGTCGGCACGATGCTTGGATCCTTGCTGGACATGGAAATAGCATAAGCAAATGTTCCAGGTTCAAAATAATTTCTGATGGCGGCATTCACCTCTTCAGCCTTCAGGCTTGGTAAAAGCTGTTGATGCAGGCTCAGGGTTTGTTGAGCAGAAAGCGTGGGTGTGCGATCATTAACATTTTGGATTATCTCATCAATGATTTGCCCAGCAGCACGCGTGGATTCAGTTCTTGCGGCTCGTTCCGTGGAAGCAAAAATTTCAGTTCGTGCGAGGTCAAGTTCTCTTGGACTGATCCCGAAAACGCGGATGCGGTTAAGTTCGGTGATCAATTCCTTCAACATTTTGCGCCAGTCTTTGGCTTCACCGGAGGCAAAACCACCCACCAATAGACCGTCATGAAAAAAGTCCGTCACTTCGGCGGAGGCTTGGCGGTAGCTGGCTTCGCCCTTTTTCACTCGATCATCAAATCGTCTGGTGATAATCCAAGACGCAACCGCTTTAACAAGATCTCCACGCAACCCTTCTACGGTCGTTGTGGGAGGTTCTGCAGCACGGATATTGAGCATCTGAATTTCGCAAACAGCTTGCTCGGCATCGGTCACCACCATCGCCCGTTCTTGGGTGAACGGCTTAAACTCAGCCGTATAAGGCTTTTGAACAGGAACTGTTGCGCGGTATTCTCCAAACCATTTTTTAATCAGAGGAAGAATCTCATCTGGTTTCGCATCACCAACCAGAAAAACAGATACGTTTTCAGGACGATACCATTGTCGGTAATATTGTTCGAATTCCAACCGTGGGGCGTTGGCAATGATGTCATCAACCCCGATAGGCAGTCGTTTTGCGAAACGCGATCCATTGAAAAGTTCAGGCCAAAGCTTGTCACGAATTCGTTGGCCGGCACTTTTTCCTCGACGTGACTCTTCTAAAACGATGCCACGCTCCTTGTTAATTTCATCATTCAACAAAGATGCCCCGAACGCGTAATCGCTCAAAACCATCAACGCCTTGTCGATTTGCTCGGTTTGAGTATTCGGTGTGAAAAGCATGTAAACAGTCTGGTCGAAACTGGTGAAGGCGTTCAGATGTGCCCCAAATTGCATCCCGATACTTTCAAAATAAGGAATCAGTTTTCCGGGCGGAAAATGGGTGGTTCCATTAAACGCCATGTGTTCCATGAAGTGGGCGAGACCTCGTTGATTATCGGTTTCATTCAAAGAGCCTGTGCGAACATGAATCTTCGCCGCCATTTTTCCCGGCGGGTTGTTGTGCTCCCGATAATACCAAGTCACTCCATTTTCAAGTTTTCCAGTCAGAATGCGACCATCTTGGGGTAATGGAGTCTCCGCCAAAATCAAACTCGCCTTGAGAAGGAAAAGTAACAACACCGTCGAAGGGAGAACTCGAAGCGAAAATCTAAATACAAGGTTCATGGTTTGATTGAAAAGATAGCAATAATTCAAGAATCCCGCCAGATGGTAAATCCATGATACTATTCCTATCTTAGAGCGAAGCTAATTTCATGGAAATGATCTTCGGAGTTCCAATATCTGAATTGTATCCGGAACAAAAACATTGGATAGTCATGGTGAATAGATTGGCTTCAATTATGCGAGGCCGAATACCGAGAATCGAGTCTAGTGAATTGCGACATTAAATCACAAACAGCTGAGGAACTGCAGAAGCAGTTTCTGGAATGGGATCAACCGTCCTACCGCGTGGCACAACTTCTCGCTTGGCTCTACGAGCGACGAGCGAGCCAGTGGTCAGAGATGACAAATCTGCCCAAAGCATTAAGAGAATTACTCAGTCGCCAGTTTTCGTTTGAAACCCTCGAGTTGGTGACGAAACAAGGTTCCCCTGATTCCACTCAGAAATTCCTTTGGCGGTTAGGTGATGGAGCGTTAGTTGAAAGCGTCTTGATTCCTGCAAGCCCAGCACTTTACGGCGAAGCCAGCGACCGGCATACGCTATGCGTCTCAACCCAAGTTGGGTGTGCCTACGGTTGTCGCTTTTGTGCAAGCGGCTTGGACGGGTGGAAACGCAATCTAGGGGTTCATGAAATAGTAGAACAAATCCTAGCAGTCGAGCGATGGAACGCTACCCAATCTCCGGCAGATCCGCAGACCCGGTTGATCAATAATTTGGTGATCATGGGGATGGGTGAACCTCTGGCTAATTATGAGAATTTAATGAAAGCATTGAAGATATTGAATGCTTCATGGGGTGGCGGTATCGGAGCACGCAAAATCACGATTTCAACAAGTGGGCTCGCCCCTCAAATTCGTAAACTGGCCGACGAACCGCTTCAGTTCAGGCTGGCGTTGTCCTTACACGGTGCGACAGACGAAATACGAGGGCGAATCATGCCAGTGAATCGGAAATACCCGCTCACGGTATTAGCTAACGCGCTCGAATACTACCAAAGCAAAAGAGGTCGGATGATTACCTTCGAATATATTCTGATTGCAGGCGTAAATGATGGACTCGACCAAGTAAAACCTCTGTCGGAATTAGCAAGGCGTCTGAACGCAAAGGTGAACCTGATCCCATACAACAAAGTGGACGGATTACCTTGGGAACGTCCCGATGAAGCTACTCAAGATGCATTTTTAGCTGCGGTTACGGCCTGTGGAACGACGGCGACGCTGCGCAGAGAAAAAGGTCACGATATTGACGCGGCCTGCGGGCAATTACGATTACGAACAGAACAAGGACTGACAAAACATTTGTCAGCTTGAACCGAGTGATTTTTTCCAATCGAGAAACTTGAGAACTACTTTCGGTTCACGAAAAGAGTCTATTTCAGCCGTGTAAGCTAGGTCAAATAACGGACTTGGGGGACAAAAATTTGGCGAAGCATTCCAATGAATCATCATCACCTTGCATTTCCCGTCCGTAATTGATAATCGCAAATGCGTGTTTGTTTTTCCAAATCTCTGGGGTGGGGCGGCAAGTTGCAGACGTGATGAACAAAAACTAGGCACAGGATTTCCTTGACCATGGGGTGCAAGTTTTCCTAGCTGCTGCAACAAAGGGATTGTGAGTTTGGAAAGTTGAACCTCAGCATCGAGGCGTAGTTTTCTGATAAAAACCACAGGGTTTGTGTTCTCTCTCAGAAGTTTATTGAGACGAGCTTTAAACTCAGCCAATAGCGAAGGTTGAATGGTTAATCCGGCTGCCATGGCGTGGCCCCCATGCTTCACTAATAAATCGGAACATGATCGCAATAGATCAGCAAGGTCAATCCCTTCGATACTTCTTCCAGAACCTCGCCAAACATCACCATCGCCTCCAAATATAAGCGTAGGTCGATGGTATTGGCGCTGGATACGCGAGGCCACGATGCCAACAACACCGACATGCCATTGGGCATTACCAGCGACGACAGCGAGATCGCGCTCTGGATCAAATTCAGCGGCAACGTGCGCTGCAGCTTCTTGAGCAATCGAACGCTCCAGAGCCTGTCTCGCTTGGTTATGGTCGTTGAGTGCTTGAGCCAAAGGTGCGGCTGCTTCTGGAGACTTC